>JAEWJX010000075.1 GCA_023386365.1 Actinomycetes bacterium | reverse complement strand
ACCGAAGTCGGCGGCCTCGCACGCCTCGGCCGCCCCCGCGACCGTCGTGCCGGCCACCAAGCCGGCACCGAAGGCGGCCGCGCCGAAGGCGGCAGCGGCACCGAAGGCGGCCGCACCGAAGGCCGCTGCGCCCAAGGCAGCAGCCCCCAAGGCAGCCGCACCGAAGGCGGCGCCGAAGCCCCGCACCCCGAAGACCCCCGGAGCGTGACCGGGCGCGGGTTCCGCCTCCACTAGGCTGGCGCGAACCCGTCAACCCGAACCCGAATCCGAGGCTGATACCCGTGCGTCCTCGTTCCATCCTCAGCGCCGCCGCCGCGCTCGCCGCCTGCTCCCTTCTCGCCGCCGCACCCGCCCACGCGGAGGTGCTCACGACCACCGAGGTGACCGACGTCGTCGTCGTGCACGCCACCGCCGAGACCTTCAGCTACGGCGTCTACACGCCGTGGGAGCCCGAAGGGCCCGCCGTCTTCCCCAGCACGGTCGCGAGCGGAGCGGGCGGAAGCTACGTGCTGCAGGGCTACCGTCCGGTGCTGCCCGTGCTCGCGGAGGGCTGCACGCGCACCATCGATGCCTTCTCGGTCAGCTACCGCGCCCTCATCGACGATGTCGGCGCATCCGAGACGTCGTTCTACATCGGAGCCCCCGCCGATTTCGTGCCCTCGACGGTCGAGTTCGACGGCGCGGGCACCATCGAGGCTCGCCCCGACTTCACGAGCATCGCCCCCGTCGACGGAGACAACTCCGGAACCGTCACGTTCACGCTCGACGAAGCCGTCTCCGACGACACGACTCTGTTCGGCTTCATCGGGTTCTTCACCGATGAAGGCGTGCTGGGCGACCCGCTCTACTCGGTCGACGAGGTGTCGTTCACGACCAGCACCACCTGCCCCGACCCGGTCGTGGTGCCCGCCGCCGCCCCCGAACTGGCCGACACCGGCATCGACAGCGCCACCGCGATCGTCGCCGGCGGCACCGCCGTCGCACTCGTCGCCCTCGGCTTCACCCTGCTGATCGCGCGCCGCCGCCCCGCCTTCCGCGAGTAGTCGAGAGGGAGGTCGAAGCTAGCCGAGGAAGCCGCGCAGCAGTGCGGCCGAACCCTCCAGATGCTCCCGCATCGCCTCCTCGGCGCCCGCGTCGTTGCCGGCGAGGATCGCCAACACGATCGCCTCATGCTGCCGGTTCGAGTGCTCGATGTTGCGCGCCAGCAGCGGGAAGCTGTCGAGCAGTTCGTTGATGCGGCTGCGGTTGTCGGCGATCAGGCCCACGAGCGACGGGATGCCGGCGAGCTCCGCGATCGTGAGATGCAGCCGCGAATCGAGACGGCGGTAGTCGTCGGCTGACGCGGCCTGCACCTCGGCGAGACGGCCCCACAGCTCGGCACGCTGCGCGGCGCCCAGATCCCGCATCGCTGCAAGGCGCGCCGATCCGCCCTCCAGCACCTCGCGGATGCCGACGAGGTCGTCGAGCTCCCCCTCGGCGGCAGGCACGACGGCCGCCGACCGGGGCAGCGGGTCGGTGACGAACGTGCCGCCGTAGCGTCCGCGGCGCGCGGTGAGGAACCCGGCCTCCGACAACTCCTTGATCGCCTCCCGCACGGTGTCACGGCTCACCGAGAACCGCAGCGCCAACTCCCGCTCCGACGGAAGCGCGCCCCCCGGCGCCACCACCCCCAGGCGGATCGTCTGCATCAGACGCGAGACGGTGTCCTCCAGCGAGTTGCCCGACCGCACAGGCCGGAACACCAGCTCATGGACGAGCGAACTCTCCGGCGTCTCCTCCCCCATCGGAGCTCACAACGCGGTGACGTACGCCGACGAGATGCCACCGTCGACGAGGAACGTGGACGCCGTGACGAAGCTCGCGTCGTCGCTGGCGAGGAACGCGACCGCCGCCGCCAACTCCTCCGGCTCGGCGAACCGACCCACCGGCACATGGATGAGACGCCGGGCGGCGCGCTCCGGGTCCTTCGCGAACAGCTCCTTCAGCAGCGGCGTGTTCACCGGCCCCGGGCAGAGAGCGTTCACCCGGATGCCCTGGCGGGCGAACTGCACACCCAGCTCGCGCGTCATCGCGAGGACGCCACCCTTCGAGGCGGTGTACGAGATCTGCGACGTGGCCGACCCCATCACCGCCACGAACGACGCCGTGTTGATGATCGACCCGCGGCCCGCCGGCACCATGTGCCGCAACGCCGCACGCGAGCACAGGTACACGCTGGTGAGGTTGACGAGCTGTACGCGATCCCACGCGTCGAGTTCCGTGGTCTCGATGGAGTCGTCGTCGGCCGGCGAGATGCCGGCGTTGTTGAACGCGATGTCGACCGAACCGCACTCGCGGGCCGCCGTGTCGAAGAGGTTGTCGACCTTGTCCTTGTCGGCGACGTTCACCGGGACGAACAGGCCACCCACCTCATCCGCGGCCGCCTCGCCGGTGAGCGGGTCGAGGTCGCCGATGACGACCGTCGCCCCCTCCGCCGCGAAACGGCGGGCCGTGGCGAGCCCGATACCGCTCGCGCCGCCCGTGATGACGGCGACGCGTCCGGCGAGACGCTGGGTGAGGTCGATCGGTTCGATCATGGGAGTTCCTTTCAACGGTTTCGAGACGCGTCGCCTGCGGCGGCGCTCCTCAACCAGCGGGTGGGGCGGAGGCGAAGAAGACGTTCTTGGTCTCGGTGAAGGCGAGCGCCGCATCCGGACCCAGCTCGCGGCCGAGTCCCGACTGCTTCATGCCGCCGAAAGGGGTCGTGTAGCGCACCGAGGAGTGCGAGTTCACGCTGATCGTGCCGGACTCGAGGCCCCGGGCGACGCGGATGCCGCGGCCGAGGTCATTGGTCCAGATCGAGCCGGAGAGGCCGTAGGTGGATGCGTTGGCGAGCTCGAGCGCGTCGGCCTCGTCGTCGAACGGGAGCACCGTCACCACCGGCCCGAACACCTCGTCGGTGGCGATGCGGTCACCGCGCCCCGCCAGCACCACCGTGGGGGCGAACCAGAAGCCGGGGCCGTCGGGTGCGGTGCCGCGGAACGCGACCTCGACGGAGTCGTCGAGGAACGACGCCACCGAGTCGCGGTGCGCGGCCGACACGAGGGGGCCCATCTCGGTCGCCTCGTCGCCCGGCGCCCCCACCCGGAAGCCCTCGACCGCCGGTTCGAGCAGTTCGAGGAACCGGTCGAGCACGCTGCGCTCCACCAGCAGGCGGCTGCGGGCGCAGCAGTCCTGGCCGGCGTTGTCGAACACGGACCCGGGCGCGAGCGCCGCCGCCCGCTCGAGGTCGGCATCCGCGAACACGATGTTGGCGCTCTTGCCGCCGAGTTCGAGGGTCGACGGCTTCAGCCGCTCCGCGCATCCGGCCGCCACCCGCGCACCCACCTCGGTGGAACCGGTGAACACGACCTTGCCCACGTGCGGGTGCGTCACGAAACGCTCCCCCACCACCGAGCCGCGACCCGGGAGCACCTGGAAGAGACCTTCCGGCAGTCCGGATTCGAGGGCCAGCTCTCCGAGGCGGATGGCGGTGAGCGGGGTCCAGTCGGCGGGCTTCAGCAGCACCGCGTTGCCCGCGGCGAGCGCCGGGGCGAAGCCCCACGACGCGATCGTCATGGGGAAGTTCCACGGCACGATCACCCCCACGACGCCGATCGGTTCGTGGAAGGTCACGTCGATGCCGCCCGCCACCGGGATCTGCTGCCCGATGAGGCGTTCGGGGGCGCCCGCGTAGTAGTTCAGGACGTCGCGCACGTGGCCGGCCTCCCAGCGGGCCGACGAGATGGGGTGTCCTGAGTTGCGCACCTCCAGTTGCGCGAGCTCCTCGACGTGCGCGTTCACCACGTCGGCGAAGCGACGCAGCGCCAGCGCGCGATCGGCGGGGGCGAGCGACGCCCACCCGCGTTGCGCGACGCGGGCCCGCTCGACCGCGGCATCCACCTCCTCCAGGGACGTGTGGGTGACCTCGCCGATGACCTGCTCGGTCGCCGGGTCGATGAGCGTCGTCGTGCCGGTCATCGCGCGCCTCCGTCCTTCTCGGCGCGGTAGGTGCGCGCCGCCTCCACGAGCCCCGCGAAGAGGCGGGTGTCGTTGACGGCGTCCTCTTCCGGATGCCACTGCACACCCACCCCGAACGGCACGCCCGGCAGTTCGACCGCCTGGATGACACCGTCCTCGCTGCGCGCGGTGACCACGAGCCCGTCGCCCACCTCGTCGATCGCCTGATGGTGGTAGCTCTTCACCGCGATGCCGTCATCCGGCACCAGTTCGGCGAGCTTCGTGCCCGCGTCGATGCCCACCTGGTTGACGGTGAACGAGCCGCCGCCGGCGTTGTAGCGGGTGTGGCCCACCACATCCGGCAGGTGCTGGATGAGGCTGCCGCCGCGGGCGACGTTGAGCAGCTGCAGGCCGCGGCAGATGCCGAGGAACGGCAGCTCGCGCTCGATCGCCGCCGTGAGCAGCGCATCCTCCCAGGCGTCGCGGTCGGGCCGCGGCTCGTCGGTGGTCGGATGCGGTGCCTGGCCGTAGCGGGCCGGGTCGATGTCTTTGCCGCCGGTGATGATGATGCCGTCGAGGCCGTCGAGCACCTCGGCGGCGATCTCCGCATCCACCGGTTGCGGCGGAAGCAGCACGGCGATGCCTCCGGCGCGGTTCACCGCGTCGAAGTACACCTTCGGCAGGAAGGACGCCTGCACATCCCACACCCCCTGCTGCGCCTGCTCCAGGTAGGTCGTGAGACCGATGACCGGCCTAGAACCTCTCAAAGTTGCGAACCCTCTCCCAATCCGTGACCGCCGACTCGAACGCCGCGAGTTCCACCCGCGCGTTGTTCAGATAGTGGTCGACCACGTCGTCGCCGAAGGCTTCGCGCGCCACCGCCGACTGCGAGAACAGCGCAGCCGCCTCGCCGAGGGTGGACGGCACGCGGGGTGCGTCTGAGGTGTAGGCGTTGCCGGAGAGCAGCGGCTCCAGCTCGAGTTCGTTCTCGATGCCGTGCAGGCCGCCGGCGATGATCGCGGCGACCGCCAGGTAGGGGTTCACGTCGCCGCCAGGCACCCGGTTCTCCACGCGCAGCGACGGACCGTGGCCGACGACCCGCAGCGCACAGGTGCGGTTGTCGACACCCCAGGCGACCGCGGTGGGTGCGAAGCTGCCCTCCGCGTAGCGCTTGTACGAGTTGATGTTGGGGGCCGAGAACAGGGTCAGTTCGCGCATCGTCGCGAGGATGCCGGCGATCCAGTGCTCCATCAGCGGCGAGAACCCGTGATCGCCGTCGCCCGCCATGACGGCGTTACCGTCGGCATCCCGCACCGACAGGTGGATGTGGCAGGAGTTGCCTTCGCGTTCGTTGAACTTCGCCATGAAGGTGAGCGACTTGCCGTGGCTGTCGGCGATCTCCTTGGCACCGTTCTTGTAGATGGTGTGGTTGTCGCAGGTGGCGAGCGCCTCGGTGAAACGGAACGCGATCTCCTGCTGGCCGAGGTTGCACTCGCCCTTCACACCCTCGCAGTACATGCCGGCACCCTCCATGCCGAGGCGGATGTCGCGCAGCAGCGGCTCCATCCGGGTGGAGGCGAGCAGTGCGTAGTCGATGTTGTAGTCGGATGCGGGGGTGAGACCCTGGTAGCCCTTCGCCCAGGCGTCGCGGTACGAGTCGTCGAACACGATGAACTCGAGTTCGGTTCCGACGAACGCGGTGAGGCCGCGTTCGGCGAGGCGATCGAGTTGCGCCTTCAGCACGGCGCGCGGGCTCTGGATGAGCGGGGTGTCGTCGGTGGCGGTCAGGTCGGCCATGACGAGCGCCGTGCCCGGCAGCCACGGGATGAGGCGGAGCGTGTCGAAGTCGGGCTTCAGCACCATGTCGCCGTACCCGGTCTGCCAGCTCGACAGGCGGTACCCATCGACCGTGTTCATCTCGACATCCACCGCGATGAGGTAGTTGCAGGCTTCGGCGCCGTGGGCGGCGACCTCATCACGGAACAGCCTCGCCGAGACCCGCTTGCCGACGAGTCGGCCCTGCATGTCGGGGAAGGCGACGATGACCGTATCGATGGCCTGGTCGTCGATGAGGCGTTCGAGCTCTGCGAGCTCGAGGTTGCCGGAGCGCACTGCCATGACTCTCCCCTCGCCGGCTCGGCCCTGGAGCCGACCATTGCATGTTGCCGCCTTCGAGAATCCCTCGCAGTACGTCACATGATGTTTACACCCAAAGGTAGACACCAGGTACCAATAAGCGCCATTCTTTCAGCCAAAGCGTGGACGCCGGAGTCCTGGCGTGTCCACATCCCTCAGTGGAAGGACCCGAATGTCAGACCAGAGGAAGGTGTCCGGCGTCACCTACACGACCGCCGGATCGGACTACTTCGAGAAGCGCAAACTGAAGAGGGCCGCCGGCGTCTGGGGGCTCTGGGGCCTCGCGGTCGCGGCCGTCATCTCGGGCGACTTCTCGGGCTGGAACTTCGGAATCGAGTTCGCCGGGTTCGGCGGAATGCTCATCGCCTTCGTGATCCTCGTGGCGATGTACTACGGCATGATCTTCTCGATCGGGGAGATGGCCGCCGCGATGCCGCACACCGGTGGCGCGTACTCATTCGCCCGGTCGGCGATGGGGCCGTGGGGCGGACTCGTCACCGGCCTCGCCGAGACGATCGAGTACGTCGCCACCACCGCCGTCATCGTCTTCTTCTCGGCGCAGTACGCCAACTTCATCACCGCGGAGCTGCTGAACTTCGACCTCAGCGACAACATGTGGATCTGGTGGGTGGTGCTGTACCTGATCTTCATCGCCCTGAACGCTGCAGGTTCTGCGATCTCGTTCAAGTTCGCGATCGTCGTTTCGGTGATCTCGATCGGCATCCTGCTCGTGTTCTCGGCGATGGCGCTGTTCTCGGGCGCGTTCAGCTGGGACTCGCTGTGGAACATCGAACCCGACCCCGGTCAGTCGACGTTCCTGCCGCACGGCCCGCTGCCGATCCTGTTCGCGCTGCCGTTCGCCATGTGGTTCTTCCTCGGGATCGAGGAGCTGCCGCTCGCCGCCGAAGAGGCACACAACCCGGTACGCGACATCCCGCGGGCCGGGTTCTGGGCGCGTGGCACCCTGATCGTCACCGGCCTCCTGGTGCTGTTCCTCAACACCGGCGTGATCGGTGCCGAGGCGATGGGTGTCTCGCTGGAGCCTCTGCTCGACGGCTTCCGGGCGATCGTCGGCGACACCTGGGCGGCCGTGTTGGCGCTGTTTGCGCTGATCGGTCTGCTGGCGTCGCTGCAGGGCATCATGTTCGCCTACGGACGCAACATGTACTCGCTGTCGCGGGCCGGCTACTACCCGAAGTTCTTCTCCCTCACCGGCAAGCGGCAGACCCCCTGGGTGGCGCTCGTCGTGGGAGCGATCATCGGGTTCGTGGCGCTGATCGTGCTCGACGTGGTGACGAAGCTGAACCCGGATGCGGGCGGCGTGGTGGGAGCGATCGTGCTCAACATCGCCGTCTGGGGCGCGGTTCTCGCCTACCTGCTGCAGATGATCTCGTTCATCATCCTGCGGCGCCGGTACCCGAACGCGAAGCGGCCCTACGTGAGCCCGTGGGGCATCCCGGGTGCGGTGATCGCGGCGCTCATCGCGGCGCTCATCTTCCTCGGGTTCCTGCTGAACCCGGCGTTCCAGCCCGCGATCGTCGCGATCGCGGCCGTCTACATCCTCATCCTCATCGGCTTCGCCGTGTGGGGCCGGAAGCAGCTCGTGCTGTCGCCGGAGGAGGAGTACGCCCTGTCGGGCGGCCTGCACGGCGACCCGCAGCAGGAGGGCTACGACGCCATGGAGGGCGAGGTGTTCGGCTCCGAGTCGAAGGTCTAGGTCCGCACGAACCGCCGGAGCCCGTCCCCGTCACCTGTACCGACGGTGGGCGGGCTCCGTCGCGTGGGAAGCCGTGCGGTGCGCGTCAGACGATGTTGTGGTTGCGGGCGAGCACGTTGTCGGGGTCGTACTGCTTCTTCACGGCGCGCAGGCGTTCGAGGGTGGCCGGCGGGTAGAGCAGCGGCAGCTGGGCGGGGTCGCCCTTCTCGACGAAGTTGCCGTAGGTGCTGGTGATGCGGGCGCGCATCGGCTCCCACGGGGCTTCGGCGGCGGCGATCAACTCGGGTGCGGCATCCGGCGGCAGCAGCACCACACGGAACAGCATCACCTCGCGGTCGCGCACGGCGAACGCCGTCGCATCGGCCGGCACCCGCGAGAACGCGCCGCCCAGGTAGCGGATGGAGGCGACGGTGGGCCCGGGCGACTGCGCGATGGAGGCGGTGTAGTCGGCGATGGTCTGGTCGTCGAGGTCGGCGAAGCCGTTGTCGCCCACCATGGTGACGGGTGGCGGCACCATCGCCTCCTCGACGAGGTCACCGTAGGGGCGGCGGGCGATGTCGGATCCGGTGACGCCGGGCAGCTCGAGCAGCGGCGCGATCGCCGCGCGGCCCGCGGCCTCGTCGTCGCCCGCGTAGCAGACGAGCAGCTGCGCGCTGGGGGCGGCGGTCGGGTCGAACGCGGGCAGCGCGAGGAACGTGACCGACAGCTCGTCGGGGGCCGCGCGCATCACGTCGCGCCAGGCGGTGAGCGCGGCGGCGAGGTCGTCGAGGGCCAGGTGGATGCGGCCGCCGACGATCGCCGGAAGGCTCGCCGGCCGGAACGTGAAGTGGGTGGCGACCCCGAAGTTGCCGCCGCCGCCGCGGAGCGCCCAGAACAGCTCCGGCTCCGAATCGGCGGATGCGGTGACCCGCCGGCCGTCGACGGTCACGAGTTCGATCGACTCGACGATGTCGATCGTGAGGCCCACGGCACGGACGAGCCACCCCATGCCGCCTCCGAGCGCCAGCCCGCCGACACCGACGTCGCGGGTGTCGCCGGAGGTGATCGCGAGGCCGTGCGGCGCGAGCGCCTCGGCCACCGCACCCCAGGTGGCGCCGCTGCCGACACGCACCGTGCCATCCGGCTGCACCTCGATGCTGTCGATGCCCGAGACGTCGATGACGAGCCCGCCGGGGTTGGGGAACGCTTTCGCGCCGTGCCCGCCCGAGCGGACGGAGACGGGGAGCCCCTGCTCGCGCGCGAGACGCAGTGCGTCGGCGACCTCGGCGGGGGTGGTGGGGCGCACGATCGCGGCGGGGTCGCCGACGCCGTAGTAGGCGGGGCGTACGGCCTCATAGTTGGCGTCGCCGGGGAGCAGGATCTCGACGTCGGTGGCGTCGCGAAGAGTGGTCAGGTCGGTCATGTGGTGGTCCTCCCGTGGAATGTGGACACCGTATACAGGGCGTGCGACATTCGGAAGTGGCGAATGATCGGCACCCTCACGCGACGTCGGGTTCGGTTTCGTACTCGCGGCCCAGGTAGCTGGTCCACGTGACGACACCCGGTTTCGTCTGCGTGACCCGCCATCCGCCGTGGTGTTTGAGGGTGTGATGGCCTCTCGACAGGTGCGCGAGGTTGCCGTGGTCGGAACCACCGCCGTGCGCCCAGTCGTGGGTGTGGTCGATGTCGCAGCGCGCCGCCCGGATACCGCACATCGGGAAGCGGCAGGACCCGTCGCGGATGCGCAGCCAGCGTCGAAGCCCCTCGTTGAGCTGGTAGCTCGTGCGGCCGAGCGAGAGGGCGGCGCCCGTTTCGGGATGCGTGAGCAGTCGATAGAGCGCGGGCGCGTGCGACGTGAGGCGTCGAGCCGTCGCGGGGTCGATCGGCCCGATGCCGTCGAGGGTGGCTGGCTCGTCGCCGCCGAGGAGCGTGGCGGCCGGAACGGTGACGATGACCGTGGGCGTGACGCCGCGGAACGGGCCCAGGTCGCGTTCGAGGGCGCGCAGCATCTCGGTCGCGTCGGCGGCGTCGGCACCGAGTGCGTCGAGCATGCTCGGCCCCAGACCGAGCGTGGTCTCGCGGTCGAGCAGGACGTCGGCGAGCACGTCGGCCCGAAGTTGTGCGACCGTGCGCGGGTCGCCGTCGGCGCGGTGCCGGTGCGCCGCGCCGGTCAGTCGGTCGTGGATCGCGGCCGCATCCACCGCGCCGAGATACGCCGTGAGGTAGGCCATGCCGTCGTCGGCGGGTTCGAGCGTGACTTGGCGTTCGCCGAAGGCGGTGCGCGCTCGCTCGACGGACGTCGCGGGGCTGCCCATCTAGCGCCGCGGGCGCCCCCGGCGCGAGCAGCGCGCCCCC
>JAEWJX010000053.1 GCA_023386365.1 Actinomycetes bacterium | reverse complement strand
GGGCGGGGGGCGCCGGGGGGCCCGTCGACCAGGGCGTCGTCGCGAACGCGCTCCCCTCGTCCACGCTGCCCGTGTTCGACGTCACCCCGGGCCTCCGCGATGTGCTTCACGCATCGGGCCAGCCTTCGGCGGGCCTCATCCTCTCCGACCAGGCAGCAGCGTCGCTCGCCGTGCGCGAAGGCGACGCCCTGGCGACTCGACAAGGCCCCGTGCCCGTGGCGGGCGCCTTCGCCTACCCGTCGGATGGGCGCCGCCCCGGGTTCGGGTACGCGGCACTCGCCCCCATCCCCGCCGGCACCACGTTCGACGAATGCTGGGTCGACGTGTGGCCGACACTGCCCGAGATCCCCGCGCTTCTCCGGACCACCCTGCTCCCGGAAGTCGCCGACACGCAGCCTCCCGTCATCGCGCAACTCAACGCCACCCTGGGGGCGTCGTTCGACGGCGCCGCCCGGATGTCGGAGCGCGTCACACAATTCGCGCCGCCCGTCGCGGCGTTCGTCGCGGCAGGCCTCGGGTTCCTCGCCGTCCGCACCCGGCGGATGCACCTCGCCTCGGCCCTGCACGCCGGCGTAACCCGCCCGGCCCTCGCGGCCGTCGTCGCACTCGAGCTGCTCACGTGGGTGATCCCGGCCGCGCTCGCGGCAACCGCGGCCATCGTCCTCATTGTCGCAACCGCGCCCGCCGAGGCCGGCTCCTTCGCGCAGCTCGGCCTCCGCGTAATCGTCGCGGGGGTCGCGGCGACGCCGCTCGGGGCCCTCCTCGCGTTCGCGACGATCCGCGAACGACACCTCTTCCGCTACTTCCGAACACGCTGACCACCTTGAGTCGCCTCGACTCACCTTTCTTGACATCCCCCCAAGTGGGGTGCAAACTTGATACGTCGCGGCTCAAGTCCGGCGACTCATCACAGATTTCAAGGAGCAGCACACATGGCTCGAGCAGTCGGTATCGACCTCGGAACCACCAACTCGGTGGTCGCCGTCCTCGAGGGCGGAGAGCCCACCGTCATCGCCAACGCAGAAGGCTTCCGCACGACCCCGTCGGTCGTGGCCTTCACCAAAGACGGAGAGGTGCTCGTCGGTGAGACCGCGAAGCGCCAGGCCGTCACCAACGTCGACCGCACCATCGCATCCGTCAAGCGCCACATGGGCACCGACTGGAAGAAGGAGGTCGACGGCAAGAACTACACCCCGCAGGAGCTGTCGGCCCGCATCCTCCAGAAGCTGAAGCGCGACGCCGAGCAGTACCTCGGCGAAGACGTCACCGACGCGGTCATTACCGTGCCGGCGTACTTCAACGACGCCGAGCGTCAGGCCACCAAGGAGGCCGGCGAGATCGCAGGCCTCAACGTGCTGCGCATCATCAACGAGCCCACCGCGGCCGCTCTCGCCTACGGCCTCGACAAGGGCAAGGAAGACGAGCTCATCCTCGTCTTCGACCTCGGTGGCGGAACCTTCGACGTCTCACTGCTCGAAGTGGGCAAGGATGACGACTTCTCCACCATCCAGGTGCGTTCCACCTCCGGCGACAACCGCCTCGGCGGTGACGACTGGGACCAGCGCATCGTCGAGCACCTGATCAAGAAGTTCAAGGACACCACCGGTGTCGACGTCTCGGGCGACAAGATCGCACTGCAGCGCCTCAAGGAGGCCGCCGAGCAGGCGAAGAAGGAGCTCAGCTCCGGCATGTCCGCCAGCATCCAGCTGCCCTACCTGTCGCTCACCGAGAACGGCCCCGCCAACCTCGACGAGACGCTCACCCGCGCCCAGTTCGAGCAGATGACCTCCGACCTCCTCGACCGCACCAAGAAGCCGTTCGAAGACGTCATCAAGGAGGCCGGCGTGAAGGTGGGCGACATCGCCCACGTCGTGCTCGTCGGTGGATCCACCCGCATGCCGGCCGTCGCCGACCTCGTGAAGAAGCTCACCGGCGGCCAGGACCCCAACAAAGGCGTCAACCCGGATGAGGTCGTCGCCGTCGGCGCGGCCCTCCAGGCCGGCGTGCTTCGCGGCGAGCGCAAGGACGTGCTGCTCATCGACGTCACCCCCCTCAGCCTCGGCATCGAGACCAAGGGCGGCATCATGACGAAGCTCATCGAGCGCAACACCGCCATCCCCACCAAGCGCAGCGAGACCTTCACGACCGCCGACGACAACCAGCCGTCGGTCGCGATCCAGGTCTTCCAGGGCGAGCGTGAGTTCACCCGCGACAACAAGGCGCTCGGCACCTTCGAGCTCACCGGCATCGCCCCCGCCCCGCGCGGCGTGCCGCAGATCGAGGTCACCTTCGACATCGACGCGAACGGCATCGTGCACGTCTCCGCGAAGGACAAGGGCACCGGCAAGGAGCAGTCGATGACCATCACCGGCGGCTCGTCGCTGCCGAAGGACGACATCGACCGCATGGTGCGCGAAGCCGAGGAGCACGCCGCCGAAGACAAGGCGCGTCGCGAAGCCGCCGAGGTTCGCAACAACGCCGAACAGCTCGTCTACTCGCTCGAGAAGCTGATCGTCGAGAACGAGGACAAGATCGCGGAGCCCGTGAAGGATGAGGTCCGCGGCGACATCGAAGCCCTCAAGACGGCACTCCAGGGCGAAGACGAGGCGGCCATCAAGTCGGCCTTCGACAAGCTCAACGAGAGCCAGACCAAGCTCGGCGAGGCGATCTACCAGGCCAGCCAGGATGCGGCGGAGGGCGCCAGCCCCACCAGCGGCACCGGCGCCGGACCCACCGCATCCGACGAGGACGTGGTCGACGCCGAGATCGTCGACGACGAGGACGAGAAGAAATAGAACCCATGGCGAACAAGGACCGCGACGACAAAGACCGCGAGCCGGAAGAGCCCACGGTCAACGACAAGCGGAAGATCGACCCGGAGACGGGCGAGGCGCGGCCCGAACAGGCCGCGGCCGACAAGGCACCCGAAGACGGCGACGGGCTGAGCGAGGACGACCTCGCCCTGCTCGCCGACGCCGAGAAGGACCTGGTGGCGGAGTACCGCGAGATCGCTGCGCGTGCGCAGGCCGACCTCAAGAACTTCCGCACCCGGGTGGAGCGCGACCGCGCCGCCAACCGGGAGGCCGTGATCGCCGAAGTGATCCGATCACTGCTGCCCGTCATCGACGACCTCGACCGGGCCGACGCGCACGGTGACCTCGTCGACGGCGCACCTCTCACCCTCGTCTCGCAGAAGCTGCGCGCCGGGTTCGAGAAGTACGGGCTGCGGCGTGTGGGTGAGGTGGGCGAGACGTTCGACCCGAACCTCCACGAGGCCGTCGTGCAGGTGCCCGAGGAGGGCGCCGTCGGCGAGACCGTCAAGGACGTGATCCAGACCGGGTACGCCCTCGGCGACCGCCTCATCCGCGCCGCCAAGGTCGCGGTCAGCGTTCCCGCCTAGAAAGGAGTCCGATGGCCAGCCAGGACTGGTTCGACAAGGACTTCTACGCCGTGCTCGGCGTCAGCAAGGACGTGTCCGACGCCGAGCTGAAGAAGACGTATCGCAAGCTCGCGCGGCAGTATCACCCCGACTCCAACCCGGGTGATGCTGCCGCCGAGGCGCGCTTCAAAGAGATCAGCGAAGCGTACGCGGTGCTGTCCGACGCATCCGAGCGCGCCGAATACGACCAGATCCGCGCCATGGGCTCGGGCGCCCGATTCACCCCCGGAGGGGCGGGCGGATTCGAGGACGTCTTCGGCGGCATGTTCGGTCAGGGCGGTCGCCCGCGCGCCAACTACAGCGCCGGCGGATTCGAAGACCTCCTCGGCGGCATGTTCGGTGGCGGCGGATTCGGCAACCCGTCGGGCGGGTACCGTGGCTACGGCGGCCCCACCCCGGGCGCCGATATCACCGCCACCACGACCCTCGACTTCGCCACCGCCATCCACGGCGACACCGTCACCCTGCAACTGCCCGGCGGCAAGAGCACGAAGGTGAAGATCCCGGCGGGCGTCGCCGACGGGCAGAAGATCAAGCTGCGGGGCAAAGGTCAGCCCAGCCCCGACGGCGGGACGGCCGGCGACCTGGTGCTCACGGTGACCGTGCGCCCGCATCCGGTGTTCGAACGCGACGGGGTCAACCTGCGACTCGACGTGCCGATCACGTTCGCCGAAGCGGCGCTCGGCGCCACCATCGAGGTGCCGACGTTCGACGGCGAGCCGGTGCGGCTGCGCGTCGCGCCGGGCACGCCCAGTGGTCGCGTGCTGCGGGTGAAGGGTCGCGGCGTCGCCACGGCGAAAGCCACCGGCGACCTGCTCGCGACGGTGCACGTCGCCGTGCCCAGCCACCTGTCCGGCGAGGCGAAGAAGAAGCTCGAAGAGTTCGCGGCGGCGCTGCCCGACGAGAACCCCCGCGCCGAGCTGCTCGAGAAGGCCCACGGGTGATGGACGAGACGACGCCGCTGTTCGCGATCGCGATCGCGGCCGAACTCGCCGGCATGCACCCCCAGACGCTGCGGCAGTACGACCGGATGGGGTTGGTCAGCCCCCAACGCACCGCCGGCCAGTCGCGCCGCTACTCGATGCGCGACGTCGTGCAGCTGCGCGAGATCGCCCGCCTCTCCGGCGAGGGCTACAACCTCGAAGGCATCCGCCGCATCCTCGAACTCGAGAACCAGGTGACCGCGCTCACCGCACGCGTGCGCGAACTGGAGTCGGCGCTGGCCGACGAGCTGCTCACCCGACCCGGCCGCCGCGTGTTCGCCGCAGGTGCCGAGGGGGATGTGGTCTCACTGCGCACCGGCACCCGGGCGCGTAAGCAGAACCAGCTCGTGGTCTGGCGCCCACTCACCGGCGGAGACCGTTCCAGCTAGGGCACGTTCGGTCGTTCGATCCAGGCTTTCAGTTCCCGCCGGTTCGTCAGGTCGAGCTTGCGCATGATGCGATGCACGTGATTCTCGATCGTGCGCACACTGAGCACCAGGCGCGCCGCGATCTCGGTGTTCGAGAGTCCGCGGGCCACCAGGTGCGACACCTCCAGCTCGCGGTCCGTGAGTGCCGTCGAACCGGTCGCGGACCGGAGCGTGTCGAGGCTCTGGAGGCCGTGTACGTCTTCGTTGCCCTCCGCCGTCTGATGCAGGTCGGGTACCTGCACCTTCTCGCCGCGGTCCATGAACCACTGCTCCGCATGGCGGAGGGCGTTGACGGCGACACCGTGTCGACCGCTCGCGCGCAACGGCTCCACGACGGCCATCATCCGTTCGGGGTCTTCCGTTGCGCGCGCCTGAAGGTACTCGGCGTGTGACAGGAGAAGACCGCCGCCCAACCGGCTGGCCGACTCGACCGCGATGCGCAAGCGCTCGTCGTCGTGGTGGATCTCGACCGATGCGAGGCGGCCCATCGCCGCGGAGAACGTCGCACCGCGCTTCCAGAGTTCGTCGGCCGCCGCCCACATGAGATCGGCGGCCTCTCGGAGACGGCCTGCGGAGGACAGCAGCTGTGCCTCGGGCCAGGCGCTCGACTGACCGGGAAGGGGTCCGAAGGGGGCGCGCTCCCGAGCCTCTCGGGCGAGGCGTTCGCCGACTTCGGTGTCGCCCCGCCGTGTGGCGATCACCGATCCGATGTTGCTCAACATCATCGGGATGCCGGGAGGGAACGGTGACGGGTCGCCCGCCGTCAGCAGGGATTCGAGCAGCTTGTCTGCCGGCTGGTAGTCGCCGGCGAGGGTGAGACAGAGCGCGGCGACGGCGCCGTACGCGCGCGCCGCATCCATGTCGAGCGCCCCGTGCGAGAGCTCCACGCCGCGCATCGACCCTTCGAGTGCGGCCTCGTAGTCACCCTGCCCGAGCAGCGCCAACGCGGAGAGCCCACTGGCCTGGGCGGAGGGGCGGCTCTCGCGACATTGGGACAACCGCTCGTACACCGCGAGGGCGTCGGAGAATCGGCCGCGACTCACCAGCACCAGCAGCTGGGTCTCCCAGAGCGCGACCTTCGCCTCGATCGGGTGCTCGTCGCACACTTCGAGCAGGTCGTCGACGTTGGCGGGCACGGCCTCCATCCGGGTGCGGATCGCCACCTCGGCGGCGACGGTGAGGGGGGCGTAGTCGCCGACCTCGGCGGCCGACCTCCGCAACAGATCGAGGGCTCCGCGTACGTCGCCCTCGGCGAACGCGGTCCAGTTGGCGCGGATCACCGCGTGACGGGCCCGATCGAGCGCGTCGCCGCCCGGCGTCGGCACCTCTGACAGCACCTCATCCACCTCGTCCATCGGCGACCCGCTCGCGAGGAGTGCGTCGACGTAATCGACGGCGGCCCCGGGAGAACCTTCGGACTCCCACTGGGAGCGGGCCACCAGACGCCGGGTGCGGTTGCGTTCGTGGGCCAGGCGGGCGAGCAGTGCGTCGTCGCCGCGCTTCGCGGTGCAAACCGGGTGGATCGTCGAGATGATCTCGGTTACCGCGGACGCGTTGCCGAGGCGTTCGGTGATGAACTCGGTCAGTCGGATGCGGCGCGCCGCGAGAGGTTCGTGCCGGAAGAACTCGACCAGCAGTGGCGGTGTCACGGTGACGAGTTGTCGGGCGCCGCTCGAGAGGATGCGCACGAGCGCGCGCTCCTCCAACATTTCGAGCGTCGACCAGTCGACGAGTTTGCGGACGGTGTCGACATCCGCCACCCCCACGAGGGCGATCACTTCGAGGGCGTCGCGGGCGGCGTCGTCGAGGTTCTCGAGGTGCGCCTCCATGATGCCGCGCAGGCTGGGGCTCCACAGCCCGGCGACGGCCGCCCACACGCCATCCGCGGTGCACAGGCGCCTCTCGCGCACGCCGGCGTCGACGAGGTTGAGGGCGAGGCCGACGAGCCCGCCCGAGGTGGCGTAGATGCGGCTCATGGTGCCCACCTCGACGGGACCGCCGAGCCGGTTCTGCACGGCGGTCTCGAGGTCGTCGAACGCGAGCGGCCCGAGTTCGATCACGAAGGCGGTCTCGAGGGTGGAGGCGTCGATGCCGGTGGGGGTGTGGCGCGCCTTGCGGCTGTCGAGTCGCGAGACGACGACCGGGATGCCGGTCGTGCGGCGCACCACTTCGACGACGCCCCAGGTGACCTCGTCGAGGTCGTCCCAGTCGTCGACCAGCAGCACCGTCTGGGGGCTGCGCGCGAGGGTGCGGAGGGCGTCGGCGGCGGCGGGGATCGCGTTGAGGGTGCGGCCGTCGGTGGCGCCGAGCTTGCCGGAGAGCTGCAGCACCCCCAGCGGTCGGGTGCGTAGTGACGCGACGCCGCGGATCGACAGCACCGTCCAGCCGATCTCGTCGAGCCGGTGGCGCAGGGTGCTGAGGAACTCGGAGCGGCCGCTTCCGCGACCGCCGACCACGTCAACGCTGGCGCCCCCGAGAACGAACCCGGTGGCGCGAGTCAGTTCGCCGTCGCGACCGACCATCGTGTCGATCCACTGATCCACGTGGTTCTCCCTGGGGTCGTGCGGCCGCGAGAATCGGGCCACGCCTGGCATTCGGCAGAGGCCAGTGCACCATCTGTTTCGCGCGCGCGAAGGCTGCTGAGTACAGATGGAGTGGTCACGAAGGCGACATTGAGTAGTGCGGGCGAAAACACTCAGTCGGCGCCGCCGCGGCTACTCATTCCGCTCGTTCTCCCCGTCTTCTGGCGCGCGCGGTACAGGTGGTTCTCGACCGTCCGCACGCTCACGAAGAGGGCGTCCGCGATGTCGCGGTTGCTGCGCCCGTTCTTCGCCAGTTCGAGCACCTGGCGCTCCCGGTCGGTGAGCGCCCCCGGGTCGTGCTTCGACGGAGCGACGAGGTGCTGCCAGCGCACGGCGACCCGGGCGTCCGCGAGCCGCTCGATGGAGTCGCCGTCGAGCTCGGTCCCGCGTGCCGTCTCCCACGCATCACTCGCGATGCGGAACGCGCACCGCTCCAGCGGCCCGCCCGCGGTGAAGCCACGCAGGGTGCGCAGGATGCGTTCGGGGTCGCCGCCGGTTATCGCGCGGTGCACCCGGATGGCGGGGTCGAGCAGCGGAGTGTGCACCCGCTCGCGCACGCGCCGCAGTTCCGCCAGTCGATCCTCCGTCAAGGGTGAGCCGATGAGCGTCCAGCAGATCAGGCCGGGGAGGAGGGCGCCGCGGTCGAGCTGTTCCGTGCCGGCGGCCCACAGCCGCTCGGATGCGTCGGGGTCCTCCGGCCGGGTCGCGTACGCGATCTCTGCCCGCGCCCACGCCCGCATCACGTCGAGACGTGGGCGCACCAGCGACGGCACCCGCTCCAGTTCGTCCGCGAAGCGCTGGGCCAGCGTCAGGTCGCCGCGCCGGGCGCTCAGCGCCGCGGCGATTCCGAACAGCCGCTCGTCGAGCGCCGCCGACAGCGGACCCGGCCGTCCGATCCGCAGGGCCGCGCTCACCGCACGCCAGGCGCCCGCGGCGTCGCCACCGAGCAGCAGCGTCGTCGCAAGCCCGCGGGCGTGGATCTTCACCGTGAACGCGTCACCCAGGTCGTACCCGGCGGCCAGGTGCTCCCGGAACCAGTTGCCGGCTTCGGCGATCGCTCCGGATGCCAGCAGGGCGTCGCCGCGCACCGCATCCAGCCGATCCCACAGGTCGGACGGGCCTCGCGCGTAACGGTGAGCGGCGGCGGCCGCGGCATCCGCTTCGCCCGGCATGCCCCGCTCGAGGGCGGCTTCCGCACGAAGGAGTTGCACGGTGTCGTGCAGTCCGGTCGGCGGTTCGGCGGTCAGCTGGTCGACGACCGCGGTCACCGGTCGGCCGTGCCGGAGGGGGAGCAGCAGGTCGTTGATGGCGTAGGTGATCGACGGCGCCCACGCCCCCACATCCCAGCCGGACGGCAGGTGGGGGGAGGCGCTCTCGGCGATGCGTCCGTTGGCGAGCTGCCACTGGTAGCTGAGCACCAGGAACGCCGACACGTCTTCGGGGTCGCTGTCGTCGTGCACCTGCGTCTCGGCGAAGACGCGCGCGAGCCGGGGGGTGTCGGCCATGTAGACCATCAGCACGCGCAGCAGTCGCAGCGCCCGCGACACCTCGGGTGTGTCGATCCACTCGCGCCACAACGCGGTCACCCGGGGCTGCATGCGCTGCGTGAGGAAGGTGATCGAGTCGGGGAGGTCGCTTCCGGCCTCCTCGTCGCGCCACCAGGCCGTCTCGGTGAGGGCCGCCATGGGGCGCTCGCTGTCGCCGAGGGTGCGTTCCACCGCGCGGGAGTGGGCTGCCTGCTCGAGGGGCGTCATCGCCGAGAGCAGCGCGCGGGTGAGTGCCGGCGGCGAGACGACCACGGTCGACGCCGGGTCGCGCGCGTCGGTCACGAGCCGGCCCGCGGCGGAGAGCGAGCGGATGCGGTCGGCACCCACCACGCGTTCGGCACTGGGCAACGGGATGGCCCCCATCCACGCGAGCAGGCGGATCGCGTCGCACTCCTCCGCGGTCAGCGCGGCCAGCAGTTCGGGCGCCGCGTCACCGAACGGGAAGTCGTCCCATCCGGCCGAGTTCACCCAGACGCCGTCGAGCCGCTGCACGACGCCGGCGCGAACCCCGGCGTCGAAGAGCGCGAGTGCGACGCGGCAGTTGCCCGCCGACCAGGTGGTGAGGTCGGCGACGAACGTCGCCTCGACCGCGCCGGTTCCGTGCTGCGTGAAGAGCGTGTTGATCCCCCGGATGCCGAGCGGCTCCACGACGACCTCGGCGAACCGTTCCCCGGTGGCCCTCGTGAGGGCGAGGCCGTCGCGTTCCTCGGTGGGGTGCACGCACACGAGCAGCGCATCCGCGTCGCGGGCGGCCGCCACCAGCAGGGCGAGCGAGACCCGGTCCGCGTACACGGCATCGTCGACGGCGATGATCGGGCGCACCCCGTTCAGACGTGATCGCAGCCACGCGGATGCGACGGTCACGGTGGGTCGGCCGTCGGCGGCGTCGAGGAAGTCGGCGGACGTGTGCAGCAGCCCGAGCGGGGAGTCGACGGCGGCGGGCACGGCGCGCAACGGCACGACCGCGGTCTCGGCCGCTTCCGCCCGTCGGACGAGTTCGCGGAGCACCGACGACTTGCCCGCCCCCGCATCTCCGCGGATGAGCACGTTGCGGCCGGCGGACAGGTGCGCCTCGGCGGCGGACAAGGATGCGGCGAAGAGCGTCATGCTCCCCCTCCTCGATCCGGGTGGACGGAGTTGTCCCCGAAGGTACTCGCGGTGGTGGGGCCGCGGAAAGGGGCCTCGGCGGGTCGGAACCCGGCGGAGGCGCCTCTGCACAAGAATCGCCTCGTGGTGGAGACCGCTCCTGGGCGGCGACCGGCGGCATCCGGTCGCGACGATGCCCGTCGCCTCCGCTGGGAGGCGCGCACCCGCGGACCGTTCCTCGTGCTCGCGTTCGTCTACCTGGGCGCGTGGACAGTGGTGGCGGTCGACCCGCGCTTCTTCTCGCCGCTGAGTATCGCCGCGGGCTCCGTGCTCCTCGCGATCTGGGCGACGTTCATCGTCGACTATGTGGTGCGGTTCGTGCTCGCCGCCGACCGGGCCCACTTCTTCGGGAGGAGCATCCCGGATCTGGTGGCGGCCATCCTGCCGCAGCTGCGGCCGGTGGTGCAGTTGCGGCACCTGACCACCATCCCGTTCTTCGCCCGCCGCTCGGGTCCCGAGCAGCGCGCCCGGGTGGCCGTCCTGGCCATCGCGTTCGCGGTGATCTTCATCTACTCGATCGCCCTGTCGGTGCTCGTCGTCGAGCGTCCCGCGCCGGGAGCCGTGATCCTGACCCTCGGCGACGCCGTCTGGTGGGCGTGCGTCACGCTGTTCACCGTCGGATACGGCGACCTCTACCCGGTGACCCCCGCCGGCCGCGCCTGGGCGGTGGCCCTGATGATCGGCGGTGTCGGGATCATCGGTGCCGCATCCGCCATCTTCGTCAGCTACCTCAACGAGCGCATCCGGCAGCACGCCGACCCGCACGAACCCGGGGTGGCCGCGCCCGAGCTGCGGGTGGACGACGAGATCGACGAGGAACTCCCCGCAGACGCCGACGGCGCCGCACCCGGGGAGGGCACGGCGCCGTCGGGGCGGGCGTCGGACTAGCCGAGCGCCTTCGCCTTGAGCGTGTCGTACTCGGCCTGCGTGATCGACCCGGCGTCGAGGAGGGCCTTCGCCTTCGCGATCTCCTCCGCGGGGCTCGCGGAGCTGCCGGCCGCCTGGCGGATGTAGGCGTCGGTCGCCTGCTGCGCGTCGGCGGCGGCAGCCTGGCTGCGTTCGGCCATGCCCTTGCCGCGGGCGATCAGGTAGACGAGGGCCGTGAGGAACGGCAGGAAGATCAGGAAGATGATCCAGACCGCCTTCCACCCGCCGGCGAGCTTGTGGTCGCGGAACAGGTCGCCGATGATCGCGAAGATCGCGAACAGGTAGGCGACGAACGCGAAGGTCCAGAAGAGCAGCCAGATGAAGTCCCAGAAGTTGCTGAGGAAGGTCATGGTGGTCCTTTCAGGGTGACGGCTCCTCACTCCGAGGTGCTCGCGTGCCCTTTCTACACCCACGTCTGCGGCGAGCAATCACCCGAGGTGGGCGATTTCCGAGCGTTTCCCGCCCCTCTGGTGCATCCGGGGCGGCATCACGCTAAACTTGAGTCACCGACACTCAACTCTCCCGGAGCATCATGGCGAACATGCAGGGCGCACCCTCCAGCCAGGAGGAGCAGAAGAGCGCTCTCGAGCAGTACGGCATCAACCTCACCCAGATCGCACAGAGCGGAAAACTCGACCCCGTCATCGGGCGCGACTCCGAGATCCGCCGCATCAGCCAGGTGCTCACCCGACGCACCAAGAACAACCCCGTGCTCATCGGTGAGCCGGGCGTCGGCAAGACGGCGGTCGTCGAGGGCCTCGCGCAGGACATCGTCCGCGGCGACGTCCCCGAGACGCTCAAGGACAAGCAGCTCTACACGCTCGACCTCGGCGCGCTGGTCGCCGGCTCGCGCTACCGCGGCGACTTCGAGGAGCGCCTGAAGAAGGTCCTCAAGGAGATCCGCACGCGCGGCGACATCATCCTGTTCATCGACGAGATCCACACGCTCGTCGGGGCGGGCGCCGCCGAGGGCGCGATCGACGCCGCGTCGATCCTCAAGCCCATGCTCGCGCGCGGCGAGCTGCAGACCATCGGCGCGACCACGCTCGACGAGTACCGCAAGTACGTCGAGAAGGACCCGGCCCTGGAGCGGCGCTTCCAGCCGATCCAGGTCTCCGAGCCGAACCTGCAGCACGCGATCGAGATCCTCAAGGGCCTGCGCGACCGCTACGAGGCGCACCACCGCGTGTCCATCACGGACTCCGCGCTCGTCGCCGCGGCCACGCTCGCCGACCGCTACGTCAACGACCGGTTCCTGCCGGACAAGGCGATCGACCTGGTCGACGAGGCCGGCGCGCGTCTGCGGATCCGCCGCATGACGGCCCCGCCGGAGCTGCGCGAGCTCGACGAGCAGATCGCCGAGACGCGTCGCGACAAGGAGTCCGCGATCGACGAGCAGGACTTCGAGAAGGCCGCTCGCCTGCGCGACGAGGAGAAGCAGCTCGGGCTCAAGCGCGCCGAGAAGGAGAAGGCCTGGAAGAACGGCGACCTGGACGCCGTCGCCGAGGTCGACGAGGAGCTCATCGCCGAGGTGCTGGCCAACGCCACGGGCATCCCGGTGTTCAAGCTCACCGAGGAGGAGTCCAGCCGGCTGCTCCACATGGAGGAGAACCTCCACAAGCGGGTCGTCGGCCAGGACGCGGCGATCAAGGCGCTCTCGCAGGCCATCCGCCGTACGCGTGCCGGCCTCAAGGACCCCAAGCGCCCCGGTGGGTCGTTCATCTTCGCCGGCCCCACGGGCGTCGGGAAGACCGAGCTGGCCAAGGCGCTCGCCGAGTTCCTCTTCGGGGACGAGGACGCGCTCATCCAGCTCGACATGTCGGAGTTCTCCGAGAAGCACACCGTCTCGCGGCTGTTCGGCTCGCCCCCCGGGTACGTCGGGTACGACGAGGGCGGTCAGCTCACCGAGAAGGTGCGCCGCCGGCCGTTCTCCGTCGTGCTGTTCGACGAGGTCGAGAAGGCCCACGCGGACATCTTCAACTCGCTGCTGCAGATCCTCGAGGACGGTCGCCTGACCGACT
>JAEWJX010000043.1 GCA_023386365.1 Actinomycetes bacterium | reverse complement strand
CCCCACTCCGGCGCGGGGCCCCGCTCCCGGAATTGTTGAGGAGCGTATCCGGGAGCGCTCCCGGAAGTCAACTGGTGAGGTGAGAGGGTGCCGTGAAGTGGGGGTAATCGGGCGCCGAAGACTGTCGACGATCGACCTACCGGCTCCAGGGTCCGCGTCGGGCTACGTGGCTCGATCGCCCGCATAACGCGGCGCCATCGACTCCATCTGGTCCATGACGAGCTTGATCGCTTCGGGCTGCTTGTCCGGCGGGTACTTGTACTTCACGAGCAGCCGTTTGATGGATGAACGCAGCTTGGCACGCACGTCGTCGCGCACGGTCCAGTCGGTGCGCACGTCTCGGCGCATCACTGCGACAAGCTCTCTGGCGATCTGCGCGAGCACGTCGTCGCCCTGCACGTCGACAGCCGACTCGTTGGTGGCGACGGCGTCGTAGAAGGCGAGCTCGTCGCTCGACAGCGGCGGAGAGAAGTGCGAGCCGCGGGATGCTTCGGCCGCGACCTCCTTCGCCAGTTCGACGAGCTCGGCGATGACCTCGGCGGAGGTGAGCTGCTGGTTCGTGTAGCGGTTCATGATCTCCGCGATCCGCTCCGAGAACGCCCGCTGCCGCACGAGGTTGCCGCGGGTTGCGGCGGAGCCGGCGTCGGTCAACGATCTGCGCAGCGCCTCGATCGCGAGGTGTGCGTTCGGCGCGGCCTGCGCTTTCGCGAGGAACTCGGGCCCTAGGTCGTCGAGCGCGAGCCGCGGGAGACCGGCGGCGTCGTAGATGTCGAGCACATCCCCAGGCGCGATCGAGTCAGCGACGAGCGCTCCGAGCAGCCGCGAGATCTCTTCGGGGATCGGCTCATCGCGCGACTGTCGCTCAGCGGCGTCGAACTTCGCCATCCACACGCGCACTTCTTCGTAGAACGCGATCTCATCGTGCAGTTCGGCAAGGCCGACACGCCCCGACGCAAGTGCCCACGCGCGCGCCAGGCGACCTGTCGCCGTCCGGTACTGAGCCGACAACCGCTCGGCGCCCAGCTCCACAGCGTTCAGCGGGTTTGCTGCATCCCGCAGGTAGTTCGTCGCGGTGGTCGCGGCAGTGCGCCACGCACGCGACCCGCCCTTGGCCGCGATCGACCGCCAGTCGCAGCCCGCGAGCATCTCGCGAATCTGCGCCACCAGATCCGACGCGATCCCGACGGCCTCATCGACGTCCCGACCGATGGGCTTGTTCTCCTGGTCCGAGACGGTGTATTCCGACAGTGCCTTGGCGAGGTTGTCGGCCAGCGGCGCATACGCGACGAGCAGCCCGTCCTGCTTGCCCTTGAATGTGCGGTTCACGCGCGCGAGGGTCTGCATGAGCAGCGCGCCCTTGAGCGGCCGGTCGAGGTACAGGGTGTGCAGCGGCGGCGCGTCGAACCCGGTGAGCATCATGTCTTTGACGATCACGAGTTCGAGTTCGTCGCTGCCATCCTTCAGACGCGCTTTGATGGCCTTGTTCTCGGAGTCACGGCGCACGTGGTCGCTCACCGGTGGCGAATCCGATGCCGACCCCGAATAGACGACCTTGATACGGCCCCTGTCGAGTGCGTCCGAGTGCCAGTCGGGGCGCAGGTCGACGATCGCCGAGTAGAGCCGCGCGCAGATCTCGCGAGTACCGCCCACGATGAGGGCCTTGCCCGGCGACTCGAGGAACGGCTTCATGCGCTCACGCCGCTCTTCCCAGTGCGTGACTAGATCTGCTGCGAGGGTCTCGATGCGCTCGGGTGCGCCGTAAACGGCGTTGACGACAGCGACGGATGCCTCCAGTCGAGCTCGCTCGGTGTCGTCGAGGCCAAGCGTGTATTCGTCGGCGGCCCGGTCGATATTTTCATCCGTCGCCTCTGCGGCGAACGACACCTTGATGAGCCGCGGCTCGAAGTACACGGGGACGGTGGCGCCGTCATCCACCGCTCGGGAGAGGTCGTAGATGTCGATGTAGTCGCCGAAGACCGCACGGGTGTCGCGCTCCGCGAACGAGATCGGCGTTCCGGTGAACGCGATGAGGGTGGCGTTCGGCAGCGCGTCGCGCAGGTGCCGGGCGTACCCGTCGAGGTCGTCATAGTGGCTGCGGTGCGCTTCATCGACGACGACGATCACGTTGCGCCGATCGGTGAGCAGTGGATGCTGGGTGCCCGACTGCTTTTCGGACTCGGTCAGGCCGAACTTCTGCAGCGTCGTGAAGTAGATGCCACCGGTGACCCGGTTGCGCAGCTCGTCGCGTAGTTGCGCACGCTCGCGCACCTGCACTGGCTTCTCGGCGAGCAGCAGGCTCTGGTCGAACGTCTGGAACAGCTGCCCGTCGAGCTCGGTGCGGTCGGTGACGACGATCACGGTCGGGTTCTTGAGCTTCGGATGTCGCGACACGAGGTTCGCGTACAGCTCCATCTCCATGGACTTGCCCGACCCCTGCGTGTGCCACACCACACCGGCCTTGCCGTTGGTCTCGACCGCCTGCACCGTCGACCCGACTGCCTTCGTGACCGCGAAGTACTGGTGCGGCTTCGCGATGCGCTTGGTGAGTCCGTCGGCGCTCTCGTCGAACGCCGTGAAGTTCCGGACGAGCTGCAGGAACCGCTCCTGGTTGAATAGGCCATTGAGGGCGTCATCGATCGGCTCGACCGACACGCCTTCTTCAATGCGTGGCTGCTTCAGCGGTGCGCCGTCGTCATCGACGTTCCACGGCGCGAAGTGATTGAGCGGCGTGAACGGAGTGCCATACTTCGCCTCGAGGCCATCGCTCGCGAGTGTGAGCACACAGAATCGGAACACCATCGGAAGCTCGCGCAAGTACGTCTGTAGCTGCGCGTGCGCGGGGGCGACACCGGTGGACGCAGAACCCGCACGCTTCAGCTCGACGATGACCAGCGGCATCCCGTTGACGAACAACACGATGTCGAACCGGCGATGCACATCGCCCTGCCGCAGCGTTACCTGGTTGACGGCGAGCCAGTCATTCTCGGACGGGTCTGCGCCGAGCAACCGCAGGCGCGGATTCTGCTCAACGCCGTCAGAGTCGAAATAGCTGAGCGGATAGCCGCCGACGAGGTATTCGTGGATTCGGTGATTCTCGGTGGTCGCATCCTGCGATTTCGGCCCCGCGATCTCGGCCACCGCCTGCTGCAGGTACTCGCCCGGCATACCGGGGTTCAGGCGACGAAGGGCATCGAGCAAGCGCGGGCGAATGAGCAGATCGTCCCAGGTGTCCCGCTCCCCGCTACCGGGCGCGATGCTCTCGCCCGTGACCGGGCGCCAACCGAGCGGCTCGGCGAGCGTCTCGAGCGCATCCCTTTCCCAGTCAGCCTCAGTGAGCGAAGTCATGCGTGCCCCTTTCGAGTTGGTCATGCTGGGCGCTCTCACACGCCGACTTCAGATGCCGCCGCCTCTGCGTCGCGGACGCGGAGCTTGCCCGACATGAGCTGCGGGAGGAGCGCGTCGCGAGTTGCGGCGAGGGTGCGGTTCTCAGCCAACGCTGCGAGCGCCCCTGCACGGATGCTGTCGAGCCTCGACGCAAGCTGAGATGTCGCGTCGGCGGTGGGCCATCGAATCTCGACGGCCGCAAGGTCCTTCCAGCTCGTACGCGGCATCCTGGTGCCCTCGCTCGCCGCGACCACTTCTTCGATCACAGCATCGCTCGAAAGAGCGGCGAGCAGGAGCCCTGAGAGACCTTCGTCTCGCGAGCGCACGACAAGGATGTCGGTCGAGCAGATTCCGCTTCGTGGCGCGCCGACGACCTTATGGAAGTAGGGACGCAACTTGCCGAAAAGGATGTCGCCGGGTTCAAACCGCGACTTGGTGCTGCTAACGTCTTCGGCTCGACCGCCGTCCGTCAGCCACATGTGGCGGCGCCCCACGTGTTCGAGGCCCACATAGAGTTCGCCCGGATCGACGCTCGACGGATCCACGCCTGAACGCGGTGATTCAGCAACCTCGCCAACGCGAACAACGTCAGCCTCGAGCGCCGCGTATTCAGCGCGAGCCAGCTCGTCAGCGGTGGTGGCGAGTGCGATGTTGGCAGCAATCTTGTCGTCGAGGGCGCCCAGCACCTCGGCGATCGCCTGCTGCTCCGAGAGCGGGGGCGAGGGGACGGCCAGACGTGCAAGATCTGATCCGCGGATGCCAGCGGCGGCGACCTGTTGAACAATTGTCTCCATCCGCCGTTTCCCTTCGCCCGAACGGAAGAAGTAGAAGAGGTAGGAGGAGTCCGCGCGCGCGGGGTTCACGCGGGCCCGGATGAGGTGGCTATCCCAGGTCGGCCCAGACTCGTCCAGGACAAGCGAGACTTTGCCAGCGCCCTCATATGTCAGCGACTGCCGAGCGAAGAGGAGGTCGCCTCTGCGGAGAATTGAGGACCTAGATTCCGATGCAGTAAGCGGTACCAGCTCACACTCCACCTCGTGGGTGATGCGGTCATGCGCGAAGATTTCGCGCATGTTCACCATCCGTGCCCCTTCGCCCCGAGTGCGCGATGGGTAGCTCACGCCGTTCCGAAGCGGTTCGCTGAGAAGTTCGCCAAACGCAATGTCAGACACCGACCCTCCCCACCTGCTCGCGCACAACGTCGGCCAACCGTGCTGACTCGGCGAACTGCGCCTCGAGCTCCGCGCGCAGCCGCTCAAGCTTCTCCTCGATCGGCTCGCCGTCATCACGGGCTTCGACCGCACCGACGTAACGCCCAGGCGTCAGCGCGTAGTCCGCGGCCTTGACCTCTGCGAGCGTCGCCGAGTAGCAGAAGCCCGAGACATCCGCGTACTCGTCGGGCGCAGCGTCCGATTCGACTCCGCGCCACGCGTGAAACGTTCCGGCGATCCGGGCAATGTCGTCGTCCGAAAGCGCGCGCTCGGCGCGGTCCACCATGTGCCCAAGTCGGCGGGCGTCGATGAACAGCACCTCGCCGGCCCTCGCGCCCTTGTCTTTCGCTAAGAACCAGACGCACACCGGAATCCCTGTAGAGCGGAATAGCTGGGTCGGCAGTGCGACCATGCACGAAACGAGGTCGGCTTCCACGATCTCGGCGCGGATCTGGCCTTCACCGCCGGAGTTCGACGACATGGAGCCGTTGGCCATCACGACGCCGGCCTGACCGCCGGGGGCGAGCTTGGCGAGGATGTGCTGAATCCACGCGTAGTTCGCATTGCCTACCGGGGGCACGCCGAACCGCCAGCGGGGGTCTTCTTCGTTGCGGGCCCAGTCCTTGATGTTGAAGGGCGGGTTTGCCATGACGTAGTCGGCCTGCAGGTCGGGGTGCAGGTCTCGGGCGAAGGTGTCGCCCCACCGCGGCCCGAGGTTGCCGGCGAGTCCGTGGATGGCGAGGTTCATCTTGGCCATACGCCAAGTGCGCTCGTTGAGTTCCTGCCCATACACCGAGATGTCCGAGCCTTCGCCGTGGTGGGCGTCGATGAACTTCTCGGCCTGCACGAACATGCCGCCCGACCCACACGCGGGGTCGTACACCCGCCCGCGGGTGGGCTGCAGCAGTTCGACGAGCACTCTCACGACGCCGGCGGGCGTGTAGAACTCGCCGCCTCGCTTGCCTTCTGCGGCGGCGAACTTCTCAAGGAAGTACTCGTAGACCTCGCCGAGCAGATCTCGGGCGCGGCGTCCGTCCGCACCGCCTTGGCCCTGGGTCGTGAAGCGCGCAGAGTTGAACAGATCGATGAGTTCACCCAGACGGCGCTGGTCGACGCTGTCGCGGTTGAAGATGCGCGGCAGCGTGCCCGAAAGCTGTGGGTTCGCCTGCATGAGGGCATCCATCGCCTCATCGACGAGCGCGCCGATCGACTTCTCCGCAGAATCCATCGACGGCCCCAGACCCTTCGCATTCTCGGCGAGGAACCCCCATCGTGCGTTCGCGGGCACCCAGAACACGCCGCGGCCGGTGTACTCGTCGGTGTCGTCGATGAGATCGGCGATCTGGTCCTCGTCGTAGCCGTCAGCGGTAAGCTCGGCGCGGATGCGTGCGCGGCGCTCGTCGAAGGCGTCCGACACGTACTTGAGGAACACGAGACCGAGGATGACGTCCTTGTACTGCGAGGCATCCATCGACCCGCGCAGCTTGTCGGCGGCCTTCCAGAGCGTGTCCTTCAACTCCTTCATGGTTGACGGCGCCTGAGAAGCGGCTTTCGGTGTGCGGGGCATGCCTGTTCCTTACTGGGTGATTGCCGCATCTGCGGCGTGGTTCGAGTCGATCATGGTTACCGCTCCCGAGGTTGCACCGGTGACGATCAGGGCGGCGTAGTCGGTGAGGCGCGTCGCCCGCGCCTCAAGTTCTGCGCGGGTGGCCGCGATGTCGGCGAGTGCCCGGCGGAGCGGCGCGATCGTCTTCGGGGCGACGCGACGCAGCGTCCATCGCTTCCATGCGCCGGGGCCAGCGGTCGCACCCGTGATGTCGGTGGCGATGACCTCGGGGACGAGGCCGCCGGGGTCACTCGCGGTGATACGCAGCACGCGGGCGGGGTAGGCGACGACCTTAGAGCCGTCAATATCGACCCACGCAGCCGCGGTCGGGCTGGTGCGGAAGACCACGTCACCCGGGCGGGTTAGTTGCGCGTTGGGGTTCTGGGCTGCGAACGCGAGCTGATCGATGCGGGTGCGGCCGATCGACGCGGGGTTGTCGAGATCGGATGGCGTCACGACGACGAGCCCTTCCGAGCCGAGCACGTCATGACCGAGGCGCACGCCCTGGATCCTTCTCAAGTGGCCGGCCTCGATCAGCTCGGGCACTGATGTGGCTCGCGGAACGTCGTGCGAATCAGGTGCAATCTCGACCGGGGTGATATCGTCGCGGATTGCGTCGACGGCGAGGTCGAGAAGCGCGGGAAGGTCGGCTGCGTCGGTGGTCTTGGACACGGGCTTCCGAGTCGCCGATGCCACGAGCGAGTCGCTTCGTGCCTGCAGCGAGGTCGTTCTGACGAATGTCGCGAATCGGAACTGATGGGCGCGCAGGTCGGATCCGCTTCCCATGCCTGCGATCAAGTCCGACACGAGGTCGACGCGGGTAGCCGGAGTCAGCGGGATGGCGGTGAGATCGGCAACAGCGGTGATTCGCTCCGCCAGCGCTACCTCACCTACCGGCGTGCCGAGCACCCAGAGCGCGAGTGGCTCGCGGGTCGCGCTATCGACCAGGCCGGCCGACAGACGCGCGATGGCCCGCACCCGGCCAGAACGAAGGATGTCGGCGCGCGCCCGCTCGTCGATCGGCGCCAACCGATCAACGAGTGCCCTCGCGGGGCCGATCACTACTGCCGCATCCGAGTCACGCAGCGACAACGCGACCTCATCGACGGCTCGCAGGATTCCTGCGACGTCGTCGCCTCGCTGAGACGGAACGCGCGCGACTGCGACGAAGCGGGCCGCGACTTCCTCTCGATCAGCGAGCCAATGACCGTCGACGAGCAGTTGGCGTCGAACACGCCGACTGTCGGCGTCGGCGGGCACCACGATGCTCACATCGTCACCGAGTCTGCCCGCAAGTGTCGCGGAGAGCGGGGCATCGCTAGCATCGAGCCTCACGGCATCGCCTTCGCGAACAAGCGCATGCACGGCATCGACGACCAGGGTGATCGCATCGCCTACGAGCCGTCCCGCGGACCCGGCCGCCCTCTGCGAGACAGCGTGTCGCTGGGTCACAAGCGCCAGCGCGGCCGACGGTGAGTATGCCGCGTCGATAAGACGCGTTGCGTACTCGACCCACGGTGCACCCCGGCGCGCGTGCGCGGCAATCTCGGCCCGAAGCATGTCGTCTCGAGGGTCCGCCTCGGCGCCGGCCTCCTCGATCTGGGCAGGCGTGAGTCCGTCCAGATCATCGATCTGCGCATAGAGAGCGATGAGGGCTTCCAACTCGGCGACAGAGCTCGAGTCGGCAAACGAGAAATCCGACGGATTCGCCGAAGCAGCGGCGTCCCCGCTTGCTTTGGGGTTGTTGCCGTGGCCTGTGCGCACGAGCCATTCGGCGACCTGCTGGGCGTCGAACTGGGTCCGGCCGCCCTTCTCGCCGATAGCCGGCGGGAAGGGATCGGACGCCGACGCGAACCTTGATCGCCACATCGATGCGACGGGGCGCTGCACACCTGCCAGCCGGGCGACGCCGGCCAAATCGATGAGGAGCGATGGCGCTGTGGACATGCGACTCAAAGTACACCGAGCTGACGGCCTGATTCAATGACAAGACTGATAAGAGGGCTTATCAGCAATCTGTGCATGGAAGGGCGCATATTGATCCACCATCTGTTGCGGCGACATTACGTCGCTGCCAACTGGCGGAGCGCTACTGGGGCTGCCCGTTCGTGAACTCGCCCTCGCCCCTACTTGGAGGTACTCGTGACTGAGACCACACCGACCATCACTTCGAACGAGATCAAGTGCCCGCACTGCGGCACCCTGTTCACCATCGATGAGGCGCAGTACGCCGACATCGTTCAGCAGGTGCGCACCACCGAGTTCGAGACCGAGCTCCACGCACGCCTCGCGGCGGCCGAGAAGGCCAAGGAGACCGAGATCGCACTCGCTGTGGCGAACGCAACGCAGCAAGCGCTGGAGGTGAACGCCACGAAGGACACCGAGATCCAGCGGCTCAAGTCGGACCTCAAGTCGGCGGCGACCAACCAGGAGCTCGCTGTCGCGAAGGCGGTGTCGACCGCGGAGAAGAACCTCAACGAGGCGAAGAGCAAGCTGGACCTCCAGGCTGCCGAGCAGAAGGTCAAGGAGGCCGCACTCGCGCAGGCGCACGCCAAGGAGCTCGCCATGAAGGACGAGCTCATCGAGCGCTACAAGGACATGAAGGCCAAGCTGTCGGTCAAGCTGCTCGGCGAGACCCTTGAGCAGCATTGCGAGGTCGAGTTCAACCGCATGCGCTCCCTCGCCTTCCCCAACGCTGAGTTCGGCAAGGACAACGACGCGAGCGCCGGCACGAAGGGTGACTACGTCTTCCGTGACTACAGCGATGACCACGTGGAATACGTATCGATCATGTTCGAGATGAAGAACGAATCCGACGCCACCGCGACCAGGAAGAAGAACAGCGACTTCCTCGCCAAGCTCGACAAGGACCGCAACGACAAGGGCTGCGAGTACGCGGTGCTCGTCTCGATGCTCGAAGAGGATTCCGACCTCTACACCGGCATCACCGACGTCTCGCACCTCTACCCCAAGATGTTCGTCGTCCGCCCGCAGTTCTTCCTCGCGATCATCGCCCTTCTGCGCAACGCGGCGCAGGACACCATCGTCGTGAAGGCCGAGCTTGAGCAGATCAAGAAGCAGAACATCGACATCGCCGACTTCGAGTCTGAGCTCGACGACTTCAAGGAAGCGTTCGGCCGCAACTACGACCTCGCGAAGCGCAAGTTCGACACGGCCATCAAGGACATCGATGCGGCGATTGATCGGCTGCAGAAGGTCAAGGAGTCTCTGCTCGGCTCTGAGAACAACCTCCGTCTGGCCAACGACAAGGCGTCGACTCTTAGCGTTAGGAAGCTGACCAGAGGCAACGTGACCATGCAGGCGAGGTTCGCCGAGCTGGAAGTTGTCCAGAAAACGGAAGTGGCCTAGTGGCCGTGGGGGCTCGCCTCGCCACCAGGCCCCCGAAGATGGACTGGCCGGAGCTCTCTTCCGCGGGCATACTGCCTTCCATCCTCGCCGGTTCACGATCTGTCGCGCCCGGGAGGTCGGCCGCTGATGTCCATTGCCCGAACGGAGTGCGGAACAGCATGAAGACCCGAGTAGTCGGAGCGCCAAGCTCACGGGGTATCACCGTTGTGGATGTCGTCGACGGCACCGACTTCGCAATTCGGATCGTCAACTGATGACCGACGAAAACCGCGTCGGTGAATTTGGCTACCACCCGATAGTTGAAGACCTGACCTATGTTCTCGAGCAGGGAGCTTTCGAGCGGGTCGTTGTCGTCGGCGCCACGGTGACAACGGTGATCGACGATGTCGGCGGTGTGCGAGTCGCCAGCGAATGTGTTCTCCCGGAAGGGCTCTACTGGTTTGTCGGCATCGAGTCACCGATGGTCGTGCAGGTTGGAAACGGAACACAACCGGGAAGCGCAGAGAGACTAGAGCTGGCTGCCGGCCCGTTGCCCGAGCACCCACTTGTCGACGCGTACATGTGGGGTGAGCAGCTGTGGGCCGAGTCGAATCCAGTGCCGCCACCACGGTTCACCCGCGACGATATCGTCCTGACGATCCCGGAAGGCAGAGACGTAGAAGTCCGAGACCGTCGTTTCCTCGGATCTGCGTGGAGCTATCAAGTTCGGGGCGACGGGGCGCTCAACTGGGTTCCGGAGTCCAAGCTGAAGATCGCTGAAATGGCCTCCGAACCCGCAGACTGGGTGGCAGGCGAGCCATCACCAGTTGCACGGTTTGGTGCAACTCTTACGCGGGCGAAGCTCTCCGGCATGTTCGCGGACACGCTCTATTCGTACAAGGCCACTCGCACTACATTTCGCCCTTACCAGTTCAAACCGGTTCTTAAGCTCCTTCAGACCGGGAATGCACGACTGCTGATCGCTGACGAGGTCGGCCTCGGCAAGACAATTGAGGCCGGACTGATCTGGACCGAGCTGGAAGCGCGTCACGAGGCCGATCGGGTGCTCATCGTGTGTCCTTCTGCCCTGGTCGGGAAATGGCAAAACGAGATGGAGGAGCGCTTCGACCTGCCAGTAGCCGTGCTCGATCGCAAGGGTCTCGACGAGTTTCTGGACAAGTTCCGTACTGGTCGCCTTCCGAAACGGTTCAGCTACCTCTGCTCATTGGAAACGCTTCGAACCTGGAAAGGGTTGGACGAGCTTGACGATGAGCAGAGTCCACCCGAATTTGATCTCGTGATCGTCGACGAAGCCCACCAAATGCGCAACACCGGGACGAAGAGTCACTACCTAGGCGAGCGGCTTTCAAGCTGGAGCATCGATGGAAATGTCGTGTTCCTTACCGCCACGCCGATCAACACTCGGCAAGAAGACTTGCTTCACCTGTTGGGACTATTGGAGCCTGCCGACTACCAAGCCGTCGAAGATTTGGAGTTGCGCATCCGGCCGAACGTCGTCTTGAACCGAATCGGCGAGATGCTCACGGACCGCTCGAGCACGATGCGCGACTACCGCACAGTGTTGTCGCGACTCGACTATGAGGTCTTGGGAGCATCCATCACCGATCGAGCCGAATACTCGGAGCTCCTGCAGGTGCTGCAAAAGGCTCCTCTCTCGCCGAATGACATCGTCCGCGCACGAAAGTGCCTCGCCGAGCTCAGCCCACTCGGAAGCACCGTTACTCGCACTCGCAAGGCCGAAGTTGACGAGCGCAAGACGATGCGTGAGGCACTGCGCGTCCCAATCGAATGGACCGACGTCGAAGCGCGATTCTACGAGGAGTACCTGCGTTGGTGCCGAGCGCGCGCCGATGTCTCAGGCACACCCGTCGGCTTCTCAATGCAAATGCCGATTCGGCTCGCAAGTACGAGCGTCCACGTGGCGGCGCGCGAGGTCCTCGAGGGCCGACCGGACGACGGTGGGGATGAAGAGGTCCCGACTTCGCGGCTGGTCGAGCCGCACACCGAATTGCTTCATGCGGCGAGAGCACTTGCCACCGCCGCGGATTCCAAGGTCGAAGTGCTGCGCAAAGAACTACGCGACCTCAAAGGGCAACAGAAGCAGGCTCTCCTCTTTACCTGGTCGCGCGCGACGCTTACGGAACTCGAGAACCTGTTCGGAGATGAGTTTCGGATTGCGGTACTACATGGCGGAGTGAAGAAGGACGACCGTCGACGAATCATGGCGAGTTTTCGGGCCGGAGACTTTGACTTCGTCTTTGCAAATAAAGTCGCATCCGAGGGTCTGGATTTCGAGTTCTGTTCTGCGGTGATCAACTTCGACCTCCCGTGGAACCCGATGGAGATCGAGCAGCGGATTGGGCGAATCGATCGAATCGGTCAGAAGGAAGACAAGATACTTGTCCTCAACTTCGTAAATGAAGATGCGATCGACTCCAAGATGATGGCGAAAGTGCTCGATCGAATCGGACTCTTCGAGGGGTCGATCGGAGCGCTAGAGCCGATCATCGGCACCAACATGCGCCTCCTTCAAGAAGCGATGGACTTCACTCTGACCGAGCAGGAGCGTGAAGCAAAGGCGCACCAGTTCGTCGTCGCTGTAGAGACCCAAAAGGCAGGGTTGGAAGACCTCGCAGATGCGTCCACCGGACTCCTGATAGCGAACGACGTTCCCGTAGCGGGCCTTGGCGAGGAGCTGACACGGACCGGGCGCTATGTAGGGTCTCCCGAGCTCGCGTGCCTTCTCGACGATTGGGCTCGAACGCTGGATGCCAGTGGCGTCCGTTGGCTCGACCAGTATCGCTCGGTGGAGTTTCGTGGAAACGCCGCGATGGCCGACGGACTGGCAGCCCTCGCTCGGACGGGTCGTCGTACGCGCAGTGAGATCGAAACCTTGGCGTCCGGCCTGCGCCAGGAGTCGGGGCTTTATTTTGCTCTTGATCATGACCGTGCGCAGGAAACTGGCGCGACGTTGCTTACGTCGACCAATCCACTAGTTATGGCGGCGGTCGAAGTTCCCGGGCATCGACTGGCGCGATTCGCTTCAGCGAGAATCCCTCGCACCGACGAGATTAGTAGTGGCCACTTCCTTGCGGTGGTGTCGCATGCGAAGAACGCCAGTCGCGGCGGCGATGAGCTATGGGGTATGGCCGTCGACGCCACAGGACGGGCCGTTGGCGAAGGGCCGGCGAATGCGCTTCTCGCTGCGCTTGCCGCAGGACGCATGCAGGAAGGGACCGCCCAGCTCCCGGAGGCGCTACCTCGCCTTGCGCGTCGTGCAACCGACGCCCTACTTCAGCGACAGCAGGAGGAGCAGGAGCGGCGAGACCAACAAGACGTTGTGCTTGCCGACTCGCGGCGCCGTGTGCTCGCCGAGCAACATGAGCGACGGCTGTTCAGCATCCAGCGACGCCTTGAGACGCTGACTCGGAACGACCGCAGTGAGCGCGTGATGCGAATGAACCTTGGACAACAGCGGCGTGCTGAGGAACGATTTGCGGCTCTGATGGCCGAAGTTGAGGCGGGAATGGGGGCAGCCATTCGTCTTGAGCATCTTGCCGTTTGCTGGGTTGAGGTGACGGATGAATCCCTCTGACGTGAAGCAGATTCTGGCCGACGAACAGTCGGCTGAGCAGCGCTACAACGAATATCTCGCCGAGCGAGCGCGTCGGGTACAGAGTCGCGTCAACTCGCAGATTCAGAACACTTGGGCCACGAGCGTCCGCGTGGATTTTGCTCGTAGTGGCACGTTGATCGGGCGCGTTCGCTTGGTCGAGGACAGCGAACTCGTCGATGGAGAACAGTTCTATATCGGCACGGAGCGTGGTGAGGCGAACGGGATACCGGTGTACAGCCTTTGGGCCCCGTTGTTTGGCGAGGCGTTCTACCTTGGTGGTCGGATCGAGCACCTTGGGGACATACACGCAGTGAGGACACTCGATCGAGTAGGAGGAGGGCGCATCAGCGTGTTCGAGGACGAGGTGCTATCCGCGCTCCCGCCGACACCCCTCTTTCCTCGGCGTGAACTCGTGGTGCCGCCGCCGTTGAATCGCACCGAGGTGATGCTCGTTGCGGCTCCCGCGGCGTCTGCAGGGCAAGAGTCGGGACCGTCTGGCGTCGTTCGAACGGAAATCGAAGCTGCGTCGAGTCGACCAAACGCTCACATGGAACTACGTGCGGAGCCGATTCTTCTCCGAAAGTTGGCGAGCCCGAAGCGTGGCGACATGGCCCCAGTCCTCGCAACACTCCAACCGGATCAGTATCGCGCGATAACGCGCCCCTCAAGCGATTCCGTCATCTTCCAGGGTCACCCCGGGACCGGTAAGACGGTGATCGCAGTGCATCGGCTCGCGTATCTAACCAGCTCGGACGCTGGTCCCCAACGTGCCGATGGGCTTGTAATGCTCGTTGGACCTACTCGCGAATACGCGAACCATATTGAACCGGCCGTCCGAGCACTTGTCGGCAATGACGATGACTTTGTAATGGTCAGGTCCCTCCCCGACCTTCTAGAGGAACTCGCCGGAGTGCGGTTCGACGAGGGCACCGATACGCGAGTCGACGATGGCGCCCTCGTTGGCGAGGAGGTGCTCGAGTATCTCCGAGCGACATACAACGCCGTAAAGAAGGAAGGAAGACTGGAAGGAGCCAATCGGCTGGAGGCCGTTCGGGCTGCATACGACCAACTGCGCACGTCGCCCGCTTTTCCCGATGGTGAGGCCATGGACGCGGACTGGTTTAGGTTCTTGCGGGCGCTCCCGCCCTTTGAACACATCAAGGGGCGCCCTGAGGTGCGGCCTCTTCTAGCGTATTTCGGAATCCGGTTTAGGAAGCCCTTCGTCTTTAGCGACATCGCGCACATCATTGTTGACGAAAGCCAAGATGTGTATCCGCTTGAATGGGAAATCCTCGGCCGGTTGGGTGCTGCCCAGGGCTGGTCAATTCTTGGAGATATGAACCAGCGAAGAAGCGAGCTCACGTACCGGTCTTGGAGGCCGGTCGCGCTCGCGCTTGGGATCGACGACGACGGCAGGACTCCTGTGGCCACTTTGGAGCGTGGCTATCGTTCGACTGCCCCGATTATGCGATTTGCCAATCGTCTACTTCAGCGCAAGGATCGAGCACTAGTTTCATTGCAGTCGGACGGACCGGACCCGCTCGTTGTGCGTGCCCCTCAGCGCGACAAGGTCGCCCCGGTCGCTGTAGCGCAGGCAACGTTGCTCTGCAGCCGTCACGCTGAGGGATCGGTTGCAATAATCGTCGCGCACACGCACCACATCCGGACGGAACTTCGCCGCGCCGGGTGGTCCGCCGAATCCGGCACCGGGCTGGCATGGAAGGGTGCGGCGGGTGCCCTGCGCTTGTATTCGCATGATCAGGCGCGGGGTCTCGAGTTCGACGCGGTAGTCGTGGTTGAACCCGCAGACTTCCCGACTGTTGAAGGCGAAGGGCGACTGGGCTCGCTCTATACATCTCTCACACGCGCTAACAAAGAGTTGGTTGTTGTGAATCACAGGGCGTTGCCTGACGCTCTTCGGAACTGAGGCCGCAACTGATTGGCGCATCCGCGCGACGTGAGCTCAAGCTCGGGGGCGTGATCGCTGTGGTGTTCTGCTGGTCGCTACGGTTCAAGTTCAGCGCGGCTATATCCGGCATCGGCGCGACTACCGGCCCCTCAACCTGACACCCAACGATGAGGCCTAGCTCTCGGCGCGAGGCCCAACAGCCCAGGCGGCGTGAAGCTCCGACAGACTGATGGCGTGACCGTTCAATCGACTCGACGAATCGCGGTGGTCGCAGCCGTTATTGAAGACGGCGGCCTGGTGCTGGCGTGCCGCCGGATGGCCACGAAGCCAGCTGGTGGCAAATGGGAGTTCCCCGGCGGCAAAGTTGAGCCGGGTGAGACGCCGCGGGCCGCCTTGGTGCGAGAGATTCAAGAGGAACTCGCAGTTGAAATCGTGGGTCTTAACGAGCTGCAAACCGACGTAACGCGGGTCGGCGGCACCCTCATCCAGCTCACGTGCTTCGCAGCACAACTTGCTGAGACTCGACCGCAGCGTAGCTCGGACCACGACCTCCTTCAGTGGATGGAGCCGAGAGAGCTGCTCTCGCTCGATTGGGCCGAACCGGATCTACCTGTGGTTCGCCGCTTGGCCTCCAAGCGCTAGCTTGACTACGTCTTGCGCGCGCGATTCCAGGACGAGAACAAGTCCTCTAGTGCTTCATCGGCCGGATACGCGCGGAGTGAAGCGGTCGTCGTTCGTGTGATTCCGAGGCTCGCAAACGACTCGTGCTCGTCGACGAGAACGTCTTTCGTTTGGGGGTCGATCGCCCACGCATGCGAATCCAACAGGCCGTGGTGGTTGGCGCAGAGAGGCAGCCCATTGCGGGGGTCGTCGCTACCGCTCCCGGCCTTCGGTCGGAGATGCGCGGCCTGCAGTACTGACTTGTGCGTGAGGTCGCAGACCGCGCACTGGCGCCCATATCGAGCGAACACTCGGAAGGCAAATCTTGCCTGATTCGGACGTGGCCGCCGTCGCGCCGTCTGCCATTCCGCCAATGGTGCGGTGAGCTCGAAGGGATCATCGTCCGGTTCTGCGGTCGGAACGGGATCGGCCCCATAGAACGTGATGAGGGCGACTCCCGATTTGAGGTCGACTGCCTCTACAAGACCTCGATGGACGACGCGGACTGGCGAGCTCGGCTGGGTGCGTTCGATAACGAAGACCGGCAACATCAGCTTCTGAGCCATAGCGATGGAGGCGATTTCGGTGCGGTCGCGACCAGCGGATTGCGTGGTCGGGAATTGGTAGATCACACCGTCGCTCGCGATGTCGTTGGAGTACTGAGTTCCCAGATGGAGGAGACCTAGGGCAACACCGTCTGGAGTCCACTCACTGCGAGTTGCGGCGACATCCACGTACACGCCGCGCTGGCCAGCGTGAAACCCCAATTGCCGAACCTGATTCGGAGCAATGGTTGCCGAACCGTCCACCGCCAACAGCTGTGCCCACAGTGCTTCGCGTCTCGCCACCTCGTCCTGGAGCCAAAGCGTCCGCGCCGACTTCGTCGTCAACACGGCCACCGAGCCGGCAGCGGTCAGCTTCCAGATGCCATCCGAGCGGGCCTCGAGCAGACCCTCGTCGACCATTCTTTGGCGCTCGAAGCTGACTCGATTGCGCCACTTCGATTCGAACTGTCTCGTGTTCTGCGGGAGTTGATCCTCGATCGTCCACAAGTCGGCGTATTGACTTGCCAAGGCCTCTAGTATCTCGGCGCGATCCTGCGAGCCTCCGACCGAGGCGAGATGATCGATGAGGCGCGTCCGAAGAACCGCATGTGGCGTCAGAGCCATGCGAGAAGCTTGCTTCCGTACGTCTGTTGACTGCGCGCCCCACATCGAGGGTCAACGTCCGCATTCGCGGACGCCCAACGCATGACGGGCGAGCCCCGAAGGACTCGCCCGCCCGCCAGCGGCGCTACTCGACCACGACCGACCCGGCGTCCCCAACCCGCACGATGAACTGCCCGCCCGCGGCAGCCGCCTCGAGGGTGCGCAGCTGCAGCAGCGACGGGTGCGCCTCGAGCACCTGCGCGACGTTCGCCAGCGAACGCAGCGCCGCCGCATCCGCCCGAGCACGCTCGAGCTTCGCGCGGCCCTGCTCGCGGGCGAGAGCCGTCTCGGCGAACGCGTGACGCAGCTCCGCGGAGAGCGTCACGTCGCGCACGCTGAACTCGAGCACCTCGGCGCCGAGAGCGACCACGGACGCCGTGAACGCGTCGCGAACGCCTGCAAGCAGGTCGGCACGTGACGACAGCACCTCGTCCAGCGGACGCTCCGCGATCGCCTCTCGCACGGCCAGCTGAGCCAGCACGTACACGGCGTCGACCGGGATGTCGGCCTCGGTCAGCCAGGCGCGCGGGTCGACCACCCGGTAGCGCACCACCGGGGTGACGCGCACCTGCATGCCGTCGGCGGTCAGTACATCCTGCGTGGCCAGTGAGATCCAGCGGGCACGGGTGTCGATCACACGCCAAACCTCGCGCCGGCGACGGCGGTGCCGGCCCGGTCCCTCGATGCGCTCGATCACTCCGGATCGGGCCACGACGGCCAGCTCCCACGGCTGCACGAGGGCGCGCCAGCCGACGTCGATGTTCCTGATGTTGGTCATTTCGTTTCTCCTCTCCGGAGATGTGGTGGTGGATGGTGGTGATGGGATGTGGCTCGTCTGGATGGGTGCCCGCGCCCGCGACTCCCAGCCGCGGGCGATGCGGTCTCGCGGCGAACCGCGACCCGACCGCGCAAAGCGACGTGGAGGCTGATGCGGGAGCGGACACCCTGCCGACTCGAACGGCGTATGCCAGTCAGGATCCAAAGTCCCGTGGTGGGGGCCCGAAAGCGCGGTACCGGGTGGGCAACAGCCTCCGGCCGCTCAGGCCCTACCTCATGCGGCGGCTCGTGCGAGCCGCCAAGTCTTCAGTTGGTGGTGTGATCCGGGCAAACAAAAAACCCCGGATCGCGTGGATACCGGGGCGTGAAGCGCGACTGCTCGTCAGCTGTCGTGCACACTCCCCGAATCCTGCAGGAGCTGGGTGTAGCTCGCAAGATCCGTCGCCTGGGCGCGCGAGAACCCGCGGACACCCGCGAAGGTTTCGTGATTCGTTCGCACAGTTGGCTCCTGATCGAGGTCTCGCCCGGATGGGCAGGAGAGCGACGCTATCGGGTTGCGGAAGGTGAGTGCAAGTCTCGGTTCGGTCACGGAGTCAGCGAGACACCAGCCCCGTGATGACAGCCGACATCACTTGAGACAGCACGAAGAACGCGATCGGAATCAGCAGGAGCCCCAGGCATCCGATGGCCAGCCGCTCGCCGACCCCGCGCCGACTTCGCGTGACGGGTCGGCGGCTCCGCTGGCCAGCCCGGGGAGCTCTAGACGCTCGGTAGGGAGCTCTGGTCGTTCCGTGCGGATCGAGCGCGGGCCCGAGTGCCTCGCGCAGGGCATCGAACTCGCGAGCCAAATGTTCGCCCGGCGCGGTCGGCTGGGGCGCCTTCTGCCAGGTGGTCACATCCCGCGCGACCTGCGCGACCCGCGCGACTTGCTCATCGCTCAGTTCGCGTCTGTTGGTCAGCGCCTCAAGGAGTCTGTCGGCCGTGGTGACACTCACTTCCACACCATCGACGTAGTTCGGGGCCGTCTTGCGGAAGCTCCCCGGGTCGACAAAGGCCAACACCGGGTACACGGGAACCGCGAATCCTGCCGCCGTCGACAGCCTGTTCTCCACCTGGCCTGCCTCGCGCACAGCGCTGCGAAGGTACTTCGCGCGGCTTGTGCCGTTGACCTGCAAGCCGTAGCCGGCTGTCCAGATCGAAGCGCCCGAGTGGTACTTGGTGTTGATAGTGAAGACGCCACCCGGACCGATCACCAGGTGATCGACGTCAGCGCCCTGCGCGCCGATCGGAACAGAGTGGAGAACTGTCGTGTCTGGGCCGAGGTAGCCGAGTACCTCGGCAACCTTCCTCTCCCCGAGCACTCCCCAGTACCATCCGCGCGACTCATCATCGATGACGACTTCGCCTGGAGTGCTTCCGAGACGAATGCGGCCCGCATCCCACTCGGTCAGAAGCTTCACGATCAACGAGTGAGCGGGCGCGTGTTCCGTGAGATCTCGAACCACGTGCCCTGCTCTGCGCATCCATGCAGCATGGACGAGAACTCGATGGCATCGGCAGCCCGCGTTCGGGTGCCCTGAGCCTCACAGCGCCAGATGCACCCGCACCGCGTCGTCGAGCTCGTGCATGAGCTCAGTGGTGAGCCAGCCTGCGGCGTCCGTGATCCGGGTCACCGACACCGAACGCAGTTGCTCAGCCTGCGCCTTCGAATCGCGGGGGAGTCCCGTGGATGCGGCGGGCAACAGGACCTGGAACGGATACACACGGGAGATGTTGCTGGTGACCGGAACGACCGTGACCACCCCGCCGGCTCGCGTCGCGGCCGCGTTGGCGGTGTTGTTGCTCACGATCACGGCCGGGCGTACCTTCGCGGCCTCCGACCCCGTAGCCGGGTCGAACGAGACCATCACGATCGCCCCGCGCCGAAGAAGCACGGCCGCATCACGGCTCACGCGGTGAGCCCATCGCCGACGGCCGCATCCCAGGCGTCCTCATCCCACTCCGAGAACGCCTCTGCGTACGCGTCGGCGAGTTCGCTCTCGCGAAGCTTGCGGATGGCGTCGTGCAGAGCAGCGGAGCGGCTCGGGTATCGGCCGGAGAGGGTCTGCGTGTCGAGGTACGAGAGATCTGCGTCGGTGAGGCTGACGCTCACCTTCGTCGTGGGCATGCGGCGATGCTACCGCGGTAGCAACGAGTATGCTACCGCGGGGGTTTCGACACGCGGCGCCCTGCGGGCGTCGCTACTCAACCGGCGAGGGAGCCCCTGTCAAGGCCCGCGCCACATCCGCCGCCGCCACGTACCGTCGAACCATGACGGACACTCAGCAGTCCCGCCCCAACGACCTCGCCCGGCAGATCGCAGTCATCTCGGCCGCCGTCTTCATGATCATCGCCGCAATGGTCGGCACCGGGCTCCTCGGCGGCACCGCCGTGCAAGACCTTCAGGGCGGCGCGCTCGACGAAGACGGCTCCTACCTGGCGCCGGCGAGCCCCGCGTTCCAGATCTGGAGCGCCATCTACCTCGGCCTCCTCGCCTACGCGGTGTGGCAGGCGCTGCCCGGCCAACGCACCCGTGACCGGCAACGCGCCATCGGATGGTGGATCGCACTCACCATGGTGCTCAACGGGTTGTGGCTGGTCATGGCCCAGTTCACCACCCTCATCGCCACCGTCATCGCGATCATCGTGCTGCTGATCGCGCTGGGCGTTACGTTCCGCATCAGCGTGCTCACCCGCGTCAGCGGCGACGGCGTCGCGGATGCGCTGCTCATCGACGGGGTCACCGGGCTGCACCTCGGCTGGGTCACGCTCGCCACCGTCGCCAACATCACCGCGTGGCTCACACAGGTGGCGCCCGAAAGCTGGGCGGATGCGGCCACCGGATGGGGGATCGCCGTGCTCGTCGTCGTCGGGGTGGTCGGGCTGGCGATCTCCGTGGTGAGCGGTGGGCGGATTGCTCCGGCGCTTGCGATCGCGTGGGGGTTGAGCTGGGTTGCCGTCGCGCGGATCACGGGTGAGCCGGAGAGCGTCGGGATCGGGGTGACGGCTGCGATCGTTGCCGTCGTCGTGCTGGCGGGTGCGGTAGTCGTGAAGATTCTGCGGCTGATGCGGCCTACGGACTAGTGGCGCTGGTTTCGACACGCGTCGCGCTTCGCACGGCGCTACTCAACCGGCTTGGGTGCGGCGCTACTCAACCGACTTGAGGGGCGGCGGCACCGCGAGCACACTGGTCGCATGGCCGCACCGACGCTGCCACCGCAGCCCCCCGCATCCGTCCGCGCCCAACTGCTCGCCACCGAGCACTGGGGGCTCCTCGCCGCCCGCAGCACCGCCCAAAGTGAGGTGCTCACCCGCATCACCATCTTCCTCACCCTGTTCTCCGCAGGGCTCGTCAGCATCGCCCTCATCGGCAACGCCACCGACTTCGGCGGCATGTTCGGCCCATCCGCCATCGCCGTGCTGGCGATCGTCGTCATCATCGGCCAACTCACCCAGGTGCGCGTCATCAACGTCGGCACCGAGGACCTCATGTACGTGCTCGCCATGAACCGGATGCGGGCCGCCTACGTCGAACTCGACCCCGGCATCCGGCCGTACCTCATGGCCTCCAGCCACGACGACGAAGCCGGCAGCGTGCGCACCTACGACTTCTTCGGCACCCGTTCGACGGCATCCCACCTCATGGGGAGCAGCATGGTGCTGATCATCGTCGTCAACGCCATCCTGCTCGGGTTGCTCGCGTCAGCGATCTCGCTGACGGCGGGGGCGGATGCGTGGGTCACGTTCGTCGTCGGTGGGGTCGTCGCGGTGGTGTTCTGTGTCGCGGCGGGCGTGAGTGGGCAGCGCGGGTACATGCGGCACTGGCGGGAGTACCGGCCGATCAATCCTTCGCCGAAGGGGGAGTAGCGGCGGGGTTTCGACACGCGTCGCGCTCCGCGCGGCGCTACTCAACCGGCTTCAGGCGGAACCGCGCCACACGATCGGGGTCTCCAGCACGATGCCGCCCTCCGGGGCGACACCGGCGAGCTGCGACAGCACCTCGCCCGCGGCGGCGGAGCCGAGAGCGGCGGCCGGCTGCGAGACGGTGGAGAGCGGGGGGTCGGTGCGGAGCGCCCACGCGGAGTCGTCGAAACCGACGATGCCCACATCCTCAGGCACCCGGCGACCCATCGCGCGCAGCGTCTCGATCGCGCCGGCGGCCACCGCATCCGACGCGGCGAACACCCCATCGAGATCCGGCACGCGCTCGAGCAGCGCCCGCATCCCCGAAACCCCGGCCGAGAACGCGTACAGCGGCACCTCTTCCACGAGCGCAGGATCGAACGAGGAGCCCATTGCCGCCCGGTACCCCTCCAACCGGTCGGCACCCGAGTCGCGGTCCAAAGCCGCAGCGATCATGCCCACACGCCGGCGACCGGTCTGCAGCAGCCGCTCCACCACATCCCGGGCGGCGCCGACGTTGTCGACACCCACCCACGACGCCTCGACGCCCGGCGGGTGACCGACGAACGCCACCGGCAGGCGCAGGCTCTGCACGATCGAGGTGATCGGGTCTTCGGTGCGCGCCGAGATGATGATCGCGCCGTCGACGAACCCGCCGTTCAGGTACCGGGCCACCCGATCCGTGTCGCGCTGCGAGTCGATCACGAGGCACACCATCTGGTAGTCCGCCTCCGAAAGCGCCGCGTTCGCGCCGAGCATGATGGCGCCGATGTTCGGGTCCTCGAGGAACAGCGAATGCGGCTCGTGCACGATGAACCCGACTGCCTGCGTGCGCTGCCGCACCAGGTTGCGGGCCGCCGTGTTCGGCACGTAGCCGACCTCGCGGATCGCCTCCTCGATCGCTTCCCGCGCCTCGGCCGAGACGTACATCTTGCCGTTCAGCAGTCGGCTCACCGTGCCCCGCGAAACCCCGGCCACCCGGGCGACGTCGTGCACGGTCGCGCGCTTCGGATGCAGGGGAGGGGTGACCACGCGATCAGCCTAGTTGTGGGGGCAATCGCCGCCTCCGTTTGACACGTCGCAGAAAACCCACCTAGTGTGTGCACGTTCACACAAAACCCTGACCCCTTTCGGTTCGACCTCATGTGTGCACGTTCACATAGTCCGCAACGAAGCGAGGAGCCCCGGACATGCAGGCCGCGTCGCAGCCCACCGGAACCCGATCGGTGTTCAACCCCGACGGCATCCTCCTGGGCTGCGACTACAACCCCGAGCAGTGGCCGCGCGAGGTCTGGGTCGACGACATCGCCCTCATGCGCGAGCTCGGTGTGGGCATCGTGGCGATCAACATCTTCGGCTGGGCCGACATCAACCCGGCGAAGGGTGTCTACGACTTCGACGGCCTCGACACGATCATCGGCCTGCTGCACGCCGCCGGCATCCGCGTGAACCTCGGCACCGGCACGGCCTCCGCCCCGCCGTGGCTCACCACACTGCACCCCGAGATCCTGCCCGCAGCATCCGACGGCACCACCCGCTACCCGGGTGGCCGCCAAGCCTGGTGCCCCAGCTCGCCCGTGTTCCGCGCCTACGCGCTTGAGCTCACCACCCGCGTCGCCGAACGCTACGGCCAGCACCCCGCGGTGGCCCTCTGGCACGTGTCGAACGAACTCGGATGCCACAACGCACTCTGCTACTGCGGCACCACCGCCGACGCCTTCCGCGCCTGGCTCGAAGCCCGCTATGAGACCCTCGACGCCCTCAACAGCGCCTGGGGCACCAGCTTCTGGAGCCAGCGCTACAGCGGGTGGGACCAGATCCTCACCCCGCTGCAGACCCTCTCGTTCCGCAACCCCGGCCAGGTGCTCGACTTCCAGCGGTTCAGCTCCGAGCAGCTGCTCGAGTATTACCGCGCCGAGGCCGCCGTCATCCGCGAACGCAGCGACGCACCCATCACCACGAACTTCATGGTCACGGCGCACATCCGCAACCTCGACTACTGGCGGTGGGCGCCCGAGATGGACCTCATCGCCAACGACCACTACCTCGACCACCGCCTCGGCGACCCGATCGCCGAACTCGCGTTCGCCGCCGACCTCACCCGCGGCCTCGCGCAGGGCGAGCCGTGGATGCTGATGGAGACCTCGCCGGGCGCCGTCAACTGGCAGCCATACAACCCGGCCCGCGAACCCGGCGGGCTCCTGCGTGCGGCGGCCTCGCACGTCGCCCGCGGCGCCGACTCCATCTGCTTCTTCCAGTGGCGCGCCTCCGCGCAGGGTTCCGAGAAGTTCCACTCGGCGCTCGTGCCGCACGCCGGTACCGACTCCCGCCAGTGGCGCGAAGCGCTCGAACTGGGCCGCCTGCTGCGCAGCCTCGACGGCCTGCCCGGCACCCGTACCCGTGCGGATGCGGCACTCGTCTTCAGCTGGGAATCGTGGTGGGCTGCGGATGGCGACCCGCGCCCCAGCGAAGCCGTCACGTATCTCGGCCAGGTGCACGCCGCGTACCGCGCCTTCCGCGCCGCCGGCATCACCGTCGACATCGTCGCGCCGGGCGCCGACCTCAGCGGCTACGGTCTCGCCATCATCCCGAGCCTGCACATCCTCGATGAGGCCGACGCGGATGCGATCACCCGATTCGTCGACGGCGGCGGCACCGCGTTCGTCACCTTCAACACCGGCATCGTCGACAGCACCGACCGGGTGCACCTCGGCGGCTACCCGGGCCCGCTGCGCGAGATGCTCGGCATCCGCGTGGAGGAGTTCGCGCCCGTGGTACCCGGCACCACCCTCACCCTCAGCTCCGGCTCCACCGCCACCCTCTGGTCGGAGCGGATCGCGCTCGCCGGTGCCGAGGTGATCGACCAGTTCGTCGACGGCCCGTCCGCCGCCGGCCCTGCCATCACCCGCCACGCCGAGACGGGCGCCGCCTGGTATCTCGCCACCGTGCTCGACGACGACGCCTACCGCTCGCTCGCGAACCGGGTCGTCGCCGACGCCGGCCTCGTGCCCGAGCCGGGCGCCGGAGCCGAGGTCGAGGTGGTCCGCCGCAGCGACACCGACGGCACCCGCAGCTTCCTCTTCGTCATCAACCACTCGGCCGAAAGTGCCGAGCTGCCCGCCGCAGGCCGCGAACTCGTCACGGGGGAGGCCGTCGACGGCCTGCTCACCGTGCCCGCCGGGGCCGTGCGCATCATCCAGGAGGTGCAGGCATGACCCAGCTCGCCGCAACCCGAAGCGCCACCGGAAGGCCGCAACCGCGGCGCCGGCGCACCCCGCACAAGGCGGCCATCGCCCTGCTGCTCGCGCCGTTCCTCGTGGTCTTCACGCTCTTCTACGTGATCCCGATCATCATGGCCGTCTGGCAGTCGCTGCTGGTCGTGAAGCGCGACGGCACCTTCGGCAAAGCCGAGCAGGTGTTCGGCGGCTTCGCCCAGTACATCCTCGTGTTCCAGAGCGAACCGTTCTGGACCTCCGTGGGTCGCGTGCTCATCTTCGGCGTCGTGCAGGTGCCGGTGATGCTCGGCCTCGCGCTGCTGTTCGCGCTGCTGCTCGACTCGCCGCTGGTGCGCGGCCGCCGCTTCTTCCGCCTCGCGTTCTTCGTGCCGTACGCGGTGCCCGGCGTCATCGCCGCCATCATGTGGGGCTTCCTGTTCTCGCCCAACCTGTCGCCGTTCAAAGCCCTCACCCAGAACATCGACTTCCTCGGAGCCGACCTGGTTCTCTGGTCGATCGCCAACGTCGTCACCTGGGTGTTCGTCGGCTACAACATGCTGATCATCTACTCGTCGCTGCTGTCGATCCCGCAGGAGCTGTACGAAGCGGCGCGCCTCGACGGCGCCAGCCAGTTCCGGATCGCGATGTCGATCAAGATCCCGCTGGTGCGCCCCGCGATCATCATGACCGCCGTCTTCTCCATCATCGGCACCCTGCAGCTGCTCGCAGAGCCCCAGGTGTTCCAGTCGTTCAGCTCGGCCGTCACCTCGACGTTCACGCCGAACATGACCGTCTACACCACCGCATCCGTGCCCAACCCGAACCTGGCTGCCGCGTTCTCCGTCGTGCTGGCCGCCGCCACGTTCGTGCTCTCGTTCCTGTTCATGCGCTTCACCAACCGGAGGGCCTCCTGATGTCCCGAGTGCTCGCTCCCGCCCGCTTCGGCCGGCGCCAGAAACCGCACCAGCAGACCGCGTTCCGCCAGGAACCGTTCCTGTCGCGCAGCGCCGCGATGCTCGTCATGGGCATCTTCACCCTCTACTTCCTGATCCCGATCTGGTGGCTGCTGGTGGCCTCCACGAAGGACACCGGGGATGTGCTCACCACCGCGCCGCTGTGGTTCGCCGACTTCAACTTCTTCGCCAACATCGGAGACCTCGCCGCGTTCCGCGACGGCGTCTACTTCCGCTGGCTCGGCAACTCGGTGCTCTACGCAGGCCTCGGGGCGCTCGTCGCCACCGTGTTCGCCGGCATGGCCGGGTACGCGCTCGCCAAGTACGACTTCCGCGGACGCGACCGCATCTTCAACGTGATCCTCGGCGGCGTGCTTGTGCCCTCCACCGCCCTCGCCCTGCCGCTGTTCCTCATGTTCAGCCAGGTGAACCTCACGAACACATTCTGGGCGGTGTTCCTGCCCTCCATCGCGAGCCCGTTCGGGGTGTACCTGTCGCGCATCTTCGCCGCATCCGCGGTGCCCGATGAACTGCTCGAGGCGAGCCGCCTCGACGGCTCCGGCGAGATCCGCACCTTCTACACGATCGGCTGGCGGCTGATGCTGCCGGGCCTGGTCACCGTGTTCCTCTTCCAGTTCGTCGCCATCTGGAACAACTTCTTCCTGCCGCTGATCATGCTGCGCAGCGAGTCGCTGTTCCCGGTGACGTTCGGCCTCTACGCCTGGAACACCCAGCTCAACCAGTTGCCCGAACTGCGCAGCCTCGTGCTGATCGGCGCACTGCTCTCGATCATCCCGTTGATCGTCATGTTCCTCTCCCTTCAGCGCTTCTGGCGCAACGGCGTCGGATCCGGCGCCCTGAAGTGAGACCCCCGTCCCCGGCGCGGCCGTGGGCGTCCCATCCCAAGAAAGGCAGTGATATGCAGCAGCGCAAGGTCGCGGTCGGCGCGATCGCTCTCGTCTCCACCCTCGCTCTCGCCGGATGCTCGGCAACCGGCGACGGCGGCGACACCCCGGACGCGGCGGTCTGTGCACCGTCCGACGGAACGGTCAACCTCGACTTCACCAGCTGGATCCCCGGCATCGAAGACGTCGTCGACATCTGGAACGACGCCAACCCCGACATCCAGGTGACCGTGCAGACCGGCCCCAACGGCAACGGTGGCACGTACCAGAACTTCTTCAACCAGCTCGCCGCCGGCGACGCGCCCGACCTCGGCCAGATCGAGTACGACGCGCTCCCGAACTTCGTCGTGCAGGACGGCCTCACCGACATCAGCGTCTGCGAAGACGTCGTCGCGGCCGAAGCGGACTTCGTGCCGTGGACCTGGGGCCAGGTGACGCTCGGTGGCGGTGATGCCGTCTACGGCGTGCCGCAGGACTCCGGCCCCATGGCGCTGTTCTACCGCGCCGACCTGTTCGAGGCGAACGGCATCGCCGTCCCCACCACGTGGGACGAGTACAAGGAAGCCGCGAAGGCGGTGCGTGCGGCCGGTGGCTACATCACTAACTTCTCCACCAGCGACATCAACCAGTTCGCCGGATTCGTGTGGCAGGCCGGCGGCCAGTGGTTCTCGAACGACGGCGACGCCTGGAACGTGAACCTCGCCGACGACGCCTCCACCCAGGTGGCCGACTACTGGCAGGAGCTCATCGACGAGGACCTCGTCTCCACCTACCCCGCCTGGACCGACGAGTGGAACAACGCCTACAACTCGTCCGAGGTCTGGACCTGGAACTCGGCCGTCTGGGGCGCCAACTCGATCTCGAGCGGCGCACCCGACACCGCCGGCAACTGGGCCGTCGCCCCGTCGCCGCAGTGGAACGCGGGCGATGAGGCCGCCGGCAACTGGGGTGGATCGTCGACCGCGGTCTTCAAGGGCACCGAGCACCTCTACGAGGCCACCAAGTTCGCCCTCTGGCTGAACACCTCCGAGGAGGCCCTCACCGCCCTCAACACGGCGGCGAACCTCTACCCGGCCACCACCGAGGGCATGAAGCTCCCCGCCCTCACCGAAGGTGTCGAGTTCTACGGCGGCCAGAAGATCTACGACGTGTTCGCCGAGGCGGCCACGCAGGTGAACCCCGACTTCGTGTGGGGTCCCACCATGACGCAGGTCTACGCGGATGTGTCGGACGGCTTCGGTAAGGCGGCCTCCGGCAGCGGAACCCTCCTCGACGCCCTCACCTCGGGCACCCAGTCGACCATCGACGCGCTGAAGGCGCAGTCGATCCCGGTCGCGGAGTAACCAGCACGCAGGACGGCCCCGCGGACGCTTCGGCGCCCGCGGGGCTTCTGCGTGCCCCACCCCTCAGGAGTAGCGTCGAACGGGTGACCGCACGGCTTGAGACGCTCCTCGGCATCGACCACCCGATCCTGTTGGGCCCGTTCGGCGGGCTGTCGAGCGTCGAGCTCGCGGCGACCGTGTCGAACCTGGGCGGGCTGGGGCAGTTCGGCCTCTACGGCTATACGCCCGAACGCATCCGCGACACCGCGGCGGCTCTGCGCGCCGCCACCGACAAGCCGTTCGGGCTGAACCTGTGGGTGCCGACGGGCGACGAGGTGACTCCCGCCGATGTCGACGTCGCCTCCGTCACCGAACGCCTGGCGCCGTTCTACGAGCGCGCCGGTGTCGCGCAGCCCGCCGCGACCGCCGCCTTCATCCCGCCCTTCGCCGAGCAGTTCGAGGCGGTGCTGGAGGCGCGTCCCGCCGTGGTGAGCTTCGTGTTCGGCTTGCCGTCGGCGGATGACGTGGCAGCCGCGCGTGACCGCGGCATCCGGGTGCTGGCCACCGCCACCACCGTCGCCGAAGCCCGTGCCGTCGCCGACGGGGGAGCGGATGCGGTGATCGCCAGCGGACCCGAAGCCGGCGGACACCGGGTGTCGTTCCTGCGCCCGGCGGAGGAATCCCTGGTGGGCACGTTCGCGCTCGTGCCGCAGGTGGCGGATGCGGTGAACATCCCCGTGATCGCGGCCGGCGGCATTGCCGACCGGCGCGGCGTCGCCGCCGCCCGCGCGCTGGGTGCGGCGGGGGTGCAGGTGGGCACGGCGTTCCTCGCCACGCGGCAGTCCGCCGCGAGCGACGCGCACCGCCGGGCCATCGCATCCGCCACCGACGACGGCACCGTCCTCACCCGCGCCATGAGCGGACGCCTCGCGCGCGGGGTGCCGAACCTCGCGGTCCGCACCATCGAATCCGGTGGCGAGATCGCGCCGTTCCCGGCGCAGAACTGGGCGACCGGGGTGTTCCGTGCAGCCGCTGCGGCGGCCGACGACGGCGAACTGCTGTCGCTGTGGATGGGGCAGGCGGCGCCGCTGGCGCGTCGTACGGATGCGGCGGAAGTGTTCGCGGAACTCACCCGCGGAATATAGGTATGCATGCGCTTGCATAGATGGCACGAAACGCACGCATCCGGGGGTAGACAAGTAGGTACAAAACGGGCGGTCAACCGGTAGCATCCTCACAAGGAGGGGGTGACTCCGATGGATCGACCGTACGGCTCGTACGCGGAAGTGCTGCTCTCGCACCGCTACCGCCCGGGCGCCGTGCTCGGCCGCGGAGGCATGTCGACCGTCTACCGTGCCCGCGACGAACAGCTCGGCCGCGACGTCGCCCTGAAGCTGTTCGGCGCGATCCCCGCCGGATCGCAGGCAACCCCCGTCTTCACCGCCGAGCTGCGGGTGCTCGCCAACCTCAACCACCACGGCATCGTCACCCTGCTCGACGCCGGCATCGACGACTCCATCCCCGACGAACCGCACCCGTTCCTCATCATGGAACTGGTCAGCGGCCCGAACCTCGAAGAGGCCATCAAGTCTGGCGACCTCACCCCGCGCGCCATCGCCGAGATCGGCTACGACCTCGCCGAGGTGCTCGACTACGTGCACGCCCGCGGCATCGTGCACCGCGACCTCAAGCCCAGCAACGTGCTGCTCGTCGACTACGGCACCAGCGACCTGCGCACCCGCGCCCGCCTCACCGACTTCGGCATCGCGTTCGACGCGGCCGCCGCCCTCGGACCGGAGGAGACCAACACCACCGGAACGGCCGCCTACCTCAGCCCGGAGCAGGTGCTGCGCGACCTCGTCGGCCCCGCATCCGACATCTACGCCCTCGGGCTGGTGCTGCTGGAATGCTTCACCCGGCACCTGGAGTTCCCGGGCGACCCGTCGGCATCCGCGGTGTCGCGCATCAAGTCCGACCCGGTCGTGCCGAAGGAGCTCAGCACCGCGTGGCGCAGCCTGCTCACCGCGATGCTGCAGCGCGACCCCGCGCAGCGTCCGCCGGCGCGGGATGTGCTGCTCGCTCTGCGGCAGATCATCGTCGAAGACTCGGGACGACACCGCAACCGCTCGGTGCCGATCCCCATCGAGGAGACGGCGCGCATGAGCGCGGTACGCCGCTACGGGCAGTACGTCGACCCCGGATCCGAGGTGTTCGAGCGGGTGGCGAACCTGGCACGGCGGGTGGCGGATGCGCCGGTCGCGATCGTGAGCATGATCGACCACGACGACATCCGGTTCCTGGCGCACCCGGGCACCGACATCGAGGGTCTCGCGCGCGAAGACGGGCTGTGCTCGTCGGTGATCGCCCACGACGAGCCGTGGGTGATCGAGAACTGCACCCTCGACCCGCGTTCGTCGGAGCACGGGCTCGTCACCGGCGACTTCGGGATGCGGTTCTACGCGGGCGTGCCGATCAAGTCGCCCGAGGGATACAACGTGGGCGTCATCTCGGTGGTCGACTTCAAGGTGCGTGCGCTGAGCGACGGGCAGCTGGAGTCTCTCGTCGACCTGTCGGCGCTCATCACCGACGAACTGGAGCTGCAGGTGGCCACCCACCAGCTGCGCAGCGAACTGCGGCAGCCCACCGGCGACGTGCCGACCCCGGCCGTGCGCTACCCGCACGCGGTGTGATCCCTGAACCGATGGTTGAGTAGCGCGCCGCGCCGAAGGCACGGCACGCGTGTCGAAACCCACACGGAATAGGTGAGCGATCGATGCGGTTTCATGGACACGTGACTCTCGAACTCGGACTCGACACCTTTGGCGACGTGACCGTCGACCGCGACGGCAACCGCATCCCGTACGCGCAGGTGATCCGCAACACGGTCGAGCAGGGCGTGCTCGCCGACTCCCTCGGCGTCAACGTGTTCGGCATCGGCGAGCACCACCGCGACGACTTCGCCGTATCCAGCCCGGAGATCCTGCTCGCCGCAATCGCCGCCCGCACCGAGCACATCAAGCTGTCGACCGCCGTCACCGTGCTGTCGTCGGACGACCCGGTGCGCGTGTTCGAACGTTTCTCGACGCTGCACGCGGTCTCGAACGGCCGCGCCGAGATCACCCTTGGCCGTGGCTCGTTCACTGAATCGTTCCCGCTGTTCGGGTTCGACCTGCACGACTACGAGGTGCTCTTCGAGGAGAAGATCGACCTGCTCGCCGAGCTGCTCAAGGAGGAGCCGGTGAACTGGCAGGGCACCACCCGCCCGCCGCTGGTGGACGCGGATGTGTTCCCCAAGACCGAGGGCGGCCCCATCCGCACCTGGGTGGGTGTGGGTGGTTCGCCCGAATCGGTGGTGCGCGCCGCACGCTACGGGTTCCCGCTGGCGTTGGCGATCATCGGGGGAGACCCGGCCCGCTTCGCCCCCTACGTCGACCTGTACCACCGCGCCCTCGCGCAGATGGAGAAGCCCGACCTGCCGGTGGGTGTGCACTCGCCCGGCTTCATCGCCGACACCGACGAGCAGGCCGTCGAGATGGCGTGGCCGCACTACCAGGTGATGGCGAACCGCATCGGCAAGGAACGCGGGTGGGGTCCCATCACGCGCGACTCGTTCGAACTCGAGGTGCAGCACGGCTCCCAGTACGTCGGCTCGCCGGAGACGGTGGCGCAGAAGATCGCCGCCACGGTGCGCACCCTCGGCGTGCAGCGTTTCGACTTCAAGTACGCCTCCGGCACGGTGCCGCACGAGGACCTCATGCACGCGATCGAGCTGTACGGCGGCGTCGTGGCGCCGCGCGTGCGGGAACTGCTCGCCACCCCCGCTGGTTGAGTAGCGGCGCAGCCGCGTATCGAAACCCCCTTGCCCCATGTCGGCGGCACGGGGGAGGCTTCCCGCATGGCGAAGATGGAGCATTTCGAGATCCCGTCCGACGACATCGTGCGGGCGCAGAAGTTCTACACGACGGTGCTCGGGTTCGAGTACGAGCCGTGGGGCGACGAGATGGGCATGCTGAAGCAGCCGAACGATGAGGGCAGCAACGGCGACCTGCACATCCGGGGGCCGGTGGCGCATCCGACGGTGGTGTTCACGGTGGACCGCATCGAAGACACGGTGGCGCTGGCGGAGGCGCACGGCGGCGGCCTGGTGGGTGAGATCGAGCCGATGGGCGAGACGGCGCGCTACGCCTACCTCCGCGACAGCGAGGGCAACCTGATCGGCCTGTACGACGAGGCTGCTGCTGCCACCCCCGCTGGTTGAGTAGCGACGCCCGAAGGGCGCCGCGTATCGAAACCCCGCCTGCCCCGTACGCTCGGAGCGTGACTCTCCGCGAACGCACTCGACGCTTTCGCGGCACCCTTTTCGTGACCCGTCGTGAGGTGCACGAGAAGTACACGGTGGCGGTGACGCGTCTGCCGGCGGGGCGTACGGATGGTCCGGCGTTCGTCATGGTGCACGGGCTGGGTGTCTCGTCGCGGTATTTCCGCCCGGTCGGCATCCGTCTCTGCCGCGCCGGTTCGGTGTTCCTCGTCGATCTGCCGGGCTACGGTTCGGCCCCGAACCCGTCCACCCCGATCAGCCTCGAGGATCACGCGGATGTGGTGGCGCGGTTCATCCGTGAGGAGGGGCTCACCGATGTGGTGCTGGTGGGGCATTCGATGGGTTCGCAGGTGATCGCGACTCTCGCGCAGCGCCATCCGGGGCTCGCCGGTCACCTGGTGCTGATGGCGCCCACCCTGGAGCCGGAGCGCCGCACCGCCCCGCGCGCCATCGGCGGGCTTCTGCACGACGTGTTCCGCGAGCCGCCCCAGGTCAGTTGGATCGCGTTCACCGACTACCTGCTGCGCACCGGGTTGCCGTACCTGTTGAAGCAGTTCCCGCTGGTGCTCGACGACAGCCTCGACACCCGCATCCACGATGTGCCGGGCCGCCTGTTGGTGATACGAGGCAGCGGCGATGTGCTCGTCTCGCGGGGGTGGGCGCAGCTGCTCGCCGACCGCGCGGGTGCCCCGTTCGTCGAGGTGCTCGGCCCGCATGTGGTGATGTACACGGACCCGGATGCGGTGGCCGACGTGATCGTCCAGCACGCCGTCGCCGGCGAGGGCTAGCCTCGGTTCGGGAGGTTCGGATGACGCAGCAGCGCTCGTGGCCCCGCCACATCGCGACGATCGTCGGCGACTTCCCGAACGCCATGCGTTTCCGCGCTCGGGCGCTGCGCGACTGGCCGTGCCCGGCCGGCTACGCCGACGGCGAGAAGATGCCGGTGGTGATCCTGCCGGGTGTGTACGAGACGTGGCACTACCTGCGGCCGGTGGCCGACGCCCTCAGCGCGGCCGGCCATCCGGTGCACGTCATGTCGGTGCTCGGCATCAACCACCGCCCGATCCCCGCATCCGCGCAGCTGGTGTGGAAACGCATCCTCGAACTGGATCTCACCGGGTTCGCGATCGTCGCCCATTCGAAGGGCGGCATCATCGGCAAGCATCTGCTGGCGATCGAAGACACCGACCGCCGCATCGACCGGGTGGTGGCGATCGCGTCGCCGTTCAGCGGCACCCGGATGGCGCGGCTCACGATCCCGGCGGCGGTGCGGGAGTTCCGCCCCGACGACCCCACCATCTCGAAGTTGGTGGCCGTGCAGACGGTCAACTCCCGCATCATCTCGATCGAACCCAGCTGGGATCCGCACATCCCCGACGGCGCCACCCTCGAGGGCGCCCGCACGGTGAAACTGCCGGTGGTCGGGCATTTCCGCATCCTGCTGCACCCCGATCTGCCGCAGTTAGTGATCGACGAGATCGAGAGCCCTCTGCCGGCATGACGGGCGAGAACACGATGACCCGCGAACAGCGGCTGGTGCTGGGGATCGCGGTGCTGGCCTCCGTGGTGGCGTTCCTCGACGGCACGGTAGTGAATGTGGCGTTGCCGGCGATCGAGGAGGAGCTGGGCGGCGGGCTGGCGGCGCAGCAGTGGATCGTCGACGCGTACCTGCTGACGCTCGGGTCGCTGATCCTGGTGGCGGGTGCGGTGAGCGACGTCTATGGACGCATCCGGGTGCTGCGGGTGGGCTTGGCGATCTTCGGGGTCGCGTCGCTGGCGATCGCGCTGGCCCCCGACCCGCTGGTGCTGATCCTCGCCCGCGGCGTGCAGGGCGTGGGCGGCGCGCTGCTGGTGCCGAGTTCGCTGGCCCTCATCACGGCCAACTTCTCGGGTGCGCTGCAGGCGAAGGCGATCGGCACCTGGACGGCGCTCACCTCGGCGGCACTGCTCGCGGGGCCGCTCGTGGGCGGTCTGTTCGTCGACTTCCTGTCGTGGCGATGGGCGTTCGTGATCAACGTGGTGCCCATCGCGATCGTGTTCTGGATGCTGATGCGCCTCGGCCAGCGCGACATCCGCAAGCCGGGGGCGACGATCGACGTGCCGGGGGCGCTGCTGTGCGCGGTGGGCCTCGGCGGCATCGTGTTCGCGCTCATCGAGCAGCCGCGGCTCGGATGGGATGTGTGGGTGGTGGTCGCGGGCATCGGTGGGGCGCTGGCGTTCGCCGGGTTCCTGGTGCGGCAGCGGTTCGCCGCGCAACCGATGATGCCGCTCGGGCTGTACCGCATCCGCAACTTCGGGTGGGGCAACCTGGCCACCTTCTTCGTCTACGGCGCGCTCGGGTTGAACTCGTTCGTGATCGGCGTGTACCTGCAGGAGGGCGCGGGGCTGCCGGCGACCTTGGCGGGGCTCGCGAGCCTGCCGATCTCGATCCTCATGACGATCGGTTCGTCGTGGGCGGGGTCACTCGCCGGCCGTTTCGGTCCCCGCATCTTCATGACGGTGGGCCCACTGGTGATGGCGGTCGCGTCGGTGCTGATGATGATGGTGGGCGAGCCGTTCAACTATTGGACGCAGCTGCTGCCCGGCATCCTGTTGTTCGGCGTGGGGCTGGTGGCCACCGTGTCGCCGCTGACCGCGGCGATCCTCGGGTCGGTCGCGTCGACGCATTCGGGTATCGCGTCGGCGGTGAACAACGCGGTCGCCCGGATCGCGGGGCTGCTCGCCGTCGCCATGCTGGGTGTCATCACGGGCGGCGCGCTCGACCTCGCCGGCTTCCACCGCTCCCTCTGGGTGATCGCCGCCCTGCTGCTGGCCGGTGGCGTGGTGTCGTGGATTGGCATCCGGCGCCCGGTGCCGGTCACCCCCGACCTCTGAGGCTCACCGAACTCGCCACCGGGCGCACCGCCGTCAGCATTCGGCGGCGATGCGTTCGTCGGAGACGGCGATGAACCAGTCGTCCGTTCGCTCGAGCACCGCCACGAATCCGTGGGTTCCGCCGCGGGTGACGATCCTCAGCCCTGACTCGTCGACGGTCACCCCGCTCGCGTCGATGCAACCGGTGACCTCGACGCGACTCTCGTCGAGGCTCGCCGCCTCGATGTCGACGATGTGGGATGCGCCACTGGTGTGCGACCCCTCCTCGCGAAACTGCTCGAGTTCGGCCACGAAGTCGTCGAACAGTTCGGCGGAGACGAGAGGCTTCAGCTGCTCGTACGGAAGGGTCTGGTCGGTGTAGAGGCCGTCGGATGTGGCGAGGTAGACCGCGTAGGCGTTCTTGGCGTAGGTGGCATCGGCCTCCGTGAGCTGGTCGGATCCGGTGGTCGACGAGGGGTTGTACCGGCCGGGCGCGGAAGCGCACCCGGTCAGAAGGGCGGCGACGGCGAGGACGGAGACGACGCGAGTGCGTGCGGACATCCGGTCACCCTAGGGAAAGCGTCGACGCGGTGTCGGCGTTTATCCACAGGGGGCGCTCAGCCGAGCGCCGCCACCACCAGCAGCACCACATCCACGAGCGCACCGGCGATCACCAGGCGGAACAGCATCCGGCCCATGCGCCCCCGCAACGCCAGCACCAGCCCCCACGCGGCGATGGCGACACCCACCGTCAGCCCGACGAGCGCGACGGGCGAGAACGCGAGCGCGACCGCCAGCGACACGCTCGCCGCCCCGAGCGCCACGAACGCGAGCACCGCGGATGCGCGCCCCCCGATCCGATGCCCGAGGCCCTGGATGCCGGTGGCGCGGTCGTCGTCGAGGTCGGGCAGCACGTTGGCGAAGTGGGCGGCGAGGCCGAGCAGCGAACCGGCGGCGATCACCCACCCGCTCGGCCAGAACGGGTCGGCGTCCGAGACGGTGACGAGCGCGGGCAGCAGCCCGAAGCTGACCAGGTAGGGAAGGGGGGAGAGCACCGAGTTCTTGAGTCCGGCGTTGTAGCTCCACGCGCTGCCCAGCACCACCGCGTGCACGAGGAGCGCCTGCCACCCGAGGGGTATGGTGAGCGCGAGCGCGAGCGCGGCGAGGGCGAAGGCGAGCGTGCGGGCGAGGGACTTCGACACGTCGCCGCGGGCGACAGGTTTGTCGGTGCGGCCGACGGCCCGGTCGCGGTCGGCGTCGATCCAGTCGTTCGACAGCCCCACCGACAGCTGGTCGGCGAGCATCGCGGCGGTCACCAGCAGCACCCGCCACCATTCGAGCCCGTACGCGATCGCCAGTCCGCCGGTGATGGCGGTGACGGCGAGCGCGGGCCCCGGATGCGTCGACGCGGCGACCCAGCGGATGCGGCTCATCCGCTCACGCTAGCGTCGCCGCATCCGATCGGACCCAGATCGCGGGATTCGGACCCGATTGCAACCGGATCCGAACGTGGATGGCTCCAGCTAGGTAACGATCTGACACACGTTCGGGGGACGTGTGGGGTCGGAGAGCGGTCAGATCGAAGCGGGACTGCAAAAACTTGCGTGGATTGCGTAGAGTTCCGGACATGTCGAGTCGTCTTGCCGAAGTCGCCAAGAAGGTCGGAGTCAGCGAAGCCACCGTCAGCCGCGTGCTGAACGGGAAGCCGGGCGTCAGCGAGAGCACCCGCCAGGCGGTGCTCACCGCGCTCGACGTGCTCGGCTACGAACGGCCCAGCAAACTGCGCGGGGAACGCGCCCGCCTCGTGGGGCTGTTCCTCCCCGAACTCACCAACCCGATCTTCCCCGCGTTCGGTGAGCTCGTCGGCGGCGGGCTCGTGCAGCAGGGCTACACGCCGGTGCTCTGCACCCAGACCGCGGGCGGCATCAGTGAAGCCGACTACATCGAACTGCTGCTCGAACAGCGGGTCTCCGGGGTGGTGTTCGTCGGCGGCCAGTACTCGCAGGCCGACGCCCCGCACGAGCACTACGAACGCCTCGCCGACCTCGGCATCCCCACCGTGCTGGTGAACGCGCGCCTCGACGAACTCGAGTTCCCCACCGTCTCCACCGACGACCAGGTGGCCGTCGAACTCGGCTGGAACCACCTGCGCCAGCTCGGCCACGAACGCATCGGACTGGTGCTCGGCCCCCTCGACCACGTGCCGTCGCAGCGCAAACTCGAGGCCGCGAAACGCCTCGCCGCCCGCGAAGGCGGCGAGCTCGACGAGACACTCGTCGCCCACTCCCACTACAGCCTCGAAGCGGGGCAGGCGGCCGCCGCCCGTCTCGTGCAGGCGGGAGCCACCGGCATCCTCTGCGCATCCGACCCGCTCGCCCTCGGCGCCATCCGCGCCGTCCGCCGGGCGGGCAAGACGGTGCCGGGGGATGTGTCGGTCGTCGGCTTCGACGACTCCGCCCTCATGAACGCCATCGACCCGCCCCTCACCACCGTGCGCCAACCGATCGAACCGATGGGGCGCCTCGTGATCGAACTGCTCGTCGCCCAACTGCAGGGCGGGCGGCCCGCGACGGAGGAGTACCTGTTCGAGCCGGAGCTCGTGGTGCGCGGGTCGACGGGGCCGGCGCGGCGGTAGCGGCGACCCGCCCGGCGAGGGCACAGACTGCAAGCCGCGGCAAGTTTCTTGCAACTTGTTTAGTTCTTGCGTCAATCTGTCGGGTTTCATACATTCGGGGTGTCGACGCCGACTGGGGCGTCGCGAACGACCCGAAAAGGACCCCGCGTGGACGCGAGCCTCCTGCCGATCACCGATCCGGCATCCGCGTCGGCAGCCCGCGGCCACGCGCCCGCACCGGCCACCGACGACCCGGACTGGTGGCGTTCCGCCGTGATCTACCAGATCTACCCGCGCAGCTTCGCGGACGGCAACGGCGACGGCACCGGCGACCTGGCGGGGGTGCGCAGCCGTCTCGGCTACCTGCGCGACCTGGGCGTCGACGCGATCTGGTTCACCCCCTGGTATGCGAGCCCGCTCGCCGACGGCGGCTACGACGTGAGCGACTACCGCGCCATCCACCCCGACTTCGGCACCCTCGCCGAGGCGGAGCTGCTGATCCGGGAGGCACTCGACCTCGGCATCCGCACGATCGTCGACATCGTGCCGAACCATGTCTCCGACCAGCACCCGTGGTTCCAGGCGGCGCTCGCTGCCGGCCCCGGCAGCCCGGAGCGGGAACGTTTCTGGTTCGTCGACTCCGAAGACCTGCCCACGAGGTGGGTGTCGCCGTTCGCGGGCGAGACGTGGACCCGCACCACGAACCCCGACGGCACGCCCGGTCAGTGGTACCTGCACCTGTTCGACGCGAAGCAGCCCGACCTCAACTGGAACCACCCGGATGTGGTGCGCGAGCACGAGGACATCCTGCGGTTCTGGTTCGACCGTGGTGTCGCCGGTGTGCGCATCGACTCGGCCGCTCTCCTCATCAAGGACCCGGAGCTGGGCGAGGTGCCCGACCACCCAGGCCCCGGCGAGCACCCCACGCAGGACCGCGACGAGCTGCACGACGTGTACCGCGGGTGGCGCAGTGTCGCCGACAGCTACCCGGGCACCCGGGTGCTGGTGGGGGAGATCTGGCTGCCCGAGATCGACCGGTTCGTGAAGTACCTGCGGCCGGATGAGATGCACACGGCGTTCAACTTCGACTTCCTGGCGCGTCCGTGGGATGCGGCCCAGCTGCGCGAGTCGATCGACATGACGCTGGATGCGCACCGCCCGGTCGGCGCGCCCTCTACCTGGGTGCTGTCGAACCACGACGTCACTCGTCCGGTCACCCGCTACGGCCGTGACGACAGTTCGTTCGCGTTCCTCGCGAAGCGCTTCGGCACCCCCACCGATCTGGCGCTCGGCACCAGGCGCGCCCGCGCCGCCGCGCTCCTCACGGCGGCGCTCCCCGGCAGCCTGTACATCTACCAGGGCGACGAGCTGGGCCTGCCGGAGGCGGAGGACATCCCCCTCGAACTGCTGCAGGACCCGATGCACTACCGCTCCGGCGGCATCGACCCGGGCCGCGACGGATGCCGTGTGCCGCTTCCGTGGAGCGGCACAAGAGCCCCGTACGGCTTCAGCTCCCCGCACGCCCCCGGGCGCCCCTGGCTGCCGCAGCCGCGGCAGTGGGCGCTGTACACGGTCGACGCCGAAGAGCACGACCCGGGCAGCATGCTGAACCTCTACAAGGCGGCCCTCGCCATCCGCAAGCAGGATGCGGCGCTCGGCGACGGCCCCATCGCGTGGCTCGACCTGGGGCCCGCGGCGCTCGCCTTCCGCCGCGGTGACGACTTCATCTCGGTCACCGCGTTCGGCGCACCCGTCGTGCTGCCGCCCCACCGCGAGGTGCTCCTCGCCTCCACCGAGGTCGTCGACGGCGTCCTCCCCACCGACTCCACGGCGTGGCTACGACCACAGCACTAGCCCGGAGAAACCCCAACACCATCCCAACCATGAAAGGCAAGACAATGAAGTCACCCACCAAGGTGATCGCGATCGCCGCGGCGTTCGCGACTGTCGCGTCGCTCGCCGCCTGCAGCGCCGGAGGTTCCGACTCCGGCAAGACCGAGCTGCGTGTCGCGACCTTCCCGCCGGGAGCCGACCAGGCCGCCTACGACGCGTTCGCGACGCAGGAGGAGCAGTTCGAGAAGAAGTACCCCGACATCGACATCATCGGCGTCGAGTACGAGTGGGAGGGCCCGACCTTCACCGCCCAGCTCGCCGCCGGCAGCCTGCCGGACGTCTTCACCGTCCCGTTCACGGACGCGAAGACCCTGCTCGAGAACGGCCAGCTGGCGAACGTGACCAAGGAGGTCACCGAGCTCGGCTACGCCGACAAGTTCAACCCGATCATCCTCGACGCCGTCAAGGATGACGCGGGCGACATCTACGGTTTCCCGCGCCAGGCGTACGCGCTCGGTCTGCAGTACAACCGTGAACTGTTCGAGCAGGCGGGCCTCGACCCGAACTCGCCGCCCACCACCTGGGACGAGGTGCGCGAGTACGCGAAGCAGATCTCGGAGGCCACCGGCAAGGCCGGCTACGCCACCATGACCCAGAACAACACGGGTGGGTGGCAGCTGACGGCGCAGTCGGCGTCGCGCGGCGGATTCCTGCAGTCGGATGACGGCAAGTCGACCATCAACAACCCCGGCACGAAGGCCACCCTGGAGTACTTCCAGAGCCTGCGCTGGGACGACAACTCGATGGGCGACAACTTCCTCCTCGACTGGGGTTCGATCAACCAGGAGTTCGCGGCCGGCAACATCGGCATGTACACCTCGGGCTCCGACCTGTACACGGCTCTCGTGCGGGACTTCTCGCTCGACCCGGCCGTCTACGGTCTGACCACCATCCCCATGGAGGATGGCGGCCAGGTGCTGGGTGGCGGCGACATCGCCGTGCTCCCGCCGAGCCTCGACGACACCACGAAGGCTGCGGCCGTGAAGTGGGTCGACTGGTACTACATGCAGAAGCTCCTCAACGAGGATGCGGCTGTCGCGGACGCGAAGGCGCTGTCCGAGTCGGGTCAGGCTGTCGGCACCCCGGTGCTGCCGGTGCTCGACCAGGCCACCTACGAGGAGTCGCTCACCTGGATCGAGCCGTACGTGAACGTGCCGCGCGACCAGATGGAGGGCTTCATCAGCGGCATCTTCGAGCAGACCCCGGTGGGCGAGCCGAAGAGCCACACGCAGGAGATCTACGCGCTCCTCGACTCGGTGGTGCAGGCGGTCCTGACCGACAAGAACGCCGACATCGACGCGCTGCTCACGCAGGCCGACAAGGACGCCCAGGCGCTCATCGACGGCTAGTCGAATCGGGGGGCCCCCGC
>JAEWJX010000121.1 GCA_023386365.1 Actinomycetes bacterium | reverse complement strand
GGGGGGGGGGGGGGGGGCGGGGGGGGGGGGGGCGGCCGGGGCGCCCGGCGAAAGCTCGGGGAGAAGGGCCAGCAGATGGTCGGGGTCGTCGGCGCGCAGATAGCTGTCGACGGCGGTGCCGCCCAGATCCCAGCGCACGAAGACGAGGCCGTCCTGGTCGACACCCTTGTCGATCGTCCAGCTCGCCAGCCCCACCCCGCGGATGTCGGAGAGCGCGATGAAAGCAGGCGCACTCCCCGTGAGGTCGAGCACGATCCCGCCGCGCACGATGCGCACCTCCGCCTTCGCGCGGAAGCCGAGCCCTCCGACGACCACGCGTTCGAGCGGTTGCTCGGCGAGCGTGGTGGCCACATAGAGCACCTTCACGCGCGCGATCTCGTCGCCCAGCTCGGCGGGCGGGACTGCGACCACATCCAGAGCGGACTGACGCTTGCGGCGGTTGCGCCACCCGAGCGCCATGAGACCCGTCGCGATGACGACGACGCCGATCACGACGAGGGCGGGGATGAGCTTGTCATCCATGGGAGACCTCCTCCGGGGCGAGCGGTTCGCCGTCGAGCACGGTCGGAACCCCCGCGTGGAACGTGGCAACGACCCTGCCGGGAAGTTCGCGACCCAGGTAAGGCGAGTTCACGCCCTTCCCGTGCAGGTGTTCGGTGGCGAAGCGACGCGACACCGCCGGATCGACCAACGCGACGTGAGCCGGACTGCCGACCTCGAACGGTGCGTCGTAGCCGGCGAGACGCCCGATCTGGGCGGGGGTCCGCGACAGCACACGGGCTACATCGCCCCAGCCGAGCATCCCGTTGTCGACGACGGCGGCCTGCACGACCGACAGCGCGCTCTCGAGTCCGACCATCCCGAACGACGCCTCCTGCCAGGCGCACTCCTTCGTCTCCACGGGATGGGGCGCATGGTCGGTGGCGACGATGTCGATCGTCCCGTCGACGAGCGCCGCACGCAGAGCCTGGACGTCTTCGTCCCGCCGCAGGGGCGGGTTCACCTTGAGGCGGGCGTCGTAGCCGCGGCTGCCGACGACATCCCGGCCCGGTTCGGCACCGTCGTCACCGGCGATCAGTTGCTCGGTCAGCAGGAGGTGGTGAGGGGTGACCTCCGCCGTCACCCGGATGCCGCGCGCCTTCGCCCAGCGGACGACCTCGACGCTCCCCGCCGTCGACAGATGGCAGATGTGCAGCCGCGCACCCACCGCATCCGCCAACAGCACGTCTCGGGCGATGATCGCCTCCTCGGCGACCGGCGGCCAGCCCGCGAGACCGAGCTGCGAGCTCAGCGCCCCCTCGTTCATCTGAGCGCCCTCGGTGAGCCGCGGCTCCTGGGCGTGCTGCGCGATGACGCCGTCGAACGTCGCGACGTACTCGAGCGCCCGACGCATGATGAGCGCGTCGTGCACGCACTTGCCGTCGTCGCTGAAGACCCGCACCTCGGCGCGCGAACGGGCCATCGCACCGATCTCGGAGAGCCGCTCCCCGGCGAGTCCTACGGTGACGGCACCGATCGGCCGCACGGTGGCGTAGCCATGGTGGGCGCCCAGGGACGCGACCTGCTCGACCACACCCGCGGTGTCGGCGACAGGCGAGGTGTTGGCCATCGCGAACACGGCGGTGAAGCCGCCGGCGGCCGCGGCGCGGGTACCCGTGAGCACGGTCTCGCTCTGCTCGAACCCCGGCTCGCGCAGATGCGTGTGCAGGTCGACCAGCCCCGGAAGCGCGACGAGCCCGGCGGCGTCGATCGTGCGGGCGCCCGAGCGGGAGAGTCCACTCCCGCGCTCGAGGATGCGCCCCCCGTCGATCAGCAGATCGGTCGTCTCGCCATCAGGCAGGGTCGCCCCGGCGATGAGGATCGCGGTCATTTCGTCGCCTCCTGGGAGCCGGAACCTGAGAGCACGAGGTAGAGCACCGCCATCCTGATCGACACCCCATTGGTGACCTGGTCGAGGATGACCGCCTGCGGCGAGTCCGCGGCTGCGGCGGAGATCTCGAGCCCGCGATTCATGGGTCCGGGGTGCATGACAATCGTATCCGGGCCGAGGCGGCGGAATCGGTCGTCGCCGAGCCCCCACCCGGTCGCGTACTCGCGCTCATGCGGGAAGAACGCGGCGTGCATGCGCTCCTGCTGGACCCGCAGCATCATCAGCACGTCGGGCGCATCGGCGATGGCCTCATCGAGGTCGGTGCCGTAGGTCACCGGCCACTCGTCGATGCCGACCGGGAGCAGGGTACGGGGACCGACGAGGTGGACGCTCGCACCCAGGGTCGCGAGCAGCCAGACGTTCGCGCGGGCCACCCGCGAGTGGAGGATGTCTCCCACGATCGTCACGCGCACCCCCGCGAGGTCGCGGCCGCGCGAGGCGGCGCCGTGGATCGTCTTGCGCATCGTGTACGCGTCGAGCAGCCCCTGGGTGGGGTGCTGATGGGTGCCGTCGCCCGCGTTGACGACGGCAGCATCGATCCATCCCGACTCCGCGAGGACCCGCGCAGCCCCCGAGGCGTGGTGACGCATGACGACCGCGTCGACGCCCATCGCGGCGATGGTCTGGGCCGTGTCCTTGAGGCTCTCCCCCTTCGACACGCTCGAGCCTTTGGCGCTGAACGTGATCACATCGGCCGAGAGACGCTTCGCGGCGGCCTCGAAGCTGAGGCGGGTGCGCGTGGAGTCCTCGAAGAAGAGGTTCGCGACCGTCTTGCCGCGCAACGTCGGCAGCTTAGGAACGGCGCGCGTCGCGACGTCAGCCATGTCCTCGGCGACGTCGAGGATCTCCAGCGCCTGAGCGCGCTCCAGTCCGACGGTCGACAGCAGGTGCTTCACGGCGCCTCCTCGATGGCGACGGCATCCTCGCCGTCGGTCTCGTCCAGCCGCACGAAGATCCGCTCGGCGACCGCGGTCGGCAAATTCTTGCCCACGAAATCCGCACGGATGGGGAGCTCCCGATGGCCCCGGTCCACCAAGACGGCGAGTCGCACGGCACGCGGACGTCCGAGGTCGCCGATCGCGTCGAGGGCCGCGCGGATGGTGCGGCCCGAGTAGAGGACGTCGTCGACGAGCACGACGGTCTTCCCGTCGATTCCGCCCGCCGGGAGCCGCGTCGGGCTCGGGGTGCGCGTGGGATGCCGGTCGAGGTCGTCGCGGTACATCGTCACGTCGAGGGTGCCCACCACACCGGAACCGGACTCGAATCGCTCCAGGTTCTCTGCGATGCGTTCCGCCAGGACGACCCCGCGCGTCGGGATGCCAAGGAGGACGAGATCGGAGCCACCGCGATTGGATTCGAGGATCTCGTGAGAGATGCGCGTCAGAGCGCGCGTGATGTCAGCCTGCTGCAGCACGACTCGTACCGGCATCCTGACCTCCTTCCCCGCCTCTCGGGACGGACTTAAAGGACGTCGTGTCCTGACGATCATAGCGTGCGTCCCGACGACGTCCCGGTGCGTGGCCCGAGGATTCGGGACCGCCGCCCCTGGGATGCCGGGTCTCGGGCACGACAGCCTCAAGTGGTCCCCACCACCACACCGAAACGGAGTAGGCATGTCCGCCACCCTCACCCCCCAGCGCACCGAAACCCGACCCGAGACGACCCAACCCCGTCATGCGGTCCCCGCCCGACCACTCGGATGGATCCGACGCACCGAGGGGCATGTGCTCGACGTGCTCGCCCGGATCGCGATCCCGACCCTGCGGCTGTCGCTGGCGTTCGTCTACGTTGCGTTCGGGCTTCTCAAGATCATCGGCCTCAGCCCCGTCTCGGAGCTCGTCGCGTCGATGATCCCGTTCCTCCCCGACGAGCAGGCGGTGATCGCGATGGGCGTCTTCGAGATCATCGCGGGTGCACTCCTCGCCGCCGGCGTGCTCGTTCCGTGGGTCGCCGCCGCGCAGGTGGTGCACCTGCTCGGCACGTTCCTGGTGTTCCTGGTGCTGCCGGGTCTCACCTTCGTCGACGGCAACCCGCTGGCCCTCACCGTGCTGGGAGAGTTCGTCGCCAAGAACGTCGTGCTGATCGCAGGGCTTCTCGTGGTCGCCGCGTTCAGCGGACGGCGTCGGATCGCATCCGCCTGACTGGTCGAGCCGGCGTTGGGGTGTTCAGCCCCAGCGCCGGTTCAGCCATTTCTCGAGCAAACCGATCAGCGCATCCGTCGCCTTGCCGAGGATCGCGAGCACGATGATCGCGAGGAAGATGCGATCCACGCGCCCGTTGTTGCCGGAGTCGATGAGCAGGAAACCGAGGCCCATCGAACTCGACAGCAGCTCGGCGGCCACCAAGAACAGCCACGACTGCGCCAGCGCCAGGCGCAGGCCGCTCACGAGAGCGGGGAGCACCGCCGGGAGCTGCACGGCGGCGAGCAGGCCGATCGGCTTCAGGCCGTAGGCACGGCCCAACTCCACCAGGTTGCGGTCCACATGCCGCAACGCGATGGAGAGCGTCGTCAGCACCGGGAATGCAGCCCCGATCGTGATGAGGATCACCTTCGGCGGCTCGCCGATCCCCACGTAGAGGACGAGCAGCGGCACCCAGGCAAGCGACGGCACGGCACGCAGAGCACCGATCGTCGGGGAGAGCAGGATGCTGGCATTCTTCGACAGGCCGATCAGCGACCCGATCACGATGCCGATGAGCGACCCCAGCGCGAAGCCCTGCACCACCCGTTGGGTGGAGATGGCGATGTCGCGATACAGCTGACCGGATGCCGCGAGATCCACCGCGGCATTGACGACATCCGCCGGCGAGGGCAGCCGGTACGGCGGCACATCGGTGAACTCGGTCACCGCCCACCAGATGATGAGCACCAGGAGCGGCAGGATCGCGCCGCCGACGATCGGCCACCAGCGATTCTCGCTCTGCGTACGCCGACGGTAGATCCCCTGCCCGGCAACCGAGTACCCGTAGGTGCTGGTGAACTGGTGCGCCGAAGCGGCGGTCCCCTCACTGGAGACCGCCACCTCGGGGGTCGTGTCTTTGCTCATCGCGTCGGAACCGGGTACGTCAGAGCGCGTCCGGGTCGGCCGCCTCGGCGAACTTCGGCTCGAGGAGCGACGCGAGCGCGCCGTCGATGAGCTCCTGGCTAGCGACGTCGCCGCTCTCGACGAAGATCGGGCCGATCACCGAGAGGACGTCCACCTGCGCCTGGCCGGGCACCGGGTCGACGCCGAGGTTCGTGCGGTCGGCGATCACCGCGGTCGCGATCGCGATGTCGATGCCCGCCACCTCGGCGAGGATCGCAGCGGTCTCCTCCGGGTTCTCCTGCGCCCACGCGCGCGCCTTCTCGTAGGCGTTCACGACCAGCTGGGCGAGGTCGGGGCTCGTCTCGAGGAACGACTCGGTCGCGTTCAGGAATCCGTAGCTGTTGAAGTCGATGTTGTCGTAGATGATCTTCGTCGCACCCGAGGCGACGCTCGTGGACAGCAGCGGGTCGAGGCCCGACCATGCGTCGACCGCGCCGGCCTCGATCGCGGCCTTGCCGTCCGCGTGCTGCAGGTTCTCGACGACGACCTCGTCGAGACCCACACCGTGCTCCTCGAGCGACTGGAGCAGGAAGAAGTACGGGTCGGTTCCCTTGGTCGCCGCGATGTGCTTGCCACGGAGGTCCTCGACCGACGCGATGTCGGAATCGGCGGGCACCAGCAGCGAGGCCCAGTTGGGCTGGCTGTAGATGTCGATCACCTGAATCGGCGACCCGTTCGAGCGCGCGAGGAGCGCCGCCGAACCGGCAGTCGAACCGACGTCGATGGCACCTGCACGCAGCGCCTCATTGGCCTTGTTCGATCCGGCCGACTGCACCCAGTTGACGGTGACGTCGTCGCCGAGCGCCTCCTCCAGCCAGCCCTGGTCCTTGATGACGAGGCTCAGCGGGTTGTAGGTCGCGAAGTCGATGTTGAGCACGGATGCGCTCCACCCGGCGTCGGCGGCGGCCTCGTCGTCGGCGGGCGCGCCCTCGCCCGCGACGCAGCCCGAGAGGGCGAGCGCTGCGACGGTGGCGGCCGCGGCGGCGGCCAGGAGGTTCTTCTTCATGCGGGATGTCCTTCGATGCGGTGAGTTATCGGTGCAGGTCGGTGGTGCGAGGGATCAGGCCTGCGCGCGCTTGGCGCGCTGTGCCTTGATCGCCTGGGTGATGTAGTCCTCGGGGTGATGGCTCTCGACGCCGAGCAAGCTGAGGAGCTCGGCACGCAGGATGGCCAGCTGCGCGTCTCCGCGGTCGCGCGGGCGCCGCTTGCCGACCTCGAGCACGCGTTGGATCGTCGCCCCGGGGGCGGAATCGTCGCTCCCGAGCAGCACGATGCGGTCCGCGAGCTGCAGAGCCTCGTCGACGTCGTGGGTGACCAGCAGGATCGTCGCCGGCTCGGCCGCGTGGATGTCGAGCAGCAGGTCCTGCATGGTGAGACGGGTGAGGGCGTCGAGGGCGCCGAACGGCTCGTCCAGCAGCAGCACGCCGGGGTTCCGCGCGAGTGCGCGAGCGAGAGACGCGCGCTGCGCCATGCCCCCGGACACCTGACGCGGACGGAGCGCGCTCGCGTGGTCCAGCTGCACGAGGCGGAGGAGCTCCGCGACGCGCTCGCGACCGGCGCGCTTCGCCGTCCCTCGCGGAACACCGAGCCGCACGTTGTGCTCGATCGTGCGCCACGGCAGCAGCCGCGGCTCCTGGAAAGCCACCGCGCACCGTTGGTCGACCACAGCGACGGGCGTGGACCCGAGAGAGACCTCGCCCGCGTCGGCCGCGTCCAAGCCCGACACGAGCCGGAGCAGCGTCGACTTGCCGCACCCCGACGGGCCGAGCAGGGCGACGATCTCTCCCGCACGGATGTCGAGGTCGATGTCGCGCAGCACGACGCGCTCGCCGCCGCCCGGGGCCGGGAAACGACGCGCGACACCCTGGATCCGCACCGGGAGCGCGGGGGCAGTGGGAGCGTCGACGAGGGTCACACGTTCGAACGTAGGGAACCCGGGGCGAGGATCGCGAAACCGTTTGTCACAATCCGAAACATGACGCCTCGCGGCGTCACACGCCGACGATCAGCGGTCGCGCGCGATCGCCGAGAGCACCCCGTTCACGAACGAGCCCGAGTCGTCGGTGCTCAGCTCGGAGGCCAATTGCACCGCCTCGGCGATGGCGACACCATCCGGCACCTCGTCGTTGTAGAGGATCTCCCACGCGCCCATACGGATGACGGCGCGGTCGATCACCGGCATCCGATCGAGGGTCCAACCGTTCGCGTGAGCGACGATCACTACGTCGATCTCGTCCAGCTGCTCCTCCACGCCAGAGACGATCTGGCGGGCGTAGGCCCACGAACTCTCACGCTCCGGCTGCTGGGTGGCGCGCAGCGCCTCCTCGACGAGGGCATCCGCCAGAGGACGCTCGCGCAGATCGGCGCCGTACAGGATGTCGACGGCCCGCTTGCGGGCCTTGGTGCGAGAACTCACGAGCTGATCAGACGCGACCGAGGTAGTCGCCCGAACGGGTGTCGACCTTGACCTTGGTGCCGGTCTCGAGGAACAGCGGAACCTGGATCTCGTAGCCGGTCTCGACCGTCGCCGGCTTCGTGCCGGCGCTGGAACGGTCGCCCTGCAGACCCGGTTCGGTGTACGTGACCTCGAGGATCACCGACGTCGGCAGCTCGACGTAGAGCGCCTCGCCCTCGTGGATCGCGATCTGCACGTTCTGGTTCTCGAGCATGAAGTTCGCGGCGTCACCGACCGTCGCAGCCGCGATGGTGATCTGGTCGTAGTCCGACGTGTCCATGAACACGAAGCCGTCGCCGTCACGGTAGAGGTACTGGAAGTCGCGGCGGTCGACGGTGGCGAAGTCGATCTTCGTCCCGGCGTTGAATGTGCGGTCGACGACCTTGCCGGAGAGCACGTTCTTCAACTTGGTGCGCACGAACGCGCCGCCCTTGCCGGGCTTGACGTGCTGGAACTCCACCACGTTCCAGAGCTGCCCGTCGATGCTGAGGACGCTGCCGTTCTTGATGTCGTTCGTCGTGGCCATGATGCTCGCTGGTTCCGTTCGCTGAAGATTGTGGGGCGATTGCGCCCGTACGAGTGTAACGACCGCGTCGCTGTCGGCTTACCTGCCGCGGGTGATCGCCGCCAGAGCGAGCACATACGAGTCGAACCCGAATCCGGCGATCACCCCGCTCGCGACACCCGAGATGACGCTCCGGTGGCGGAACTCCTCGCGGGCGTGGGGGTTGGTGATGTGCACCTCCACGAGAGGCACGCCCGCCTTGGTCACCAGCGCCGCCGCATCCCGGAGCGCATAGCTGTAGTGGGTGAAGGCCGCAGGATTCAGGATGACGGGTGTGGTCTCGTCGACCGCCTCGTACAGCCACTGCACCAGTTCGGCCTCGTCGTCCGTCTGACGCAGGTCGATCTCGACCTGCTCACCCGCCTCCTCCGCGAGGAGAACGCGCAGCGCCGACAGGTCCTGCGATCCGTAGACGTCCGGTTCACGGCTGCCGAGACGACCGAGGTTGGGTCCGTTGAGCACCATGATCCGCGTCATGGCGTCGAGCCTATCGAGCGAACGCTACGACGCGATCTCCTGGTAGGCCGCGAACAGCAGCGCCTCGTCGGGACCCTGCAGGGTGGTGGGGCGGCCGATGTCGTCGAGCACGATGAAGCGCATCAGCGCTCCGCGTGCCTTCTTGTCGCGCTTCATCGTCGCCAGAAGCGAGGCCCACCTCCCGGCCGGGTAGCTCGTGGGCAGGTCGAGCGAGTCGAGGATGCGGCGGTGCCGGTCGACGGCGGCATCCGACAGGTGACGGGTGAGACGCGACAGCTCGGCGGCGAACATCATCCCGATCGAAATCGCGGCTCCGTGGCGCCACTGGTACCGCTCCGCGTGCTCGATGGCGTGCCCCAGCGTGTGGCCGTAGTTCAGGATCTCGCGGAGGCCCTGCTCGGTGAAGTCCTCCCCCACCACGCGAGCCTTCATCGCGATGGCGAGTTCGATCGCCCTGCGGAACTCGGGGGTCGACGGGTCGGTGGCACGCTGCAGGTCCGCCTCGACGATGTCGAGGATCTCCGGTTCGGCGATGAAACCCGCCTTCACGACCTCTGCGTACCCCGCCAGGATCTCGTTGCGCGGCAGGGTGTCGAGCAGGTCGAGGTCGCAGAGCACCACCCGCGGCGCGAAGAAGGCACCGACCAGGTTCTTGCCCTCGGCCGTGTTGATGCCCGTCTTGCCGCCCACGGCGGCATCCACCATGCCGAGAACGGTCGTCGGGATCTGGAGGACGTCGATGCCGCGCAGCCACGTGGCGGCGACGAAGCCCGCCAGGTCGGTCGTGGCGCCACCGCCGAGCCCGATGATGGCGTCGCTGCGGGTGAAGTCGGTCTGGCCGAGGATCTGCCAGCAGAACGCTGCCACCTCGACCCGCTTCGCGCCCTCGGCATCCGGCACCTCCGCGAGAAGCACCTCGTACCGGTCGGCGAGCTGCTCGCGCAGCACCTCGGCTCGGGCTCCGAGACTCGGCGCGTGCACGATGAGGATCTTGGCCACCCGGGGCCCGAGGTGGGTGGCGACGTCGCCCAACAGACCGCGGCCCACATGCACGCTGTAGTCGCGCATGCCATCCGTTCCGCGGACAGGGATCACGGTGGTTTCGGTCATCGGTTCTCCAGCCAGTGGACGACGTCGGCGGCGAGACGCTCGTGCGGGAGCCGCGACGTGTCGAGTTCGAGCTTCGCGAGCTCTTCGTACAGAGGACGCCGTGCGTCGTAGATGCGCTGCCAGTCGTCGACGCCCCCGCGCACGAGCGGGCGCTTGCCGTCGCCGAGTCGCGCGGCGACCGCCTCGGCGGTGACACTTAGGTAGACCACCGGAAGTTCCCGCAACTCCGCGCGGGTGTCGAGGTCGAGCACCGCCCCGCCGCCGAGCGAGACGACGCCCTCACCCGAGAGCGCCTCGTGCACCGCCGCCCGCTCCAACGCCCGGAAATGCTGTTCCCCGTGCTCGTCGAAGATCGCCGCGATCGGTCCGTGCGCTGCCACCACCACCTTGTCGGTGTCGGTGAAGGCGACGTCGAGCGAGCGTGCGACACGGCGCCCGAGGCGGGTCTTCCCCGCGCCCATCGGGCCGATGAAGACGGCGACCGGTCCGCTCATGCCGAGGTGACGCCCGTGCGCAGGGCGTCAGGGATGGCAGCAAGGTACGCCTCGAGGTTGCGCCTGGTCTCGCCGACGGAATCGCCGCCGAACTTCTCCAGCACCGCGTTGGCGAGCACGAGCGCCACCATCGCCTCGGCGACGACGCCCGCCGCCGGGACCGCGCAGACGTCGGAGCGCTGGTGGTGGGCGGCCGCGGCTTCGCCCGTGGCCACATCCACGGTGCGCAGCGCGTGCGGCACCGTCGCGATCGGCTTCATGCCCGCACGGACCCGCAGGATCGTGCCGGTCGACATGCCGCCCTCGGTGCCGCCGGCCTTGTCGGATTCGCGACGGATGACGCCGCCGTCGGCGACCAACTCGTCGTGCGCCTGCGAGCCCGGGCGTCGCGTCGTCTCGAAACCGTCGCCGACCTCCACGCCCTTGATCGCCTGGATGCCCATGAGTGCCGCCGCCAGCTGCGCGTCGAGACGTCGGTCCCAGTGCACGTAGCTGCCGAGGCCCGGCGGCACACCGTAGGCGAGCACCTCGACGATGCCCCCCAGTGTGTCGCCCTCGTCGTGGGCGCGGTCGATGCGCTCCACCATCGCGGCCGACGTCGCCGCGTCGAAGCAGCGCAGTGGGTCGGCATCGAGAAGGTCGACATCGTCGGGGGTCGGAAGCGGCGAGCCATCCGGTACGCGCACGGTCTCGATCGACAGGGTGTGCGCGACCAGTCGGATCCCGAGTTCGGCGAGGAACGCCCGCGCGACGGCGCCGAGCGCGACGCGCGCCGCCGTCTCCCGGGCGCTGGCACGCTCGAGCACGTTCCGCGACTCCGGGAAGTCGTACTTCTGCATGCCGACGAGGTCCGCGTGACCGGGGCGGGGCCGAGTGAGGGCCGCACCACGGCCCTTCGGCAGGGACTCGGGGTCGACCGGCGTCGCCGACATCACGTCGACCCAACGCGGCCACTCCGTGTTGCCGATGCGGAGAGCGACCGGCCCGCCCATCGTGCGACCGAATCGGATGCCGCCCGAGATGCTCAGCTCGTCCTGCTCGAACTTCATGCGCGCGCCGCGGCCGTAGCCGAGCTTGCGGCGCTGCATGTCAGCCTGGATCTGCTCCGGGAGGATCGGCACGTCGGCGGGCATCCCCTCGAGGATGGCCACCAGTTCGGGTCCGTGCGACTCTCCGGCCGTCAACCAACGCAGCATGTCTCGATCATTCCACAGCGGCGCGCATCGCCCGGATGACTGCAGGCTCGTCGGGAAGCGGCGAACCCGGGTCTCCGGAGACGAAGATGCGCACCTGGTGCACCGCCTGATGCAGCAGCATCTCGAGGCCGTGCACGATCGACCCCCCGGCCGCCTCCCAGCCGGCGGCGAGCGAGGTCGGCCACGGTGAATAGGCCACGTCGAGGAGTGTCTGCTCCGAGCCCAGAGCGGGGATCTCGACGGAGAACTCGGCGTTCGGCGGAATGGTGCTCACGACCGCCTCGCTCGCGGCGAGGGCAGCAGAGGAATCTGCCAGCGCGATCACCCGTACAGCGGCGAATGCGCCGCTCGCGGACGCCTTCTCGACGTCCCGGACGGCGATCGTGACGTCGGCACCCAGTGCGGTCAACGCGAACGCGGCGCTCTCGGCCGTCGCTCCCCCGCCCAGCACCGTCGCGCGCGTCGGTGCGCTGACACCAGCGTCAGCGAACGCCTGGGTCACACCGTGGACATCCGTGTTGAACGCCCGCACGGGGCGCCCCCGATCGAGCAGGATGGTGTTCCCCTGCCGGGTGGCTCGGGCGATCGGATCGACCTCCGGCACCAGCTCAGCAACCCGCCGTTTCAGCGGCATCGTCAACGAGAGTCCGCGCCACCGGGCGTCGAGGCTCCCGAGGAAGTCGGCGAGCCCGTCGTCGGTCACCTCGTGGCGGTCGTACTCCCAATCGAGTCCCAGCACCCGGTAGGCCGCACGATGCAGGTGCGGGGATCGCGAATGAGCGATCGGCGAGCCGAGGACACCCAGGGTCGTGCGTGGGTCAGGCACAGTACGCGGCGTTCTCGTCGCTCTCCTTGCACCACGCGAACAGCTGATCGGCCGCCCGCTCGTGCTCCGCGAGCGTGTTCGAGAACACCGTCTCACCCGTCTTCAGGTTGACGGTCACGAAGTACAGCCAGCTGCCGTCGACCGGATGGATCGCCGCGTTGATCGCGTCGGCGCCCGGCAGGCCGATGGGGCCGATGGGCAGACCCGGGTTGGCGTACGTGTTGTACGGGTTCGACGCATCGGCACGCGCCTCGGGCGTCGTCCACACCGTCGAGGTGTCGCCGAGCCCGTAGTGGACGGTCGCGTCCGACTGGAGGTTCATGCCGCGATCGATCCGGTTCTGGAAGACCCGCGAGATCTTCGCCATGTCGTCGACGACGGGACCGGACTCACGCTGGATGATCGATGCCATCGTCAGCACCGTGTAACGGTTCTCGGGCGCGACACCCGCAGCGTCGAGTGTGGCCGTCATCTTGTCGACCAGGGTCTGGATGGCGTCATGCGCCGAGATGCCCGGGTCGAACGTGTAGGTGGCCGGGAAGAGGTACCCCTCGATGCTCGGCGCGTTCGCCGGCACACCGAACTGGGTGAAGTTCGCCGCCTCGGCCTGCAACTCCTCGAGCGGGATCTCGGTCGCCTCCGAGATGGACTGAAGAGCCGAATCGGCCGACACCCCCTCACGGATCGTCACCTGATTGATGAGCCGGTTCGCCGGGTCCTGCAGTGCGGCCAGCGCGGCGGCCGCACTCATCTGCTCCTGCAGACGGTAGTTGCCCGGGATGAACTGGATCGAGTCGTCTTCCAACAGCAGTTCGTAGAAGGACTGGAACGTCATCGTGACGTTCGCTTCGGCGAGAGTCGTCGCCACGTCCGAGCCGATGTCGCCGGGCGAGATCACCACCACGACCTCGGTACCGTTGCCCGTGCCCTCGTAGTCGGTCGGCGGTGCGATACCGAGCACGTCGCGGATTTTGTCTTCGAAGAGTACCCATCCGGTGACCCCTGCGCCTGCGACGAGCGCGAACACGACCACGATCGCGATGATCCAACCCATGTTGCCGCGGCGCTTCTTCCTGGGCGGCTTCGATGAGGGGCGAGGCGGGGCCCCACCACCATCCTGGGCTTCCCGGAGAGCACGCCGCGAGAGCGGAGCCGTCGACGGCGCGCCGGTCTCGGGCGCGGGCACACTCGCGGTGCCGCTCGGCGGGACCGGCGGCGTCGACGAGGTGCTCGCGGGGCGGAAGATGTCGTCCCAGCTCGGGTCAGAGGCCACTATCAGGGTCTTTCGTGCGGAGGACGACGGTTCCGGGGGGACGACCCGACGTCCGCTCGGAGTCGAGGGCGTTCTGAAGGATGATAACAGCGGCAACCTGGTCGATAACGGAGCGTGAACCCTTCGCGCGCCGACCGCTGGCTTGGAGTTGCCTGTGCGCAGACACCGTGCTCAGCCGCTCATCCACGAGCCGGACCGGGATCTCGGTCGCAGCCGCCAACTCATCGGCGAACGCCCGCGCGTCAGCGGTGGAGGGGGTGTCGGCTCCGCTCAACGACAGAGGCAGACCCACCACCAGCTCGACAGCCTCCAGCTCGACCGCATGGGCGAGCGCGGAAGCGACGGTGCGGTCATCACGCGGCAGCGTCTCGATCGGAGTGGCTAGCAGCCCCTCCCGATCGCACCGCGCGACCCCGACGCGGGCACGGCCCACATCGATGCCGATACGGACGCCCGACCGCATCAGCCGCCGAGACTGGTGCGAATCGACTCCAGCGCGGCCCCGATGGCCGACACATCCGCGCCGCCACCCTGCGCGAGGTCATCCTTGCCGCCACCGCCACCGCCGAGAACGGCAGCCGCCTGCTTCGCGAGCACGCCCGCCTTCACGCCCGCCTCGCGGGCACCGGCGGTCGTGCCGACGATCACAGCCGGCTTGCCACCCGTGCGAGCCGCCAACACCACGACTGCGGATTCCGCCACCAGACGCTCGCGAACGGACGTGACGAGGCTGCGGAGCTCATCGGCCGACTGCAGCTCCCCCACATCCTCGATGACAGCCAGAACCGAACCGATCCGCGTCGCCTGCTCGGCGAGAGCGGGGACACGACCCGAGAGGCGGCTTGCCTCGAACGCGGCGATCTTCTTCTCCGCCGCCTTCAGCTGCGCCACCAAGTCGGCGATGCGGTCCGGCAACTGCTCGCGAGGCGTCTTCAGCGAGGACGTCAGCTGGCCCACGATCGCCCGCTCCGCCGCCAGATCGCGGAACGCATCCAGACCGACGAGCGCCTCCACGCGGCGGTTCGTCGACCCCACGCTCGACTCCGACACGAGGTTCACCAGACCCACCTCTGCGGACGAGCGCACATGGGTACCCGCGCACAGCTCACGCGACCACGGGCCCCCGATGTCGACCATGCGCACCGACTCGCCGTACTTCTCGCCGAACAACGCCATCGCGCCGGCCTTCTTGGCCTCGTCGAGCGACATGATTCGGGTCACGACCTCGAGGTTGTCGCGCACCGCGTTGTTGGCGATCTCCTCGATCTCGCTCCGGGTCTCCGGGCTGAGCGCCTGGTTCCACGAGAAGTCGAGCCGCATGTAGCCGGCCTTGTTGAACGAGCCCGACTGGTGCGCCTCCTGGCCGAGCGCCTGGCGGAGGGCCGCGTGGATGAGGTGCGTCGCGGAGTGAGCCTGCGCCGCCGAATGACGGTACTCCCGGTCGACGACGGTCGTCGCCGCCGCATCCACCGACACCTCACCCGAACGGACCTTCACGGTGTGGCTGATGAGCCCCTTGACGGGCTTCTGCACGTCGAGCACCTCGAGATCGAAGCCGTCGCCGAGGATCGACCCCTTGTCGGCCGCCTGGCCGCCCGACTCGGCGTAGAGCGACGACTCGGCGAGGATGACCTCGACCACATCGCCCGCGGATGCCTTCGGCACCGAGACGCCATCGGAGAGGATGCCCAGCACGCGGGTGTCTGTCTGCAGGTAGTCGTAGCCGGTGAAGACCGTCTCGCCCAACGCGCGGAACTCGCCATAGGCCGACAGATCGGCCAGCTTGCCCTTCTTCGCCTTCGCGTCGGTCTTCGCACGCGTGCGCTGCTCCGCCATCAGGCTGTCGAACGCGCCGCGATCCACCGCGAGACCCGCCTCCTCGGCGATCTCCAGCGTCAGATCGATCGGGAACCCGAAGGTGTCGTGCAGCAGGAAGGCGGTGTCGCCCGAGAGCGCCGAATCACCCGCCTTCTTCGTGTCGGCGACCGCGACATCGAGGATCGTGGTGCCGCTCGCCAGCGTGCGGAGGAACGTCTCCTCCTCGCCGAGCGCGAGACGCGACGTGCGCTCGTACTCCGCCTCGACCTCCGGGTACGCGTCGCGCATCGCGCGCCTCGACGCATCGAAGAGCTCGTCGAAGCTGGGCGCATCGACGCCCAGAAGGCGCATCGCGCGGACCACGCGACGCAACAGGCGACGCAGGATGTAGCCGCGCCCCTCGTTCGACGGCGACACGCCGTCGGTCATGAGCATCAGGCTCGAACGCACATGGTCGGCGATCACACGCATCCGCACGTCGTCGTCATGGTCGGCGCCGTACCGGCGACCCGAGATCGACGAGGCGGCATCGAGGACCGGACGCACCTGGTCGATCTCGTACATGTTGTCGACGCCCTGCTTGATGAAGGCGACGCGCTCCATGCCCATGCCGGTGTCGATGTTCTTCTTCGGCAGCTCGCCGGCGATGTCGAAGTCGACCTTCGTGCGCACCTCCTTCAGCAGGTACTGCATGAAGACGAGGTTCCAGATCTCGAGGTAGCGGCTGTCATCGGCCGCCGGCCCCCCCTCGGCGCCGTACTGGGCGCCCCGGTCGAAGTAGATCTCCGAGCACGGACCACCCGGACCGGGCTGACCCGTGTGCCAGTAGTTGTCCGACTTGCCGAGACGCTGGATGCGACTCTCCGGCAGACCCGCAACCCGCTTCCAGAGCTCGATCGCCTCGTCGTCGTCCTCGTAGACCGTCACCCAGAGGTCGCGCTCCTCGAAGCCGAGACCGCCATCGGACTCCGACGACGTCAGCAACTCCCAGGCATACCCGATGGCGCCTTCCTTGAAGTAGTCGCCGAACGAGAAGTTGCCGTTCATCTGGAAGAACGTGCCGTGCCGCGTGGTCTTGCCGACCTCCTCGATGTCGAGGGTGCGGATGCACTTCTGCACGCTCGTCGCGCGCGGGAACGGCGCCGGGACCACACCCGTGAAGTACGGGATGAACGGCACCATGCCGGCGACAGTGAACAGCAGCGTCGGGTCGTCACTCACGAGCGACGCGGACGGGACGACGGTGTGGCCGCGGTCGCCGAAGAAGCTCAGCCAGCGACGTTGGATCTCAGCGGTCTGCACAGGAATTCCTTGAAAGTGTCCCGCGGACGGGAAGGCGGGCCGCCGGCCCGACTGTCGGGGTGAGTGGACTAGGCCTTGGCGCGCTTGGCGAGGTCGTCGATCGCATCCTGCGCGTTCGCAACCGCCGTACGCAGCTCCGCCTCGCGCGACTTGTAGCCCTGGATGACCGCGTCACCGAACTCGCGCGCCTTGCCGTCGACGTCATCGAAGAACTGCTTTCCCGACTCCGTCTTCGCAACCTCATGGGCGACGACGAACCCGATGGCGACTCCGACGATGAGAAGCAGTGCACCCTTCATCGTGTTCCCTCCTTCGTTCGCGGCGTCGGCGGCGGATGCCGACCAACCCACCCAGCCTATACAGCGAAGGCCCGCGTGGTTGCGTTCACGACGAGGAAAGGCCCCGGGATGAATCCCGGGGCCCTCCGTGCGGTTTGCGCGCCGCGTAGCTGTGTCTTGGGTACTCCGCGTCCCTATCGGGCCGCGTAGTACTCGACGACGAGCTGCACGTCGCAGGTCACGGGGACCTCGGCGCGCTTGGGGCGACGCACGAGGCGGGCCTGCAGCTTGTCGATCTCGACCTCGAGGTAGCCCGGGGTCTTGGGGAGCACGTCGACGTGGCCACCGGCGGCGGCGACCTGGAACGGCTCGGTGCCCTCGGAGCGCGCCTTGACGTGGATCAGCTGACCCGGCTTCACGCGGAACGAGGGACGGTCGACGATCTGGCCGTCGACCTGGATGTGACGGTGCACGACGAACTGGCGGGCCTGCGCCGTGGTGCGGGCGAAGCCGGCACGGAGCACGAGGGCGTCGAGACGCATCTCGAGCAGCTCGACCAGGTTCTCACCGGTCAGGCCCTGGGTGCGACGGGCTTCGTTGAAGACGATGCGGAGCTGCTTCTCGCGGATGCCGTACTGCTCGCGGAGACGCTGCTTCTCACGCAGACGGACGGCGTAGTCGCTGTCGGCCTTGCGCTTGGTGCGGCCGTGCTCGCCCGGAGCGTAGGGACGCTTCTCGAGGTACTTGGCGGCCTTCGGCGTCAGCGGGATGCCGAGCGCACGGGACAGACGGACCTTGCGGCGGTCCTGGGACTTGGTGACCAAGGGGTTCCTTCCAACACATGGCCGCGTCTTTCGCGGCTCATAGACGTGCATCGCACCATCCGGGGATCCGGGCGCACGTCGACGCGACCGGCGGATCTGAATGTGGGATGTGTTCGGAGTCGAACCGGAACAGCCTACCAGATCAGGTGTCGTCAACCGTCGCGGCGGTCGCCTCGGGCGGCGACTCCCTCTTGGGCATCGGCTTGCCGGTGAGCAGCGCCCGAAGTCGTTCGAGACGCGGTCGCACTTCGCGCTCGTATCCGTTGCCTGTGGGGTCGTAGTAGCGGGTGCCGCGGAGCTCATCCGGGAGGTAGTCCTGCTGCGCGACACCGTGCGGCTCGTCGTGGGCGTACTTGTAGCCCTTGCCGTGTCCGAGCCGCTTCGCGCCGGGGTAGTGCGCGTCACGCAGGTGGCGCGGCACCCGACCGATACGACCCGCGCGGACATCCGCGATCGCCTGATCGAGCGCCTTGTAGGACGCGTTCGACTTGGGCGCCGTGGCGAGGTAGACGACCGCCTCCGCCAGAAGGATGCGTCCCTCCGGCATGCCGATCAACTGGACGCCCTCGGCCGCCGACACGGCGAGCGTGAGCGCCTGCGGATCGGCCATTCCGATGTCTTCCGCCGCGAGGATCATGACGCGCCGAGCGATGAAACGGGGATCCTCGCCCGCCTCGATCATGCGCGCGAGATAGTGCAGCGACGCGTCGACATCCGACCCGCGGACGGACTTGATGAAGGCGCTGATGACGTCGTAGTGCTCGTCGCCCTGCCTGTCGTAGCGCAGCAGCGCGCGGTCGACCGCCGAGGCGACGATCTCCGCCGTGATCACGGGTCGTTCGTCGGACTCCTCGCCCTCGTCCTTCGGTGCCGCGGCGACCACCGCGGCCGCCTCGAGCGCCGTGAGGGCGCGCCGGGCGTCCCCCGACGCCAGACGGATGATCGCCGAACGCGCGTCGGCGGCGAGATCGACGGCACCGGCGAGCCCACGCGGATCGGTGACGGCGCGATCGATCACGATCCCGAGGTCGTCTTCGGACAACGTCTCCAGCGTGAGCAGCAGCGACCGCGAGAGCAGCGGTGCAACGACGGAGAACGACGGGTTCTCGGTCGTCGCGGCGACCAGGATCACCCAGCCGTTCTCGACACCCGGTAGCAACGCATCCTGCTGGGCCTTCGTGAAGCGGTGGATCTCGTCGAGGAAGAGGACAGTCGAGAGGCCGTAGAGGTCTCGCGTCGACTTGGCCTCGTCCATCACCTGGCGAACGTCTTTCACGCCGGCCGTCACCGCGGACAGCTCGACGAAGCGCCGCCCCGAGCTGCGGGCGATCGCCTGGGCGAGCGTGGTCTTGCCGGTACCGGGAGGACCCCACAGGATCACGGAGACCGATCCCGACTCCCCCGAGGCGTCGCCCCCGCGCGCGCCCGGGGGGGGGCCCGGGGGGAGGGGATGGGGGTTGC
>JAEWJX010000116.1 GCA_023386365.1 Actinomycetes bacterium | reverse complement strand
CCCCTTCTGTGGTTCAGTTCGGGTTACTTCGCGACCGCGAAGCCGGCGTCCCAGCCGACCTTCTCGCCGGCGGCGAGCGAGATCTGCAGGAAGCCGAGGCCCTCGAGCTCGCGGGCGCGCTTGAGCGATCCGGCGTCCTCGGCGTTCAGACCCGCGGCCCGCACGAAACCGACGACCGCATCCTTCGCATCCTGCTCGTCGCCCGCGACGAGCACCGTGGTGGTGGCGTCGCCCACCGTGCCGGTGGCGAGGGTGGCGGCGAAGTTCGTGTTGAAGGCCTTCACGACGTGCGCGGCAGGGACCTTCTCGGCGATGACGGATGCGGCCGAGCCGTCGGCGGGCACCACGAGGCCGTCGAAGGTGTCGAAGTCGACCGGGTTGGTGATGTCGACGACCGTCTTGCCGGCGAGCTGGTCGCCGTAGGTGCCGAGCACCTCGTCGACGGCCGCGAACGGCAGGGCGAGCACGACGATGTCGCCGGTGAGGGCCGCACCGAACTCGGCGGCGGTGGCGCCGGTGCCTGCGGCGAGTTCCTGCGCCTTGGCGAGGTCGCGCGCGATGACCTGAACCGCCGCGCCGCTCTTGGCGGCGATGCCGGTGATCGCGCCGCCCATGTTTCCGATGCCGATGATGCTGATCGAGGTCATGTCCCGATTCCTTCCGATTGGTTGTTGCGTCAACCATAGGCACAACATAGTTGTTGGTGCAACTATTCCCGCTAGGATGGAGCCATGACCCGACAGGTGCCCCGACTCGACGCCGAGGAATCCGCCGCCTGGCTCTCGCTCGTGGCCCTCACCGAGCTGCTGCCCAGCGCCCTCGACTCCCAACTGCAGCGCGACTCCGACATGACGCACTTCGAATTCGCGGTGCTGTCGTTCCTGCGCTTCTCCCCCGACTCCACGCTGCGCATGTCCGACCTCGCGGCGGGCACCAACGCCACACTCCCCCGCCTCTCCCACGTCGTCACCCGCCTCGAGAAGCGCGGCCTCGTCGAGCGCGTCCCCTGCCCCGAAGACCGGCGCGCCACCAACGCGCGCCTCACCGACGCCGGGCGCCGGGAACTCATCCGCGCCACACCCGGCCACATCGCCCTCGTCCGCCGCGTCGTCATCGACTCCCTCGACCGCGACCAGCTCGCGCAGCTCACCGAGATCGCGACCGCCATCGGCCGCGCCCTCGACCCGGACCAGCGGTTCACGGCCCTCATCGGCGAGTAGGCGACAGCACCGGGGGCCGGGCCTAGGCTTTCGCCATGACGGATACCGGCGATTCGGTGGAAGCAGCCCGCAAGGCGTTGGAAGAGGCGCAGGCGGCCCTCGCCGCCGCCGAGCAGGCGGCCAAGGATGCGGAACTCAAAGCCGCGACCGAGGATGCCGCCGCCGCGCAGAGGGCCGCGGCACCCGCGCCGGCGGGGCCCCTCGACCAAGCCGGTGTCGACGCCATCCGCGCCGGGTATGCGTTCGACGCCCCCGCACTCGAGATGGGGGCGCTCGTCAACGGTGACGCCCTCGCCGACGTCCCCATCCGCATCCCGCTCGCGATGGTGAACCGCCACGGCCTCGTCGCCGGTGCCACCGGAACCGGCAAGACGAAGACCCTGCAGGTGCTCGCGGAGCAGCTGAGTGCCGCGGGCGTGCCCGTCTTCGCCGCCGACATCAAAGGTGACCTCTCGGGCATCGCCACCCCCGGAGAATCGAGCGAGAAGCTGCTCGCCCGCACGAAGGGCCTCGGGCAGGACTGGACCCCGCACGCCTCGCCCACCGCTCTGTTCGCGCTCGGCGGCGACGGGATCGGCACGCCCATCCGCGCCAGCGTCGAAGGATTCGGCGCCGTCATGCTCGCGAAGGTGCTCGGCCTTAACCAGACGCAGGAGTCGAGCCTCGGGCTGGTGTTCCACTACGCGAAGGAGCAGCAGCTGCCCCTCGTCACCCTCGACGACCTGCGGGCCGTACTGCTGCACCTCACGAGCCCCGCCGGCAAGGCCGAACTCGAAAACCTCGGCGGCCTGTCGAAGGCCACCGCCGGGGTGATCCTGCGCGAACTGGTCGCGTTCGCCGAGCAGGGCGCGGACGTATTCTTCGGCCTCCCCCAGATCGATACCGCCGACTTCTTCCGTACCGAGACGACCCCGGATGGCGTCACCCGCGGCGTCGTCAGCCTGCTGGAAGTGCGCACGCAGCTGGGGCGCCCCGAACTGTTCTCCACGTTCCTCATGTGGCTGCTGACCCGCCTCTACGAGTCGCTGCCCGAGGTGGGCGACGTCGACAAGCCGAAGCTGGTGTTCTTCTTCGATGAGGCGCACCTGCTGTTCCGCGACGCGAGCGACGACTTCTTGGCCGTCGTGACGCAGACGGTGCGTCTCATCCGCTCCCGAGGGGTCGGCATCTATTTCGTCACCCAGACGCCGAAGGACGTGCCGGGCGACGTGCTCGCACAACTCGGCAGTCGCATCCAGCACCAGCTGCGCGCCCACACCCCCGACGACGCGAAGGCCCTCAAGTCGACGGTATCGACCTACCCGAACTCGGGCTACGAACTGGGCGAGGTGCTCACCACCCTGGCGATCGGCGAAGCGATCGTCACGGTGATGAACGAGAAGGGCGCGCCGTCGCCGGTCGCCTGGACCAGGCTGCGGGCACCGGAAGGTTCGATGAACCCCACCCCGGATACGGTGCTCCAGGCGGCGGTGGCGGCGTCGCCGCTGACCGCCACGTACGCCGCCGTCGCGACGCCGGGGGCGAGCGCGATCCTCGCGGAGCGGATGAAGGACGCCGCGGAGGCGGCCGGGGTCGACGCCGCGGCGACCGGAGCGACCGCCGCCGACATCGCGCGCGCCCAGAAGAAGGCCGAGCAGGATGCGGCCCGCGCGGCGAAGGCAGCCGAGCAGCAGGCCGCACGCGACGCCCGCGAACGCAAACGTCAGCAGGACCGCATCCAGAAGGAGGTCGTCTCCGGGGGCCTGCGCATCGCACGCGACGTGATCAACGGGCTCTTCAAGAAGAGGTAACCTCTCTCCTCGACGATGAGTGCACCCGACACCACCGAGACGCTTCCGGATTCCGACACCGGCGAGCCGTCGGCGACCCAGGAGGAGCCGACCCGCGCCATGATCGGGCGCCACGGCGTGCTGGTGATCGTGATCCTGGTGTTGACGGTGATCGCGGTGGTGCTCGCATCGATGCTGATGTCGTCGCACGCGCACCGGCAGGAGGCGGTGGGCGCCGTCACGGAGTCGCGGGACGCCGCCGCAGCAGCCTCCGCGTCGCTGCGCGCCGCCCAGCACGACCGCGTCGCAGCCCTCGAGGAGCTCCAGACCCTGATGGCGACGTCGGATGCGGTCGCCGGGCTCACCGGCACGGGCATCGACCCCGCAGCGGCGGAAGCCCTCACCGCCGTCCGCCAGCCGCTCGAGCTTCCCACCGTCGAGCCGGCCGCGATCGCACCCGCCGGCTCGGTGGATGCGACGACCGCTTCGGCGCGTGAGCTGCAGGACTATGCGGCACAACTCGACGAGTACGCGCGGCGTCTGGATGCGGTGGCCGAGCATGAGCACGGCGTCGCCGAGCAGGCGCACGCGGAGACCGCGGCACTCAGTTCGGCGCTCACCGACTACTGCACCGCGACCGCCGCGTCGGGCGCAGCCGTTCTCGCGGAGCGCGCCGACGCCTCCGACGACCTCGAAGCGACCCTGCAGGCGACGATCGACTCGCTGGCGACGACCCCGCTCGCGGACCTTCCCGCCGCCCTCGCCGGGTACCGGGTGGCGGTGGATGCCGTCGTCGCGTCGTCGGATGCGGCGCGCGCGCCCGTGGGCAGCGGCACCATCGGCGGCGGGTTCGATGATCCCACCTCGCTCACGGTCGTCGTCAACAAGGCCCGAGCCTTGCCCTCGGATTACGCGCCCACCGACCTGCGCCGGCCCGTCGGCGTCGGCAACACCCTGCCGTTGCGCGCTGTCGCGGCCTCCGCTGCGGAACGGATGGCGGCCGACATGGCGGCCGAAGGCATGCAGTTGCGCATGTCGAGCGGCTACCGCAGCTACAGCCGCCAGCAGACGCTCTACAACGGCTTCGTCGCGCGCGAGGGGGTCGCCGGCGCGGACGCGCATTCGGCGCGGCCCGGGCACTCCGAGCATCAGACGGGTCTCGCGGCCGACTTCGACGACGGCACCGGATGCAACCTCAACGTGTGCTTCCAGAACACCGCCGGCGGCCGGTGGCTGGCGGAGAACTCGTGGCGCTACGGGTTCATCCTGCGCTACGGCGACGGCTGGCAGCCGACCGTCGGCTACCGCTTCGAGCCCTGGCACTTCCGGTACGTGGGCGAGACGGCTGCGGCCGAGATGCATGAGCGCGGCATCCGCACCTTGGAGGAGTACGCAGGCCTCCCCGCGGCGCCCGACTACCCCTGAGTCACCACTGCGGCGCCAGCTCGGAGGGGGTGATCTCGAGCACCTCGGCGATCGCGAACAGCTCATCGAAGCCGAAGTCTCCGCCGCCGACGAGCTTGCGTGCGAGGGTGGAGAACGGGATGCCGGCGCGGGCCGCGAGCTCTCGCGCCGACAGGTCCGACCGTTCCATCTCGGTGCCGATCCGTTCGATGAGATCCTTCTGAACCCAGCTCGCCCCTGTAGCCATGTGGCTAGGCTACCGCGCCGCACGGACAAGTCAAAGTCGGTTCGGCTTTGTTGTGTAGCCACGGTCCCGATATTGTTCACCGTATGGTCAGCCCCGATGCCGAGCGCTTCGCGCGCACCGTCGCAGCCCAAGTCCGCGCCGAGATCGCCGCCGCCGGTACCACCGTCGCGGGTGTCGCGCGAGCCACCGGCATCAACCGCGAGACGCTCGATCGCTGGGTGAAAGGCGAGCGTGCACTCAGCATGCCGACGCTCTACCGGATCTCGGTCGCCGTCGGCGTGGACCCGCACGTGATCGTGCAGCGCGCCGAGGAACGCTTCGCCGCCGAGTCGGGCCCCGCGGATGTCAGCCGCGCAGACGAGTATGAAGTCGACACCGAAGGCCCCGGCTCGGGCCACGCACTCGCTGCCGACCGCGGCGCGAAGAAGAGCGAGCGCGGCAAGTAAGAAAGGCGGCGGCCATGCGGGAACTCCTCCGACGGGCCGCCGACGAGGGCCTCACCGTCCACGCCTGCCGCCTGCCGCCCGGCATGCTCGGCTGCTACGAACCCGACGCCTCCCGCATCTGGTTCGATCTCGGGCTCACCCCCGCCGAACGTCGCTCCGTCATCGCGCACGAACTCGGCCACCACTTCTACCGCCATCGCGAAAGCACCCCGCGCAACGAACGTGCCGCCGACCGCTACGCCGCATCCCTCCTGATCGACCCGGAGGAGTACGCCCGGCTCGAACCGATCCACCCGGATGCCGACACCATCGCCGACGAACTGCAGGTGACGGTGAAGATCGTCGAGGCGTACCGCGCGCTGGTGCTCGCCCGCGTGGGCGACGTCACATATGTGCGTCCGCGGATGGGGCGCGGTCAGTGGGAGTACCGCTCGACGGGGTGAGCCCGGCGGCCGCCTCGAGTCGCTGCAGCCTCGTGGCGGGGTCGCCCGTGAGTTCGACGACGTCGGCAGCCCCGACGAGGTCGGGGTCGTCGGAGAGGTCGAGGAGGGCGTCATCCATGACCTCGCGCAGTTCCGGGTCCTCATCCATCGGCACGTCGATCCGGTCGCGCGCCGACAGCGGCAGCACGACGAGCAGGTCGACGTGCGCCATCGCGAGCCGCGTGAGCTCCTCACCCCGCTCGAGCGCCGCCGACGAACGGCCGGGCCGGCGCAGGGTCTCGAGGGCGCGCAGGTAGGCCACGAAATCGAGCGGACCGCGTTCCGCGATCACCGAATCCCCCGCCTTCAGGTGAACCAGCCGCGCAGCAGACACGCGCAGCTGCGCGAAAAACGAGCTCGCGTCCGCTTGGCCCACCTCGTCGATCAGCTCGAACGGGTCACCGAGCACCTCGAATTGCGGATGCGCGGCGACGAAGTCGGAGATCAGCGTGCTCTTGCCGCTCGCGTGGGTTCCCGAGACGACGATCCGCATGCCCGGACTCTAGGGCACTGCCCGAGGAGACGCACTCCGCAGCGCGTGATGACGGCCGATGGTGGAGATGGGGGGAATTGAACCCCCGTCCATCGCTGTGAGCCTGCGCCTTCTCCGGGCGCAGTCTGTGCAGACGTTCTACTCGGCTCCGACCTTTGTCACAGACACCTAGGTCGACGAGCCCAGTCCCAGTGAAAGTCCCGCGCGGCCCTGGAAACACAGCCGCACAGCAAGCCCTCTAGATGACGCCAGGATCCGGGACGAGGGCGAGCCCGGACTGACGGACCTTCTACTCTGCCTTAGGCGGCGAGAGCGAGGTCGGTGCGCTTAACGTTGGCACCTATGGTTTGCAGAGATCGTTTACGAGATAACCCTGCATCCTCGGCCCGCTTCTCGCAGTTTCGCAGGCGATGTCGAAACCGATCATCCCCATGAGCACCTGACGGATCACGGATCCGTGCGAGGTGGGCCATCATCACGCGCTGTGGAGTTGAGAAACGCGCCGCAATGGGCGCGTGCTCCCATGATAGCCGAGGTCGCCGACGCCTGGCAGGATGAGGCGATGGGCACCGTCATCACCGTTCAGGGTCACTTCACCGCCTGGTACCCCGCCGAGCGGGCCACCGTGCAGCTGACCGTCGGCTTCGACGGCGCGCGCCGGGCCACCGTGCTCGCCTCCGCCAGCGCCGCCGTGCAGACCCTCACCGAGTCGGTGAAGGCCCTCCACGACCCGGATGCGGGCCCTGTCACCTGGTGGGCGTCCGACCGCATCCGGGTGTGGGCGCACCGCCCCTGGAACAACGAGGGCAAGCAGCTGCCACCGGTTCACAACGCCGCCATCGGGGTGACGGTGAAGTTCAAGGACTTCGACGCCCTCGCCGACTGGCTCACCGAGGCGGCCACTGTGCCCGGCGTGCAGGTGAACAACATCGAATGGGCGCTCACCGAAGGAAAGCGCACGTCGGTGACCACCGAGGTGCGCTCGCGGGCGGTGAAAGACGCGGCCGACAAGGCGCGTGTGTTCGCGCAGGCGATCGGGCTCGGCAAAGTCGAGGCGGTCGCCATCGCCGACCCCGGCATGCTGGGCGTCAGCGGTTCCGGCGACTCCCCCGCCCCGATGATGCGGATGGCGGCGATGAAGGCGGCCGACAGCGGTGGGGCCGCGTTCGACTTCACCCCCGAAGACATCGAGGTCACCGCCTCCGTCGACGCCCGCTTCGAAGCGAGCTGACGAGGACTACTCGCCGAGGTTGCGGCGGCTCGACATGGCGCGATCCGCCTCGCGCTTGTCCTGCCGTTCGCGCAGCGCCTGACGCTTGTCGTACTCGCGCTTGCCCTTCGCGACCGCCAGCTCGACCTTCGCCTTGCCGTCCTTGAAGTAGATGCGCAACGGCACCAGGGTGTAGCCACCCTCCTTGGTGCGGTGGCTGATCTTCACGATCTGCGCCTTGTGCAGCAGCAGCTTGCGCTTACGGCGGGTGGCGTGGTTGGTCCACGACCCGGAACCCCACTCGGGGATGTGCACCGCGTCGAGCCACATCTCGCCGCCGTCGATGAAGGCGTACCCGTCGACGAGCGACGCGCGCCCCTCACGCAGAGACTTGACCTCGGTGCCCGAAAGCACGATGCCGGCCTCATAGGTGTCTTCGATCGTGTAGTCGTGACGCGCCTTGCGGTTGGTCGCGACGACCTTCTCACCCTGCTCGCGTGGCATCTTCCGCACCTCCCAGCGCTCGACATCCGGCTACCTGCGAACGCAGGCAGCCGTTCAGTCTATGCGAACGCGTCAGGCCTTGAGGTACCGGCGGATGGCGACACTCGCCGACAGGGCCGCCAGCACCGCGCCCACGGCGATCAGGATCGGCGCGACGATCAGCGCCTCCTCGATGCCGATGAAGGAGTAACTGGTGAAGTTCTCGGCCAGGTAGCCGCCCACGAAGAAGTGGACGATCGCCACGATGGCGCCGCTCGCCAGCAGCGATCCGATGAGCGACGCGAGCACACCTTCGAGGATGAACGGGGTCTCGATGAACCGGTTCGACGCGCCCACCAGGCGCATGATCGCAAGTTCACGTCGACGGGAGAACGCCGACAGACGGATGGTGGTCGAGATCAGGAGCACCGCCGTCACCAACATCAGCGCTGCGATGCCGACGGCGGTGTAGCTGGCGGCGTTCATCGCGTCGAAGATCGGCTGCAGGAGGGCGCGCTCATCCCGCACCTCATCGACGCCCGGCATGCCGGTGACGCTGTCGATGATCACGTCGGATTCGTTCGGGTTGTCGAGCTTCACGTGGAACTGGGCCCCGAACGAGTCGATCGTCGCCAGATCGGCGACGGTGTTCCCGGCGAACTGCTCCTGGAACGTGGCGTAGGCCTCCTCAGGCGTCTCGAACGCGACCGAGGCGATGTACGGCGACAGGGTGCCGCCCTCGAGCTCACCTTGAACGGCCTGCACCTGCTCCTCGGTCGCGGCCGCACCGTCGCAACCGGGGACGACCTCGATGCACATGTACACGGTCACCTCGGCACGGTCGTACCAGTAGTCCTTCATCTGGCCGATCTGCATCTGCATCAGGATCGCGGCGCCGAAGAAGGTGAGCGAGATGAAGGTGACGAGCACGACCGAGACGACCATCGACAGGTTGCGACGGAAGCCCTGCCCGACCTCGGAGAAGATGAGCCCGAGTCTCATGCGCGGCCTCCCGGCTCGACGAGCGGCGGAGGCACGGGCGGTGCGGATGCGGTGGCCGGGGGCGCGGAATCCTGCGGTGCAGGCGTCGGGGCGGCGGTGCGTACGACCGGCGGTACCGACGGCGAGACGGGAGCTGCGACCGGAGGCGCGGTGGTCGGCGGCGCGAAGCGGGTGACCGGCGGCGACGTGACCGGCGGTACGTAGGTGGGCGCCGGGGCCGTCGCCTGGGCAGGCGCCGGAGCGTCCCCCTCAAGCCCGAAGCCCTGTACCGGGATCGCCTGCGTCTGGTAGCCGCCCTGGCGCTCATCGCGCACGATCTGGCCCGACACGAGCTCGATCACGCGGCGCTTCATCGTGTCGACGATGCCGGAGTCGTGGGTGGCCATCAGCACGGTGGTGCCGTTCGTGTTGATCGTCGTGAGGAGCGACATGATGCCGGCGCTCGTGGCCGGGTCGAGGTTTCCGGTGGGCTCGTCGGCCAGCAGGATGGCGGGCTTGTTCACGATGGCGCGGGCGATGGCCACGCGCTGCTGCTCACCACCCGAGAGTTCGTGCGGGAAGCGACCGGCCTTGCCGGCGAGGCCGACCATCTTCAGCACATCCGGCACCGCCTCCTGGATGAAGCCCTTCGACTTGCCGATCACCTGCAGGGTGAAGGCGACGTTGTCGAAGACGGTCTTCGTCGGCAGCAGCCGGAAGTCCTGGAACACGACGCCGAGGCTGCGGCGGAAGTACGGCACCTTGCGGTTCGCGAGCGTCGTGAGGTCGTGGCCGAGCACGTGGATGCGCCCCTTGGTGGGCCGCTCCTCCTTCAGCACCAGCCGCAGGAAGCTCGACTTACCCGAGCCGGATGCGCCGACGAGGAAGACGAACTCCCCCTTGAGCACTTCGAGGCTCACATTGTTGAGCGCGGGGCGCGTGGTACCCGAGTAGGTCTTGGTCACCTGGTCGAATCGGATCATGGCTTTTCGAGCCTAAGCAGCCTCGCGCGAGACCCCGGCTGCGACACTCCCCCCATTTGGGATGGGTTCCTCTCAGCTCCCGGGCAGACGGGAGCGCGGGGCGGCGGACCCGAACCGCCACCCCGCGCCCATCGGTCAGCGACGCAGCGCTCGCCGCGCGCCGACCAGGCCCAGACCCGCTCCCCCGAGCAGGCCTGCGACCAGTACCGCACCCGCGAGGTCGACCCCGGTGGATGCGAGGGCCCCCGGGCGTCCACCCGAGGTGGGCAGCGCCGGCGTCTCGCCGTCGTCGATCGGTTCCGGGTCGACCGGGTCACCCGGGTCGGCGGGGGCGGCGACCACGCGGTAGGCGTAGGCGACCTCCGTGCGGTTGCCCGCCACATCCGTACCGACCAGCGTCAGCGTGTGGTCGCCGAGGTCGGTAGTGGGCACCACGCCCGACGGCGCCTCCACGATGCCGCAGTCGGCGATCCCCGACGTCGCGTCGTCGCACAGCGCGCTGATCACGACCCGCTCGCCCTGCTCGTGCTCGACGGTCGCCAGCAGCGGCAGCTCGCCGCCCACCCGCACGGTGGGTGCGACGGTGTCGATGCGCACCCGGTGGGTGGCCTCGGCGCGGTTCCCGAAGTTGTCGTACGCCCGGTAGGTGATGTCGGTGATCCCCTCGAAGTCGAGCGTGAACACCGCCTCCTCCGTGTCGCCGTACACGTCGCCGTTGGTCGAGACGGCGCCATCCGTCCACCAGTGGCGCGACGCGATCCCGCTGGCGTCACTCGCGACCACGCCGATGCCGAGGTGGCTGGTGTACCAACCGCTGGCTGGCTCGGGCGCAAGCATGAGGCTCACCTCGGGCGCGGTCAGGTCGGGGGCGACGGCGTAGCGGAAGGTGCGGGATGCGGTCCAGCCGGCCACGTCGGTCGCTGAGACGACGACCTCGTGCTCGCCCAGCTCGTCGGTCGGCAGCAGCGCGCCGTCGGCGTAGAGCGAGGTGCAGTCCACCACCCCCGACCAGGCGTCGGTGCAGGCGTACTCGAACGTCAGCTCCGCACCCCGCTCCACGAGCACCGGCTCCGGCACGGTGATCTCCGGGGCGGTGCGGTCGATGCGGAAGAAGTGCGTCTTCGTCGGCTCCTCGTTGCCTGCCACGTCGGTTGCCCACGCGGTGACCGCGTTGACCCCCTCGGTGGTGAGCGTCAGGGAGACGTCGGCGCCTGCCGTGGTGACCGGCTCGCCGTCGTTGATCACGTAGGTGATCGACGCGACGCCGCTGTCGGCATCCGATGCGGTGAGTCGCACGGGAACCGAGGTGCCCGAGAACCAGCCGCTGGCCGGCGTGGTCGGCATGTTGAAGGTGGTGGCCGGCGCGGTCGTGTCGTCACCGGGCGCGGCGAACACCGCGATCGGGACGCCGACGATCATGACGGCGAGGACGGCGCACGCGAGCGTGCCGGTCACTGCGTTGGGGTTCTTCATGTCTCTTTCTCGCTCTCTCAGAACTCGGCGATGAAGCTGCCGAGGATGCGGTCGGTGGCGGCGAGGTCGTCTTGCGTGGTCGCCTGGACGGCGACCATGATCACGTAGCCGCCTTCGGCAGAATCCGCGGTGACGACCAGCGCCGCCGCAGAGCCGCCACAGCCCTGCCAGAAGGTGTAGATGCCGGCGTGGTAGCCGTCGGAGAAGCCCTCCGCCTCTTCGAGCTCGCACCCGTCGTCGGGCATCGCGTCGGCCATCATCTGCATCAGGTCCTGCGGGGTGACTTTGCCGTACGCCTCACTGGAGGCGTAGATCGAGACGCCCGGCACATCCCAAGTCGACCCGTAGGCGTCGAGGTCGGGGCTCGCGTCGATGTGCGCGTAGGTGTGCCCACCGCCGTCGACCCATTCGCCGCCCTCGACCTGGCGCCACGAGGCGGGCACCTCCACCGACACCGAACCGGTGTCATCGGTGACGGTGATGAACTCGCCGTCGGCGCCGCCGCTCTGGCCGCCGCCGAGCACTGAGACGGCCTCGACGACCTCATCCGAGTTGACCTGGCCGCGGTAGTACGCCTCCTCGGAGGGGCGGTAGAGCTCGATGGAGAGCGCCGCATCCTGACCGTGGGTGCGCAGTACGTCGCAGTAGTCGCCGAGCGTGCCGTCGGTGGCGAGCGTCACGCCCTCCATGCGGGTGAGCAGGTCGCCGGGGAGGATGCCGGCCTTGTCGGCCGCCGACCCCGACTTCACCGAGCTCACCCACACGCCGAGGCCGTTGCCTTCCTCGTCGCTCAACGCGGTGGCGTTGATGCCGAGGCTCAGCACGTCGGTGCCGGCGATCAGGTCGTCGAGCACCGCCTTCACCTCGTCACGGTGGATGGCGAGGTTGGTGTCGTGCATGTCGTTGCCCGCGTAGTTGACGCCCACGACCTTGCCCGCGGCGTCGATCAGCGGGCCGCCCGAGTTGCCGCCGCGGATGCGTGCGTCGTGTTCGATGACGCTGTCGAGCGACGCCCACGGGGTCTCGCCCGGCGTGGACGCCTTCGAGACGATGCCGCGCGTCATGGTGAAGGTGGGGTCACCGAGCGGGAACCCGGCCGCGTACACGTCGGTGGCGGTGGCGATCTCGCCCCCGTGCCATCCGAAACGCGGGTAGCCGTCGCCGGCGAGGTCGATCACCGCGAGGTCGAGGCACTCGGACGAGCCGAGCACCTTCGCGTTGAGCGTTTCGCTGGTGTCACCGCCGCGCCACACCTTCAGGGTGCCGGCGCCGACGACGACATGGTTGTTGGTGACCGCGAGGCCCGACTCGTCGATGATGAAGCCCGAGCCGCGACCAGCGGCCTCGTAGCCCCCCTCGGAGGGGTCGACGAACGTGCCCACGGCCTCGATCTGGATGGTGGCTGACTGCACGCCGTCGAAATCGACCGTGCCGTCGTCGCCGCCCCCTCCGAGGGAGATGGGAGAACAGGAACTCAGGATGAGGGCGACCGGCAAGGCGATCGCTGTGGCCGCGAGGCGCAGCGAGCGCGGGCGGCGTGTGGTGGTGTGTGCAGTCATGACGCCGACGCTATGAAGCGGCGGCGTCCCGCCATCAGGGAGCCGCGTCCCGCGGATGTCCCGTGTGTGCCCGGGTGGGCTGGGGCACTATGTCCCGGTCGAGGCGGTGCTCAGTCGTCGTGGTCCTGCTTGCGCCAGCGGATGCCCGCCGCGATCAGCCCGTCGAGGTCTCCGTCGAACACGGCCGCCGGGTTGCCCACCTCGTAGCCGGTGCGCAGGTCTTTCACCAGCTGCTGGCCGTAGAGGAAGTAGGAGCGCATCTGGTCGCCCCAACTCGCGGTAATGACGCCCGCGAGTTCCTTCTTCTTGGCTGCTTCCTCTTCGCGCTTCAGCAGCAGCAGGCGGGTCTGGAGCACGCGCATGGCGGCGGCGCGGTTCTGGATCTGGCTCTTCTCGTTCTGCATCGACACGACGAGGCCGGTGGGGATGTGCGTGATGCGCACCGCGGAGTCGGTGGTGTTGACCGACTGCCCGCCGGGGCCGGAGGAGCGGAACACGTCGACGCGGATGTCGCCTTCAGGCACCTCCACCTCGACCGCCTCCTCCATGACGGGGATGACTTCGACGGCCGCGAAGCTGGTCTGGCGCTTGTCGGCGGAACCGAACGGGCTGATGCGGGCCAGACGGTGCGTGCCGGCCTCGATCGACAGCGTGCCGTAGGCGTAGGGCGCATCCACCTCGAAGGTGGCGGACTTGATGCCGGCGCCTTCCGCATAGGAGGTGTCCATCACCTTGACGGGGTAGTTGTGGCGTTCCGCCCAGCGCAGGTACATGCGCAGCAGCATCTCCGCGAAGTCGGTGGCGTCGTCGCCGCCGGCACCCGAACGGATGGTGACGACCGCGGAACGCGCGTCGTACTCGCCGTCGAGCAGCGTCTGCACCTCGAGGTCGCCGATGGTGGTCTGGAGGGCCGCGTACTCTTGCTCCGCTTCGGCGGCGCTGTCGGCGTCGTCCATCTCGCGGGCCAGCTCGATGAGCACGTCGAGGTCGTCGAGGCGCCGCTCGATGGCGGTGATGCGGTTGAGCTCGGACTGCCGGTGGCTGAGCGAGCTGGTGACCTTCTGCGCCGCCTCCGGGTCGTCCCACAGGTCGGGGGCGCCGGCCTTCTCGGAGAGATCGGCGATCTCGGCCTGAAGCCGCTCGATGCCGACGACGGCGCGGATGTCGTCGAAGGTGCTGCGGAGAGCGGTTACCTGGGCGGGGAGATCATCGAGCATGGCGGTAACAGCCTAGGCGTCCGGCAGGCGTAACGTGGATCGGCGATGACCTCCCCCACCTCCGACACCCGTTTTCCGTGGCGTCAGGTCGTGGTGGCGGCGTTCCTGCCGACGATCCTCTTCTCGATCGGTGAGGGCGCGATCATCCCGATCATCCCCGTCGTCGCCCACGATCTGGGTGCGGGTCTCGCCGGCGCGGGTCTGATCGCGGCGATGCTGGTGGTGGGCGAGATGATCGGCGACATCCCGAGCGGTGCGCTGGTGGCGCGGATCGGCGAGCGGGCCGCGATGATCGGCGCGTGCGTGGTGTCGATCGCCGGCACCGTGCTGGCGGTGTTCTCGACGACCACCTGGATGCTGGGTGTCGCGATCCTGCTGATCGGCCTCGCGACGGCGGTGTTCGCGCTGGCCCGGCACGCGTTCATGACCAGCTTCGTGCCGCCCGTGTACCGGGCGCGTGCGCTGTCGACTCTGGGCGGCACGTTCCGTCTCGGCTTCCTGATCGGGCCGTTCGTGACGGCGGCCGTCATCCAGACCACCGGGTCGGCGGCGAACGCGTTCTGGATCCATGTGGTGGCGTGCGTGGCGGCGGCGGTCGTGTTGCTGGTGCTGCACGACCCGGCGGAGGCGGTGCCGAAGCCGACGACGGGTGCCATCGAGGCGGTGGCCGAGCAGCGCGGCCTATGGCGCACGATCGTGGAGAACCGGCGGGTGCTGCTGACGCTCGGCAGCGGGTCGGCGCTGGTGGCGGCGTTGCGGGCGAGCCGCAACGTGATCCTGCCGCTGTGGGCGGTGTCGATCGGCATGGATGTGGCGTCGGCGGCGATCGTGATCGGCGCGGCCGCCGCCCTCGATTTCGCGTTGTTCTATGCGGGCGGGTGGATCATGGACCGCTTCGGGCGGCTCTGGACGGCGGTGCCGTCGATGATCGGCCTCGGGGCGTCGCACCTGCTGCTCGCGTTCACCCACGATGTGCCGTCGGCGGTGACCTGGTTCGTGGTGGTGGCGCTGCTGTTGGCGCTGTCGAACGGGATCGGGGCGGGCATCCTGATGACGTTGGGTGCGGATCTGGCCGACCCGAAGCATCCGGCGCCGTTCCTCGGGGCGTGGCGGTTCACGAACGACACGGGCGCCGCGGCGGCGCCGCTGATCATCGCGGGCGCCACCGCGCTCGTGTCGTTGCCGTTCGCCGCCGGGGTGATGGGCGTGCTGGGGCTTCTCGGAGCGGTCGATCTGCGGGTGTTCGTGCCGAAGTACTCGACGCGTCGGGTGCGGTAGGCGTTCGCGTCAGGTGGCGGGCCAGTCGGATGCGATCCGGGCGGCGTCGGGGTCGGCGGCGAGCGGGCGCAGCTCGGCGGGGATCGGCCACGCGAGCTCGTAGTGCGGGCGGGCGGGGCCGCTCATGTCGCCGAAGTCGTCCTGCTTCACGCGGATACCGGCGGGTGACACCTCGACGATGCGCACCCGGAGCGGGCCGGCGCCTGGGCGGTCCATGAGGTACGGCTCGGCGAGGTACGCGATGCCGAGGGTGTCTAGGGTCTCTTCGGCGTCGAGCCAGTCGACCTCGTCGGTGACGTCGCGGCCCAGCAGGTCGACGGCGACGAAGCCGTCACCCTGCGGGCGCATCCACCCCACCCGCTCGCCGTCACCGCGGCGGTGCTCGATCCAGTCGCTCGTGTCCACCCGTCAACGGTAGGCGACGAGACAGGCAATCCTCTGGCGACGAGCAACCGGAGGACTGTGACCCAACCAGACGCGCCCCTGTGGAGAACTTCAGGCAGGCGATTCGCGATTAGATCACGATGAAGCCCATGTCTGCTGTTGTTCGGAATGTTCGCGACGAAGTGTTGGTCGATTTCTTGTTGCAGGTAGGTGCGTTGACTATCGGCGAAGCAACGAGAGTTGTCACTGCGGGAATGACGTTCGGCGAAACCCGTCCGCACGTCACCGTCACTCTTGTGTACGACCTAGACGACGCCCTGCAGGCGAACGAACTGTTTGACCACGCAGTTGAGTAGCTCAAGTTTTGGAGTGGATCAGGACGCTGTACAGATCGTCTCAACGTCCCGCGGGGAATCAAGCCCTGCAGGCGGAACCGTTCTGGTACCGAGCTGGCACGCGGCTCCGAGAACGGCGCGGTCGCACTACGCTGTGGGCCTGAACGACCTCGACATGATGCCGAGCACACAGCCAACCTGCCCGAACTGCGGCACACTCTGCGCCACGATGGGCCATGGGTTTGTCTGCCGAGGTTGCGACATGAACGTATTGCCCTTCAGCCGTTAGGCGCTCTGCGGGCTCGACCCCTGCTGGCCAGCGTTCGGGAAGCTCACCCCACGTGGACCACGCCACCAGTTGCTTTATCGCGGGTCAAATGGCTACCGAGAGCCGTCTGACTCAGCGCTGCATCATTCAGGCGTTCACCCGAATCGGACGTAGCGCGGATGAGACTCGAGGGTGGAAGGTTGCAGCGTGAGCGACCTGATCGACGTGCGGCAAATCGATGTGGCTTCCCGCGCTGTGGAGATCCAGCGGATCATCCGGAGCGCCACCATTTGGACGGCTGCGGGAGTACTCGCACCCGTCATCGGACTCGGACCCCTGGTGGCGAGCGGCTGGCGGCCAGCCGACCTCGGGGGTGTCCCCGAGGTGATCTTCTGGATCGGCGCGGTCGCCGCGGGCCTCGGTCTCGCGTCCCTCGTGTGGGCGGGCTGCCCGGTACTCGGGTTCACCCTCGAGAACGCCTACAAGCAGAAGGTGACCTGCATCCACATCGGCATCGTCGTGAACCTCGCCGGCATGGCCGTGTGCGGCATCGCGGTGCTGCTCAGTTCACCCTGACGCGTCTTCGCCTAGAACCCCAGATCCTGCACAAACGTCGCGGGGAAGATCGCGAACACGACTGCGACCGGCAGGATCAAGAACCACTGGTCCATGACCTTCCGCCCGAGCACCGCATGGCCGTGGCCGACTTCCTCACGTACGAGAAGTACGAAGGGCAACGCCAGCTCGACCTTAGCGCGCTCGACGAGGACGACGAGCCGGCGGAGTAGTCCCCACCCGGAGGTTCAGGCAGTCCAGGTGTCCACGATGAACTCGGCGACTGCAGTCGTTGCGTTATAGACCAGCCGCGCGTGACGCGGTTCCGCGGGGCTCGCGTGCTCTCCGCCATGCCCGTCCCCGAGCGTCGAGTTTCGAGCCTCCGCAACGGCCTGCACGGTCGTAGTCAGTGTCCGCATCATCTTCCTGATCGAGTCACTGGCCCGGGCATCGTCAGGAACCGAGTCGGCATTGATTGACAGCTCTGCAGCGACTTTCGCGAAGAGGCTCGGCAAGTCCTCCGAAGGGGTGTATTGCACGCCCCGGTCAGTCAGCACGATCTTGCATAGCGTCTCGAGCAGGTTCTTGGACGAGGAGATCGCGGCCGACGGATCCGAATTGAGATCGCGCTGGATGCGATCAAGGTGCTGAATGAGAACGGCCTTGTCAGCCAGGTTCGGGTGGTCACGAAGGGCGCTCGCTGCGGGGGCACGGACTGCAGCAATGCGCCGCCAGCCGTAAACAGCTCGATCGCCCATGCGTGACGTTTCAACGATCTCGAACCCATCCGGCCGAAGCGTGTCGTTGTACGCCCGGACCAAGGCGTCAGCTTCGCTTTGTTCCCGGCGAACAACGGGATGAACCGTCTCGGCAAGGAAGCTCAAGAGGTTTTCATCGTTTCCTTCGCGAAGATTGAATCGGGGGTCGCTGAATACCCAGTCGTCATCCCAGTCGTAGTTCCTCGTGCGGTGTTGCCAGATGTCACCTGCCGCGTCAGAGAAGCGCGTGTCCGTACTACCCATTTCTGACAGGTTGTAGATGCGTCCGAGGAATTCCTCGTCAGCCAGCCGTCCTGCCCAGGAGTGACCCGACAGAGCCAGCCAGTCCAGTATGTTTCGCCGGGTTAGCGGAGAGATCATCCTCGGTGGATCGGGCGTCGGTGGGTTCATGCCGAACGGGTTTGACATGCCCCAATCCTGGCATTGGACCATGGACCTACGACCTATTCTCGGATCCATGAGCGAGCCATTGATTGGTCGCGAGGATGACCTCGATGACCACAACTATCAGGTGCGCGAGGTTTATGCGCAATACGGCCTCTCCAGCTATCTCGGCCAGGTGATGGAGAAGGGCGTCGTCAACTTGCTGACGCTCCATGCCGTGGTCGACTCACCCGCTCCAACTCAGCAGAGCTTCGACGTGTATTTCGCGAAGTTCGCCAGGTACACGCTCGGTCGCCTCGTAGTGGCAGTTGAGAAGACCTTCCCTGCCGAGGTCGAGACGATTGCAGCTCTTCGACTGGCGCTGCCCATTCGCAACTTGCTGGCCCATGACTTCTTCTGGGATCGGGCTGCGCAGTTCATGTCGTTCTCGGGCCGGGAAGCGATGCTGGCGGAGATTCTAAGCATGCACGAGCCGTTCCAGTCGGCCGACGAACTCGTAAGCGCCCTTCTGAAGCAAGTGGCCGCACAGGGCGGCATCGGTCCGGATCAGTTCGAGGCGAAGCTCGCGAAAGCCATGGACGAACTGAGGACACAGATACCGGACGACTAGTCAGCCAGCTTCGCTGCGATCGTGTGACGTGCCTGACAGCGGACTGCCGCGCTCAATCGCAGCCACGAGCTGCTCGACGGCACGACTCAGTGCCGGCACATCGAGGTGCTTTGGCGTTCCTCGCCAGGGCGTCGCTCAGCGGAACCCCGAGATCAACCTCGGCCATCAGCTCGGCGAATTCCCCAGCGAGCTCGCCACTGCCCAACCGGCCGACGCGACGGATCGCGTCGCGGGCCGGCTCACCATCGCGCTCAGCGGCCGCCCGCCGCGCCCTATGCGCCGGTGACCGAGATCATGACTATTGCCCCCACCTTTACAAGGCGCATCGCTTCGGTGAGCTGGAGCTTCGAGCGCGACGAGATAAGTGTCGAGGCGGTCGGCAGCACTCAGGCTTGAGGTGCCTGCCCTCCAGCCTCTTCCTTCACGGTCGCCGCAGCCCTCTCATCATCCTCCTTCTTTTTCTCCTCCTTCGAGGGATTGAACAGGCTTTGTACAGCAACGACATTGAGTAGCAAGAGGAAGAGGCCTGCAACGAACGTCACCAACCATGCGACGAAATTCCATCCCGTCCCTTGGGAGACGATGATCCATTGGGCCAGCAAGTACATCGCACCGATGGTGACGATCGCGAGGAACAATAGACCCAGCAATGCCCCCTGGTTGAGGACTCGCACCCGGATTAGATCCGGTTGAATCGCCGCGACGTACTTCTGAATGAGTCCGTCGAGACTCTCGCCCGCCTCGGAATCCGCGGGTAGCTTTCCGCGCGCATCGGCAAGCTGGGCGAGATTGCGAATCGGGCGCGGCGACCGAGACTCACGGGAAACGTACGTGCCGATCACTGCTCCGAGCGTGGGGATCAAGATGCCCGAGAGCGTAAGAATCCACGTCAAGTTGCTTGCAGCGTCGCCTTGTTCCATGCCTGGATCCTAGTGACGGGGTCCGCCTTGCAGGACGCCGGCCTGGTGGATCTGCGCTAGGTTGCAGCCGTGCTAACCACCACGCTGGCGTCGCAGCCAACCGACCCGCTGACCGTCTTCCTGGGCGGCGCGGCTGTCGCCGCGCTCATTGGAGCTAGTGCATCGCTTCTGACGTTTTTCCTCAGCGGCCGGCGTGACCGCCTTCGTTGGCTACGCGAGGAACGTCTTCGCGCGTTTATCGACTTTCACACCCAAGCGATGCTCGCGGACGACATAGACGCAAAGGACATCACGAACGAGTTGCTTGAGCGCCTTGCCAACGTCGTCACACGGGTGCAACTCCTCGGGCCGCCCGCTGTAGCGCACAAGATGGGGGAAGTGGGCACCTGCGTCGTCGCGGTGAGGCGACTAGCAAGAGCGAACGGCGACGGCTCCGAGATCAAGGCTGCTAAGGCCTCCCTAGCTCGCGCAAATCAGGAGTTTATGGAGGCGGCGCGGCAGGCGATACAGAAGGGCAGATAGCGGTGTTACTGCTGGTCCCGCTTTAGCAAGATCGTCACCATCTCCGCGAGCTGCGACGCGGAGACGTCATCCGCTCCTTCAACGCCCTTCTCTGGCGGCGCGCCAAGTACACGGCGCGCAAAGGCGCGATAGATCTCGCCCCGCTCATCTTCCGGAATGGGCTGCATGAACGCTGGAAACGACTTGAGCTGAACGTCCATGCTCTTCGCCCAGTTGAACATTCGGCGATGCTGGCCGGCCTGTCGCCCGAGATACGCCGAAAGGCCACCGATACCAGCGAGGAGGGCAAGCCGGTAGATGGTGCCTGCCCAATCATCAGGATCAGGGTGGCCCCAGACAAGGGCGACTATTGCAGCTGAAGCGATGACAAGGATGGTGGCGATGCGGAATGCGTTCGCAGCCAGCCGTTCACCACGCGCGTAGTGCTGGAAGTGCTCAGAGAGCGAGGCGCCGCCCGCGATCCCGGCGGCGTCCTTTGCTGCCTCGGCGGCTGTGCTCGCCTCCTCCACAAGGGCTCGCGCTTCGCGGCGGAGCTTGGCGTCATCGAGATGGAGCGCGGCTTGCTGAATCAACGCATTTGCATCGCCGCGGAATATCTCTGCGACGCTATAGCCATCTTCGTCCAGGCCTTCGAGGTACTTATCGATCGAGGCGAGTAGAGTGCGACACCATTCGAGGGTGGCTGTGCCGAGATCCTCACTTCTGAGCACAGCGGGTAGAGCTTCGAGCGCCGGGTTGACCGCACCAGGAAAGGTGTCGCGACCTGAGGCCGGGTAGCGCATGTCGCTTAGAGCGTCATCCAGCGCGCGAATGAAGGCGAGAGTACTCAACAGGGTGCTTTGGGCGCGTGGATTAAATTGCATCTCCGACACGCGCTGCTCGAATTGTTGGATTCGCGGCCCGTACATGTGGTCCCTCTCTGGCTGGCGCGAGAATAGCAGTGAGGAGTGCTCTAGGTCCGAGCATGGCCCTATTGCATAGTCGGGCATGCCCGAGTTGAGCACGATGAGCAGGTCGAAGCGCCTCGGCCTCGCTCATGGGAGGCGGCCGAGAACACTGCCCTGATCCGAATGCTGGAACTCCGCCTGTCGACGCGCGGGCTTCGACTCGACGCCAAGCCGCAGCGGACCCGCGGCAGCGTCCTCTGACTGGCCGTCAGAAACAACGAACGCCCCCACGCACGTAGCGTGGGGGCGTTCGTTTTGATCGTTACGCGAAGACCTCGACATTGCTCGCCATGATCACGGGAAAGGCCGCGGTATCCAGCGACTCATCGCCGTTTGCGTGGCGAATGGCCTTGTCCATCGCGTCGCGCGCGATGCCTTCTACCAGAGACTCGGGGTCGAGCCCCTCGGGGCATTCGATCCCGAGCACAGCGGAAAGGGAACCAGCCTCCTCGTCGAGAAGGAGGTCGCGGCTAACGATGGCAACGTTCTGCTCCAGCGACGAGTAAACCAGGTCCACCCATTCGTCGGAGAAGTCGACGGTCCCCTGGAACTTCGCGGTGATCGTCGTGCCCTTGATGCTGCTCATATTCTTCACTCCCTCCTTAGATTTCTTCTTCGGCTACCCGTACGGGCAAGCTCTCGCACGCTGCTCCCAGCAGCGGAAGTCCGGTGACACGGCGATATTCGTCCAGACGATGGTCGTTGAGGGGATACGACGTGTCGATGACCACCTGCAGGCGACGGCCCTCTTCGGGCCAGACTGCGACGCCATGGGTGCCTCGGCGAGCCCGCGCAGGCCAGCCGTGCCGCTCGAGGTCGTCGAGCAGCTCGGCGATGCCCGCCGGTAGCTGCACAGCACCAAGCACGGCCTCTCGGGCGGTCGTGGTCACTCCCGGAGTATGACACACGGTGGTGGGTATTGCCGACACCCGCTGTCGGGGGCCACCGCGGGACGCAGCAAAACGCCCCCAGCGAAACCCCTCCGAAGAGGAGCACGCGGAACCGCAGGAACGTCGAGATACTGCGAGGGCGTGGTTCACCGGGCGAGCCGTGCTCGCCTCGTCGTCGAGCATCGGAATCGCACCGCCGAGTGCCAGCTCGGAGTAGCGCTCCACCTCGGCGTGCACGTACGCATCGGCCAGGCTCCGGTCGCCCCGCAGGTCGGCGCCGTCGCGCCGCACCCGTTCCCGCACCTGCTCCGCGATCAGCCCGATTGCGTTCGTCATCCGGACATGCTGACGCGATCCGTCCTCCCGCCGGGTTCGTTGTCCACAGGCGCCCTAGACTGAACGGGCTTCGCGGGAGTGGTGGAACGGTAGACACGCAGGATTTAGGTTCCTGTGCCTCACGGCATGCGGGTTCGAGCCCCGCCTCCCGCACCATTCGAGGACTCCCGCCCCTTCGATCCGGGACGCCGGGCCGACGACGATGGCCGGATGCCCGAACGCACCACCACCCGAACCCTCGCCCTCACGGCTTCCGCCCTCGCTCTCCTCACCCTCACCGGTTGCGGACAGTTCACCGTGCCCGTGCAGGGTGACCCGTTCCCCGCTCCCCCGACCCGCAGCGTCGACGAACTGCTCGGCATCGACCGCGGCGACGACGGCGCGCTGTTCGATGCAGCATCGGATGCGATCCTCGCCGAGCTGCTCAACCACGCGCGAGAGGTGAGCGAGCAAGCGGATGCCGACCTGGCCTCCGCGATCCGGCAACAGCCCGCCGGCGACGGCCCGAGCGCGATGGGCCCGGGTATCGCACCCGTCGAGTTCACCGCCCCCGCCGCGGGCGGCACCCCCGGCGTCGACGTTCCGGTGGTCACCAACACCTCCACCACCACCACCGGAACCCAAGACGGCCGCAGCTACACGACGGTCACCACCGACACGAACACGGTGAAGGGTCAGCGCGAGGTGACCGTGCACGACGCCACCACCACCGTCGGCACCCCCGAGACCGGCAACGGCAGCACACAGCGCATCGTCACCACCCAGGAGAAGAACCCCTGCGCCGCCGAGGGTGAACCCGCCGGCACCTACACGATCGAGCAGACCCAGACCATCAACCGCGACGGCGTGCTGCTGATGGTCGACATCACCACCACCGGCACCGTCGTGCGCGCCGCCGACGGCACCGTGTCGCTGCGCGACGTCACCGTAAGCATCGACGCGAGCGGCACCGGTCCCGACGGTGCCAGCACCACAGGCAACGGGTTCACCGTCAACGCGGACATCGACGGTTGGGACACCCGCGGCGACATCACCGACGCCCGCGGCAGGTTCACCGTCGCCGAAACCAACGGCGTCAGCGAGAAGGACGCCATCGCCCTCGCCGGCGCACAACTCGACGCCTACCGGGGACTCGCCTCCGACGTCGTCGACCGCGGCGACGACCTGCGCGACAGCCGCGGACTGTGCGTGCGCATCGTCGTCGACACCGGAGGCGTCACCAGCCTCGCCGACGGCGAGGAGGCCGAGTTCGAGGCACGCGTGATCGACCCCGGCACCGGGGAGGAGATCACCGACGCCCCGATCGTGGCGGAGAGCTCCGACGGCGACGTGACCCCGCGAAACGCGACCGGCCACGGGCGGTTCACGTTCACCGCATCCGGTGACCCCCTCTACCGGGCGTCGCTCAGCACCGACACCCCACGTGGCGGCCACGACGTGCAGGTGACCTACGGCGCCGAAGGCTGGCAGTTCGAAGGGGTCAGCTACTCGTTCGTCACCGCCGACCGGCAGGTGCCCGTGACCGTCACCTGGAACGGCAAGGTGTGCGGAGACGTCAGCGACGAGTGGGACTTCAACTGGCAGATGCAGAGCCCCGTCGCCTCCCCCTCGGCCAACGGCACCCAGCGACCCGTCGAACTGTCGGATGTGACCCCCGGCGACCGCGTGATCCTCGTCTACCAGGAAATCCCGAACCCGCGCGACGGCGAGCCGCCGTTCAAGCTGTGGATCGACGACCAAAACTCGGGCATGATCCCGAACCACCAGCGCGTCGAGGTGCACCCCGAACCCCTCACCGAACCCTGCGTGGACGACTGACCCGGCCGGAGCCTTCGGGGGTCAACCCCCAGGTTGCCCGGGCCTTCAGCCGCTACGCTGAACCAGACCCCGCCCCGCCGATCGCTGTGCGACCGACGTTCAGGAGAACCTCCGCGTGCCCCTTTCCACCCTCGCCGCCACTTTCGCCGCCGCAATGCCGATGGCGCTGATCCCGTGGCTCGACCCCCACGCCATCATCGTGAACGCGGGCCCGTGGGCTCTGCTCGTGGTGTGCCTCATCGTCTTCGCCGAGACGGGACTGTTGGTCGGATTCATCCTGCCGGGCGACACCCTGCTCATCATCACCGGCCTCCTCACCTTCACCGGCACCATGACCGAGGAGGCCACCGGCATCCAGATCCCCATCTGGTGGGTGTGCGGCGCCATCGCGGTGGCCGCATTCCTCGGTGGCGAGGTGGGCTACCTGATCGGCCACAAGGCCGGCCCGCGCATCTTCGAGCAGAAAGAGAGCGGCCTGTTCTCGAAGGAGAACGTGCTCCGCACCAACAAGTTCCTCGAGAAGTGGGGCCCGATCTCGATCGTGCTCGCCCGCTTCGTGCCGATCGTGCGCACCTTCGCCCCCGTCGCCGCAGGCGTCGGCCACATGAACTACAAGCGCTACTCGCTCTACAACGGCGTCGGCGCGCTCATCTGGGGCGCCGGCCTCACCTTCGCCGGCTTCCTGCTCGGCTACATCCCGCCGCTCGCCGACTTCGTCATCGAATACATCGACGTGATCCTGCTCGCCGCGATCGCGCTCGCGGTGATCCCCACCGTCTTCCACTACGTGCAGTCGGTGCTGAAGGCGCGCAAGGCCCGTCAGGCCGGGGAGAAGCCGCTCACCGACGACGAGGTCGTGCTCGACCCCGAGGTGTTCGAAGAGTAAGTCCGAGCGTCAGGCTCCGGTGGCGATCAGCACCAGCAGCGTCGCGTTCAACGCGATCAGCAGCGCGGCGGCGATCGACGCCAGCACCGTCGTCCACACGCGGTTCGTCGCATCCCCCATCAGCTCCCGCCGCGTCGTGAGCCGCACCAGCGGCACCAGCGCGAACGGGATGCCGAACGACAGCACCACCTGACTCAGCACCAGGGCCAGGGTCGGCGGCGCCCCCGCGAACAGCAGCGCCAGCGCCGGCACCAAAGTCACCAGGCGCCGCCAGATCAGCGGGATTCGCACGCGCAGCAGCCCCTGCATGATCTCAGCCCCCGCATACGCACCCACCGAGGTGGAGGCGAGACCGGATGCGAGCAACCCCACCGCGAACAGGGTCGCGATCACCGGACCCAACGCCGCACCGATCGCCGCGTGAGCCCCCTCCAACGTGTCGGTGCCCTCCACGCCGGAGAGAGTGGCCGCGGCGAGCAGCAGGATCACCAGATTCACGGTGCCCGCGATGGCGAGGGCGATCGTCACATCCACGCGAGTCGCCCGCAGCAGCCGACGCCGCTCGGGTCCCTCGTCGACGCGTCCGAACCGGTCGCGCGTGAGCGCCGAATGTGCGTAGATCGCGTGCGGCATCACCGTCGCACCGAGGATCGACGCCGCCAGCAGCACCGAACCGGCGTCCTCGAAACGCGGCACCAGACCCTGGATCGCCGCCACCGGGTCGACCGGCGCCACCACGAGTCCCGCGCAGAAACCGACTGCGATGATCGCGACCAGCCCGATCACCACCCGCTCGAACAGGCGCGGGCCTCGGCGGCTGTGCAGCACGAGAAGCGCCATCGAGACCGTGCCGGTGATGACGCCGCCCAGAGGCAACGGCAGACCGAACAGCAGGTTGAGCGCGATGGCCCCACCCAACACCTCGGCGATGTCGGTCGCCATGGCCACCAGTTCCGCCTGCACCCAGTACGCGTAGCGCGCCGGCCTGGTGCGGAAGCGCGAGCCGAGCAGCGCTGGAAGACTCGCTCCGGTGACGATGCCGAGCTTCGCCGACAAGTACTGGATGAGCCACGCCATGGCGTTGCCCAGCACCACCACCCACACCAGCAGGTAGCCATAGGCGGCACCCGCGCTGGCGTTGCTGGCCACGTTGCCCGGATCGAGGTAGGCGACGCCCGCGACCATCGCCGGGCCGAGGGCACCCCACAGGCCCACGCGGGCGGCGACGGGCGCGCGACGTTCAGCGTCGACAGACTTGCTCACTGGACCCCTCGGAAGATTTCGGTGTACCGAAACTAGCAAATGTTTCGGTTCACCGAAATCAGTCGATCGGGATCACCCACACCGCGTCGGCGGCACCCTCCGGCAACTCCCCCGCCGTGATCACCGTGTCGAGGCCGATGCCCTCGTCGTGCAGGCGCCGCAGCACCTCCGGGTCACGGTCGCTGATACGCACCACCCGCCCACTCACGTCCGGGGCGGACTCCGACACGAGAACGGCATCCGGGCGACGGACCACGCCCGCCGCATCCGGGATCGGATCGCCGTGCGGGTCACGGATGGGGAACCCGAGCTGCGCGTCGATCGCACCCAGCAGGCGGTCGCTCAGAACGTGCTCCAGCACCTCCGCCTCGTCGTGCACCTCATCCCAGGCGTACCCGAAACCCTCCACCAGCCACGTCTCCACAAGACGGTGACGGCGCACCATCCGCAGCGCCTCCGCGCGCCCGGCGTCGGTGAGCGTGATCGCGCCGTACGGCTGATGCACCACCAGCCCCTGCGACGACAGCTTCTTCACCATCTCGGTCACCGTCGACGGCACGAGGCCGAGCCGGGCGGCGAGCTGCGAGCCGGTGATCGGCACGTCCTGCCACTCCGTGTGCCCGTAGATCACCTTCAGGTAGTCCTCGGTGGCCGAGGATGCGGACTTAGCGATGAGCGTGCTCCTCGTGTTCGGAATGCCCGGCAGGCTCCAACTGGAAAGTCGAGTGCGCCACATCGAAATGCTCGGCGAGGCAGCCGCCCAACCGGTCGAGCATCGCATCCGTGTCGCCGCGTTCGAACACCGCCTGCTCCACGACCACATGGGCGGTGAACACGGGCGCTCCCGACGTGATGTTCCAGATGTGCACGTCGTGCACCTCCACCACACCCTCCGCCTCACGGATGTGCTCACGGATCTGCTCCACGTCGCGGTCGCGCGGCGCCGACTCGGTGAGCACATGCACCACGTCGCGCAACAGCAACGCCGCACGCGGCACGATCATCGCCGCGATCACAAGGGATGCGATGGCGTCGGCGGGGGCGAACCCGGTCGCCAGGATGACGACGGCCGCAGCGATCGCGGCGATCGACCCGAGCATGTCGCCGAACACCTCGAGCATCGCGCCGCGCAGGTTCAGCGACGTGCGATCCCCTCCGCGCAGCACCGCATACGCAACGACGTTCGCCAAGAGACCCACGGCGGCGACCACCAGCATCGGCACCGCGTCGACATGATCCGATCCCGAGATGAGGCGGCGCACCGCCTCGAACGCGACCACCGCGGCGACGACCATGAGGATCAGGCCGTTCGCGAGAGCCGCGAGCACCTCCATCCGCTGGAACCCGAACGTGTGGCGGTCGGTGGCAGGGCGAGCGGCGACCACGGATGCGACGAGCGCGACGGCAAGCCCGATCGCGTCGCTCGACATGTGCCCCGCGTCGCCGAGGAGCGCCAAAGAGCCCGACACGAATGCGCCGACGACCTCCGCGACCAGCACGACCACCGTGATCGCGAGCGCGATCGCGATTCGCGTGCGGTTGCCGCGTGCGGCACGCGCGTGCCCGTGATCGTGACCCATGCCCTCCAGGCTAGGGCCGCGACGGGTGCCGCTCAGTCGTTTGGGGCTTCTCGGGAACGCTGTTCACAACGGTTCTCACTCCGTCAGCCGTAGAGCTCCCGGAGCTTCTCAACGAGCGCGCCGAACGCCCGGGATCGGTGGCTGATCGCGTTCTTCTCGTCGGCCGTCAGTTCGGCCGACGAGGTCTCGATCCCCTCCGGGCGGAACACCGGGTCGTAGCCGAACCCGTGGGTGCCCGACGGCGCCGCGAGCACCTCCCCCGGCCACACGCCGAGCACCGTCAGTTCGGTGTCGCCGTCGACGAGAGCCGCCGCGCACATGAAGTCGGCGGCGCGATCCGTGACCCCGGTGAGGTTCTCGAGCAGCAGCGTGTAGTTGTCGACATCGTCGCGGGTGCCCGCGTACCGGGCCGAATGGATGCCGGGCGCGCCCCCCAGCGCCCGAACTGAGATGCCGGAGTCGTCGGCGATCGCCGGCAGCCCGGTGTGGGCGTACGCGGCGCGCGCCTTGATGAGCGCATTCGCCTCGAACGTGTCGCCGTCCTCCACCGGTTCCGGCCCGTCGTAGCCGATCAGCTCGTGCGGGCCGAGACGCTCACCGAGGATGCGACGCAGCTCCTCGACCTTGTGGGCGTTGTGGGTGGCGAGGACGAACGTGGTCATGGTGCGAGCCTACGGCCCGCCCGCGTCACTCCTGCGGGCGACGGCGGCGGGAGAAGGCGAACAGCAGCGCGCCCAGACCACCGAGCACACCGGCGGCGATCGCGAGCGGAACCGCGTTCTCGGAACCGGTCGCGGCCAGCTCCGGCTCCGGCTGCGGCTCGGCCGAGCCATCGTCGACCGCGGCGAAGCGGAAGCTTCCGAGGCCGGGCAGCTCGTCGGAACCCTCGACGATCTCCTCGAACCACACGTACGGCGGAACGGTCAGCAGGCCGACGAACGCGACGCTCGGACCCTCCTCCGACTCGGTCGAGGCGGTCTGGTGGGTGTCGGTGATGCACACGATCGGCTCGGTGGCTTCCGGGTCCGCATCGCTCGGCTCGATGAACACGTAGTAGGTGGGGTCGGGGGTCGCCGTCACCGGCGCCTCGTAGGTCACGCCATCGGCGCCCACGAAACTGAAGGTCGTGGTGACCGGGGCGAAGTTCGACACGAACGTGATCGACTCGGTGCCCTCCGGGTAGCTCTCCAGCTCGCACGCGGCACCGACCGCAGCCGGCGCCTCATCCAGCCTGCCGACGCTCGACACGGGGGCGACGAGCATCGCGCCGACGCGCAGCACGCCGGGGTCGCTCTCCTCGACCTCGATCGGGTTGATCCAGGCGTCGAGCGGCTCGTCAGTGTCTCCGAAGAAGTCCTCGTAGTAGGGGGCGATACCGGATGCGTCGGGCGAGTTGGTGCGCGACGCGGTCAGCAGGTCGAAGTCGTCCGGGAGTCCGCTGTCCGGAGCCTCGAGCGTGAACTCCGCCTTGCCGAGGCCGTACTGGGGCACGCACTCCATGTACCAGTCGGTATCGACTGCCATCAGGTCGTCGCTGAGGTGGTCCTCGAAGGTCTCGCACTTCGGCTCGGTGATGATGTCGGCGGATGCCGGGGCGACGGCTCCTGCAGCGACGGCGACGACGCCCAGCGTGGACGCGGACAGCAGGGCGGTAGTCTTCCTCAACACGGGCTCCTCGGGTGGACCATGGGGGACGGGACGGCGTCGACTGCGATGCCGCGGAGCAAACCTAGCAGGAGATTCACAGCATCCATGGCACCCGACGAGGGCACATATTCCGCTCAGCACATCTGGTACCGCGAGCTCGGCGCGACTCCGTCCGGATTGCGACTGGCGGAGGCGTGGGCGGACGCCCACCACGCCGAGGGCGAGTACTCCGACGACGTGCCGGAGGACGCCGAACTGGTGTGGCGCACCGAACCCGTCGAGCGGGGGCTGATCCGCGTCACCATCCCGGAGCACCGTGCCCCGGGAGCACCTGCGCTGTGGTTCGTCGCCGTCGACGAACCCCGCGCCCAGCGCCCCGCCTGCAACCTCGTCGCCTACGGCGGAGACACGCTGCCCGCGGGAACGATCGTGTCGAATCACACGTTCGCCGGGCTCGGGGTGCGCTCCGACACCCAGCTGGGCGCCGTCCGCTGGCACCGCGACGGCCTCGTCCACCAGATCTTCGTCTCACCCGACCACCGCCGACAGAACATCGGCACCGCGCTGCTGCACGCGGCCGGCGCATGGCACCAGGCGAACCGCTGGAGCGGCTTCCTCCACTCGGACGGGCGCCGCACCATGCTCGGTCAGTTGTTCCTCGCGGCGAAGCAGTACCCGAACCGCATCCGGGCGCTCACCGAGACCATGCCCGACATGGATCCGGAACCGCCCACCGAACGGCGCGGCATCTTCCGGAGGCGCTGACCGCCGAGGGTCAGCCGGCGAGCGCCTCGTTCTGGATGCGGGCGAGATCGGCGTTGCCGGCGAGCGCCAGATCGAGCAGTGCGTCGAGTTCGCGTCGATCGAACGGCGCACCCTCGGCCGTGCCCTGCACCTCGACGAAGAGTCCGCGACCGGTGACGACGACGTTCATGTCGGTCTCGGCGCGCACATCCTCCGTGTATGCGAGGTCGAGCATGGGTTCGCCGTCGATGATGCCCACCGACACCGCAGAGACGGTGTCGATGAGTGCCACGGAGTTCTTGCCGATGAAGCCCCGCTCACGACCCCACGCCACCGCATCCGCGAGCGCCACGTAGGCGCCGGTGATCGCGGCGGTGCGGGTGCCGCCGTCGGCCTGCAGCACGTCGCAGTCGATGACAATGGTGTTCTCCCCCAGCGCCTTCGTGTCGATGATGGCGCGCAGGCTGCGGCCGATGAGCCGCGAGATCTCGTGGGTGCGGCCGCCGATGCGGCCCTTCACCGACTCGCGGTCCATGCGGTCGTTGGTGGAACGCGGCAGCATCGCGTACTCGGCCGTGACCCAGCCCTTGCCCTTGCCGGTGAGCCAGCGCGGCACCCCGTTGGTGAAGCTGGCCGTGCACAGCACCTTCGTGTTGCCGAACGAGATGAGGGCGCTGCCCTCCGCCTGCGAGCTCCAGCCGCGTTCGATGGTGATGGTGCGCAGCTGCTCGGGGGTGCGGCCGTCGGCGCGGAGGTCGGACATGGGGCTCCTTCGTGGGCGGGTGGTCAGATGCCGGGCACGGTGATCGCGCCCGTCGGGAAGTTCTCGACGTGCCGCACCTCCGGCCCGAGAAAACGGGCGGCGAGCGTGCGGAAGGCCCGCTCGTCGTCGCCGGTCGACTCGAACCGGTGCACGGGCGGGGTGGTGGCGGCGCGTTCGATGCCGTGCGACACGAGGGTGCGGTAGACATCGGCGGCCGTCTCGTCGGCGCTCGACACGAGTCGCACCCCCGGACCCATGACGTACTGGATCGCGGCGGACATCAGCGGGTAGTGGGTGCAGCCGAGCACCAGGGTGTCGACCTCCGCCGAGATGAGCGGGGTGAGGTACTCCTGCGCGACGGCGAACAGCTCGGGGCCGCTGGTGACGCCCGCCTCGACGAACTCCACGAAGCGGGGGCAGGCCTGGCTGAAGAGCTCGAGACCGTGCGCCGCGGCGAAGGCGTCGTCGTAGGCGCGCGACTGGATGGTGCCGACGGTGCCGATCACGCCGACGCGCCCGTTCCGGGTGGAGCGCACCGCCGCACGCACGGCGGGCTGGATCACCTCCACGACGGGGATGCCGGCGCCGACCGTGTACCGTTCACGCGCATCGCGCAGCACCGCCGCGGACGCGGTGTTGCAGGCGATGACGAGAGTCTTCACCCCCTGGGCGACCAGGTCGTCCATCACCGCGAGGGCGTACGCGCGGACCTCTGCGATCGGCTTCGGGCCGTAGGGTGTGTGCGCGGTGTCGCCCACGTACAGGATCGCCTCGTGGGGCAGCTGGTCGAGGATCGCCCGCGCCACCGTGAGCCCGCCGACACCGGAGTCGAACACGCCGATGGGCGCGTCGGTGGAAACGGGGGCGGTCACGGTGATCCAGCGTACCTTCGCGGCGGTGGCGAGGACTTCCGCCCTCCGAATCAAGGAGTCCGTCTCCCGAATCAAGGAACGCGCCGCCCGAATCAAGGAACTCGCGTGGCCGGAGTTGCTCAACGCCCCGAATCCGCAGGTTCCCGCGCCCGGACTCCTTGATTTGGGCGGTGGGTTCCTTGATTTGGGATGCGGAAGGCGGGGCCGGCTGCCCTGTGGATAGTTCGCGCGGGGGTGCGCCGGAGACTCCTAGCGTGACCGGATGCTCTCGTTCACGCGCCTCCTTCCCGCCCTCCTCGCGACCGGTCTGCTGCTCACCGGATGCGACTCCGCACCACCCCGAGAACCGGCGCCGACCACCGCCAGCGCGCCGCGATTCGCATCCGACGAGGAGGCGTTGGCGGCGGCGGAGAAGGCGTACGCGGCATACCTGGCCGTGTCGGATCAGATCGTTCGCGAAGCGGGTGCCGACGACTCTCGCCTCGCGTCCTTCGTCTCGAAGGAACTGTTCGATGAGACAAGCGATTCCTACGAATACCTCCGCGAGAACGACTGGCGCGGAATCGGAGCAACGGCATTCTCTATCGCGCTCCAGCGATACGACACCGACTCGATCGTGGCCTACACCTGCGACGACATGACGAACACCGACCTGGTCGACGCGACGGGGGCATCCGTTGTGAAGGCAGGCCGACGCCTTCACCTCCCCTTCGAGGTCGAGTTCGATCCGAACGACTCCCTGCGAATCGTGCGCAAGGACTACTGGGCCGACCGCGAATGCTGACACCAGTGGCAACTCTCGGCCTTGCCGTTTCGTTCGTGATCGCTCCGATGGCGGAGGACCCTTGCAAGCAGGGAATCACATGGGCGGGCTGCACAAGCGGGACGATCGAGGATGACAACGTCGTACTGCGCGCGGAAGACTCGGGCCACGTCCCGGCCGAGAATCCGACGGGCGGAGCGCTCGCTGACACTCTCGCACCCGACGAATCGGAAAGCGCCTCGGACTACGGTCCTGACCGTGACGACTACGTGGTGGTGGCGGTGACGCTCGCCGACATCGCGCGTTTCCGACCGACACCCGCCGTCCAGGTGATGGAACCCAACGGTTGGGCGGTCGTCGGGCTTCCGATCAACGTCTACGCCCACGCGGAACCGCAGATCGTGGCCGGCACACTGCTCGGCGAGTCGGCGGATGTGCGGTTCACGCCCGTCGGATTCCGGTGGAGTTACGGCGACGGCTCCAGCGCGACGAGCCGCTCCCCCGGTGCCACCTGGGGCCACCTAGGCCTGCGGGAGTTCGACGCCACCTCAACGAGCCACACGTACCGGCGCGCGGGAGACCACACGATCCGCCTCACCGTCACCTACCGCGCCGAGTACCGCATCGGCGGAGGCGACTTCGTGCGCATCCCGGGAACTCTCACTCTCCCCGCGAACGACCTGCGCGTGACCGTGCGCCCGGCGAAGACCGTGCTCGTCGACCGGAACTGCACGCGAAGCTCCGTGGGTCCCGGATGCTGAGCGCCCGCCGACCGGCCGTCCTACGCTGGGCGCATGACGTCGACGGCGCTCCACACCGACCGGTACGAGCTCACCATGATCGACGCCGCCCTCCAGGCGGGCGTGCACGAGACACCGAGCGTCTTCGAGCTCTTCGCCCGCCGACTCCCCGAAGGACGCCGCTACGGAGTCGTCGCCGGAACCGGCCGGCTTCTCGAAGCCCTCGGCGAGTTCCGCTTCGGCCCCGACGAACTGTCGTGGCTGAAACGGGAGAACGTCGCCTCCCCCGACGCGCTCGACTGGCTGGAGGTCTACCGCTTCCGCGGCACCATCCGCGGGTACCGCGAAGGCGAGCTCTACTTCCCCGGCTCGCCGATCCTCATCGTCGAAGCCGGGTTCGCAGACGGCGTCATCCTCGAAACCCTCGCGCTCTCCATCCTCAACTACGACTCCGCCGTCGCATCCGCCGCCGCCCGCATGGTCGCCGCAGCCGGACGACGCCCCCTCGCCGAGATGGGCTCCCGCCGCACCGGAGAACACTCCGCCGTCGCCGCGGCACGGGCAGCCCACATCGCCGGATTCGGCGCCACCTCCAACCTCGAAGCGGGCAGGCGATGGGGGGTGCCCACAATGGGCACCGCCGCACACGCGTTCACCCTCCTCTTCCCCACCGAAGAGGAGGCCTTCGCCGCACAGGTGGCGCGCCTCGGGACCGACACCACCCTGCTCATCGACACCTACGACATCCGGCAAGGCGTCGACAACGCGATCGCCGCCGCCGGAACCGACCTCGGCGCCGTGCGCGTCGACTCAGGAGACCTCGGCGTGGTCGTGCGCGACGTGCGCGCCCGACTCGACCGACACGGCGCCACCAACACCCGCATCACGGTCACCAACGACCTCGACGAACACGCAATCGCCGCGCTCGCCTCCGCCCCCGTCGACTCCTACGGAGTCGGCACCTCACTCGTCACCGGATCGGGTGCCCCCGCCGCCGGCATGGTCTACAAACTCGTCGCCCGGCAAGAGACCACCGGCAGCTGGACCGCCGTCGGCAAGTCCTCCGAAGGGAAAGCCACCGTCGGCGGCCGCAAACAGGCGATCCGGGCGCTCCGCGACGGCACCGCCGTCGCCGAAGAGATCCACGTCGACGACCCGCCCGTCACATCGCTCCGACCCGACACCGGACGCCCGCTGCACGTCCCCCTCGTCACCGACGGTGAACCCCACACCGAACACCTCGGCGCCGACGGTGTCGCCCAGGCGCGCACCCACCACGCCCGCGCCATCGCCGAACTCCCGGCCGACGCCCTCAGACTGTCGCGCGGCGACGCCGCGATCCCCACGCGCTACCTGTGAGCGGTGCGGGGCGAAACGCCTACTTCAGACGCTCGTAGATCTTCTGGCAGTCGGGGCAGACCGGGAACTTCGACGGGTCGCGGCCCGGGATCCACTTCTTGCCGCACAACGCACGCACCGGCTTGCCGGTGACCGCCGACTCGACGATCTTGTCCTTCTTCACGTAGTGCGCGAAAAGGTCGTGATCGCCGTCCTCGGTGAGCTCACCCTCGAGAAGCTTCTCCAGCTCCCGGTCGAGCACATCGGTGCCGCCGCCGCCGATCCGATCCGCATCAAGGTCGCTCATCCGAACAGGCTACGACACGACAGCGCCACGCGCCCTAGTTGCGCTGCGTGAACGCCAACAGTTCCGGCGCCCGGCGATCGAACGACGCGCCACCCCCGCGCACCCCCGCAACGAACGCCAGAAGACCCGAGACGACACCCGCAGCCAACGCCACCCAGGCCCAGAGACCGCCCTCGACCCACCAGACCGCCGACGCGAGCAGCGCCGGCAGCGCCACCAACAGGGTCAACAGCACCGACATGCCCTGCGCGACACCGCCCTGGCTCCCCGGAACCTGCGGAGACTGCCACGCCGCATCCCCCGGCCGCGGTGCCGCGTACGGGAACCGCGCCGAATACGCGTTGCCGATACCGATACCGCCCAGAAGCAATGCGACACAGACGCCCGTGAACGGGGCCGCGATCGACACGTCGCCGTGACCCCACACCGTCAGCGGGATGCCGACGCCCAACAGCAACAGCCCCCACATCAGCACAGGGACCGCGCGACCACGCCGGTCATGCGAACCCCGCGTGCTCGCGGCGACGTGCTGCCAGATGGCGGTGTTGTCATAGGCGACATCGTTGTGGATCGTCGACCAGGCCAGCAGCAGCACCATCACCGGCAGCGGAACGAGAACGGCGATCGGAAAAGGCACCCCACCCACCGAGAACACCAGCAGAGTGAGAACCGGAACCAGCGGCAGCACAGCGAACACGGCGAAGTACCGCGGATCGCGCACCCAGTAGGTCAACGACCGGGCCGCGACGGCACCCGTCGGCGACGCCGGGAAGTGCGCGAACAGACCCGGCACGCGCGTGCGCTGCGGTCCACGCAGGCGCCGCGTCGGCCGCAGCTCCAGCCCGACCAGAGCGAGCCACGCCACCAGGAGCAGCAGCACCAGCACGATCCCAAAACCGACCGTCTGCCACGCCAGATCCGGCTGGCCGACCATGCTCGACGCGTGGCCGGGAGCCGCCCACAACAGCCCGAACGGGGTGACGGCGAGCCGCTGCGGAAGGGCAGTGAAGAACTCGTTGAACGGCCGAGCGGCCTGCACCACCCAGAGCAGCTCCGGAATACGGGGGGCGAACTCGACCAGCACGGCGACACCACCCAGCACCAGTACCAGCACACCGAAGAAATCGACCCAGGATGCGAGACGCGGACGGCGTCGCAGCGCGATGCCGGCGAAACGCCCCAGCTTCACGGTCAGCAACCCCTGCAGGAACAGAAGCGGCGCAGCCGCCCACGCGACCTGCACCGACGTCTCGTCGGGCCAGGCGTTCACCGGGGAGAACGCGATCGGCAACAGCAGGATGCCCGGGCCGACGAGCGCGAACATCAGGAAAGTGAGCGCGACCGCGAACGGCGACAAGTCGTAGCCGACGAACGCCCGAGGCGAGAGGGTGGGGCGTCGGATCGCCATCACCGGAAGCAGGAAAGCGGCGAGCGACATCCACGAGCCGGCGGTGACGACCGCGCGCATCACGAACCGGTCGTCGAACTGGCTCACCCAGCCCGACCCGAACCACACGAGCAACGTGCCGCCGATCGCCAGCAGCAGGGCGACGACGACGCCGAACACCTCGACCGGCCGGCGACGGAAGCCGTTGGCCAGCATCCGCAGCCTCAGTCGGAGAAGTTCTGCAACCACTCCATGCCCTCCACCGCGGCCGCGCCACCGGCGAGCTCCACGAAACGCTCCTCCAGGCTGCGGCCGTCGAGCACGTCGGCGATCGGCCCCTCGGCGAGCACCTGACCGTCGATGATGACCGCGATCGAATCACAGACCCGCTCGGTCAGCTCCATGCTGTGGCTGGACAGCACGACCGTTCCCCCGGCCTCGGTGAACCGCGTCAGCACATCCAGCACCACGGAGGTGGAGACGGGGTCGACCGACTCGAACGGCTCGTCGAGCACGAGCACCCGCGGGGCGTGGATCATGGCGGCCGCGATCGCGATCTTCTTCGTCATTCCCGCCGAGTAGTCGGAGACGAGGCGGTGCAGCGAATGCTCGAGACCGAAGGCCTTCGACAGGTCGGCGGAGCGTTGGGCGATCGTCGCCCGGCTGAGGCCGCGCAGCGCCCCGGCGTGGTACAGGAACTCCGAGCCGGTGAGGCGATCGAAGAGCCGCAGACGGTCGGGCAGCACGCCGATCTTCTGCTTCGCGAGTCGCGGGTTCTTCCACAAGTCGACCCCGAACACCCGGACGTCGCCTCCGTCGGGACGCAGCAGCCCGGTCACCATCGACAGGGTCGTCGTCTTACCTGCACCGTTCGGCCCGACGATTCCGAAGAAGGAGCCAGCGCGGACCTCGAGGTCGATGCCGTCGACGGCCACCGCGCCGCCGAAGTACTTGGTGAGGCCGCGCACAGAGAGAGCCGAGTCGTCGGATGCCGGAACGTCGGCCAGCGAGACCGCGGCGGGGCGTGGTGTGGGTTCCTCCACCTCAGCTTCGGCCTCGGGGGTCTCCTCTTCGGGGGCATCCTCGACTTCAGGAGCCTCCTCGACGGGAGCCTCCTCCTCGACCGGCGCCTCCTCGACCTCGACCTCGTCGACGTCGGGCTCCTCGATCAACACCTCGTCCGCGAGGACTGCCTCGACCAGCAACTCGCCATCCAGCAGCTCGTCGGCGGTCTCCTCGACGATCGGGGGGTCGGGATGCTCGAGGACGCTCACCTCAGCGGCGACAGGACGCGGCGGGTCGACGTGCGCCTGACCGGTACGTGCGCGAGATGCTGCGGAGGCCGATCCACGACGCGCCGAAGAGCCGGACGGCCGCCGGCTGGACGTGGTGGGATGGGTGGGCTCGGACTCCACTGCTTCACCGTATCAACATGTGAGAGCGGTTCTGTCGGGCCCCGTCCGAGATCATCCTCGAGGATGACTCGCGAAGATCGAGGGTCGGCAGGAGTTATCACGAAACGAGAACAACCGGTGAACTCACCGCGACTTCTCAATGTGCCTCGGTAGTATCCAGGGAGCACAACGGCGTGTCTTTACCGAGGCCAGAAGGTGAATCCTGCGTGAACGACGCAGGCATCGCGGGCCACACAGACCACCGAGGAGACCCCGTGACCACGAACATCGTGATCCTTGCAGCAGGAATGGGCAGCCGCCTGGGCCGCTCGCTTCCCAAGCCGCTCACCGAGCTCAGCGACGGCCGCACCATCATGCAGCAGCAGTTCGACAACATCCACCAGGCCTTCGGCCGGGATGTCAAGGTCACCATCGTCGTCGGCTACAAGCTCGAGCACATCATCGAGGCGTTCCCGAACGCCGAGTTCGTCTACAACGAGGCGTACGACCAGACCAACACCTCGAAGAGCCTCCTCCGCGCCCTGCAGGCCACCAAGGAAGCGCCCGTGCTGTGGCTCAACGGCGACGTCGTGTTCGACCCCGAGGCCCTCGTGCGCGCCGGCGACCTCGTCGCCCGCGACCAGAGCTTCGTCTCCGTCAACACCGCGAAGGTGTCCGACGAGGAGGTCAAGTACACGACCGACGAGACCGGCCACATCCGCCTGCTCTCGAAGTCGGTGCGCGGCGGCCTCGGCGAGGCGGTCGGCATCAACTTCGTGTCGAGCCGCGACAAGGCCGCGCTCGTGCGCCAGCTGCAGCGTGTCGACGCCCAGGACTACTTCGAGCGCGGCATCGAGCTCGCCATCGAGCACGACGGCGTCCGCTTCCAGCCGGTCGACATCAGCGACCTCTACGCGGTCGAGATCGACTTCGCCGAAGACCTGGAGCGCGCGAACCTCTTCGTGTGAGTTCACCGGCTCCGCGAGCGTCCAGCGCTCCGGAGTCCGGCTAGTGTGACTGCGTGACCTCTGCCGCGCTGTCCCGACGCGACTGGTCGCCGTTCACCCGGTACCGGCGATCGCTGTGGCTGCTGACGACGCGAGACCTGAAGGTCCGCTACTCGACGTCGTTCCTCGGCTACTTCTGGTCGATCCTCGACCCGCTCGTGATGGCGGGGATCTACTGGTTCGTGTTCACGGTCGTCTTCGGGCGGGGCGTGGGCCACGAGCCGTACATCGTGTTCCTGCTTGCCGGCCTGCTGCCGTGGATGTGGTTCACGGGCGCGATCTCGGACTGCACCCGCGCTTTCACACGCGAAGCCAAGCTCATCCGCTCGACCACCATCCCCCGCACCATCTGGGTGACCCGACTGGTGCTGTCGAAGGGCATCGAGTTCGTCGCGAGCATCCCCGTGCTGGCGCTCTTCGCGGTCGCGACCCTGTGGTCCGACCACCCGGCGCAACTGCACTGGGAGGCGTTCTGGGTGATCCCGGCCATCCTGTTGCAGGCGGTGCTGACCGTCGGCATCGGCCTCATCGTGGCGCCGCTCGTGGTGTTCTTCCGCGACCTGGAGCGTGCGGTCAAGCTCGTGCTGCGCTTCATGTTCTACGCGTCGCCGATCATCTACGGGCTCAGCGACCTGCCAGAGGCGCTGCGACCGTGGGCGGCCCTCAACCCGCTGGCGGGCATCTTCGGGATGTACCGCTCGGCGTTCTTCCCGCAGGAGCTCGACCTGTTCGCGATCCTGATGGCCGTCGGCATTTCGTTCGCACTGCTCGGGATCGGCATCGCCGTCTTCCGCCGCACCATCCGCACGGTGCTGAAGGAGATCTGATGGAGACGCAGACTCCCGACGGCACCATCCGGGTGACCGGTGGCGGCATCCGCTTCAAACGCAACCGGGCTTCGCGGCGCAGTTTCAAGGATCTGTTCGCCGGACGCAGCCGACGCACCCGCCCGGGCGAGTTCTGGGCGCTGCGCAACGTCGACTTCGAGGTGACTCCCGGCGAGGCTATCGGCGTCGTCGGACGGAACGGCCAGGGCAAGTCGACCCTGCTGAAGCTCGTCGCCCAGGTGATCTACCCGGATGAGGGCACCGTCGCGGTGCACGGTGGCGTCGCCCCCCTGATCGAGATCACCGGCGGATTCGTGAACGACCTGTCGGTACGCGACAACGTCTACCTGACTGCCGGGCTGCACGGCATGACGAAGCACGAGATCGATCAGCGCTTCGACGAAATCATCGAGTTCGCCGAGATCGGCGACTTCGTCGACACCCCCTACAAGCACCTGTCGAGCGGCATGAAGGTGCGCATCGCGTTCGCCGTGATCTCGCGTCTCGAGGAGCCGATCATCCTCGTCGACGAGGTGCTGGCGGTCGGCGACAAAGCCTTCCGCGAGAAGTGCTACACCCGCATCGAGGAGTTGCTGGCCGGTGGCCGCACCCTGTTCTTCGTCTCGCACAACGAGCGCGACCTGCTGCGGTTCTGCACCCGTGGCCTGTACCTCGACAAGGGGGCGCTCGTGCTCGACGCACCGATCGGTGAGGTCGTGGACCGCTACAACGCCGACTACGGCGTCTGACCTGACGCGCGCAGGCGTGCGCGGAGGGGTCGCGTCGCGCGGCGTGCGGTGAGCACGACGACCCGTGCCGGGTGACCCACGACGGCCAGCATGATGCCCCGGAGACCCCGCTCCGACCCCGGGAAGGCCCGCACCCGCTGCCACCGGCGTCGGAACGATCCCCCGGTGACCGGCAGGTCGTCGCGACGCACCAGCTCCCCGCGGCGACGGGCGGCGACGAGGCCGTCGAGCCGGGAATGCAGGTCGTCATCGGCGACCGGGTGGAAGTAGTCGTCGTGCAGCCAGCGCGGGGACGGATGCCGGAAGCGCCGACCGATCACATCCTCCTCGTCGCCGAACAGTCCGCTCCCCGTGAACACCGGGTTGATGAGGGCGTCGGAGACCCCGAACACGTCGAGTGCGATCACCGGGATGGTGCGCGCGATTGCTTCGATCGCCGCGGTCGAACTGACGGTGACGAGCCCCTCGGCGGTGTCGAGCGCGATTGACATGGAGACACCGGACACGACCAGGTTCGCCGGGACGGGGCGCCCTGCGGCGGCCGCCTCCTCGACGATCAGGTCGGGGATCGGGTGCGCCTCGTCGTGGGTCTGACGTTCGCCTGCGACGGCGCGTACTTTGACGACGACGCGGCGGTCGGGACTCGCCTCGGCGGCGGCCAGGAGCATCCGGGCGATGCGTCGGCGGTCGTCGGGCAGCGGCGGTACGACCGACTGCACGGCGAACACGAGGTCGGTGCCCGTCGACGTCCGTGCGGAAACGGCGCGGTCGACGGAGGCGAACGGCAGACTCGCGAGGGCGACCTCGCGGTTCCAGCCGTTGCGGGCGGCGAGCGCCCGGAACTCGCGGACCTCGCGGTGCGAGTGCAGGACGAACAGGTCGGCCTGGTGCCGGAAGTACAAGGCCTTACGGGTGGCGGGGATGGAGATCCCGGGCAGTCCGGTGACCAGCACCGGTCGGGGGTCCAGATGCGCCAGGTCGCGCAGGATGACGCGCGCCTGCGGTCCGCGGGTGGCCACCAGGACCACGTCGGGCGCTGCCTCAGCCACCCGCGCGACGAGTTCCGAGAGCGCGACGACCGGCACCGCATCCGCGCCGATCCCGGTGCCGCGGAGCGCGGCGGCACGTTGCCCCGCGCTCGGCGTCGCCGGGCATTCGACCAGCAGCAGTCCCCGGCCGGCGTCGACGGGCAGGGCGGCGAGGGTCGCAGCCGCCCACTTCAGGTACGAGTCGGAGTCGGCGACCGCGAGGACGCGGAGGCCGGATTCCGGAGCTGCGGTGTTCAGACGGTCACCCGTCGCAGCTTCGCCTGGGGCGCGAGCTCGCCCGGGAAGACCCGCTTGACCCCGTCGCCGAGCGCGTCGCCGATGATGCGGATGTCGCGCACCAGGTGCTCGAATCCGGTCGGCTCGAGCGACGCGGCGTGGTCGGATCCCCACATCGTGCGGTCGAGGGTGATGTGACGTTCGACCGCGACGGCCCCGAGCGCGACCGCCGCGAGGGAGATCTGCAGCCCACGCTCGTGACCCGAGTACCCGACGGGGACCTCCGGGTAGCGCGCCTGCAGGGTGCCGATGGTGCGCAGGTTCGCCTCCTCCGGCGGGAGCGGGTAGGTGGAGGTGGCGTGAAGGAGCACCAGGTTCTCGGTTCCGAGGATGTCGACGGCGGCGTCGATCTGCTCCAGGGTCGACATGCCCGTCGACAGGATGATCGGCTTGCCGGTGGCGGCGAGCGCGCGGAGCATCTCGTGGTCGGTGACGCTCGCCGAGGCCACCTTGTGGGCGACGACGTTGAGCTCCTCGAGGAACTCGACCGCCGGAACGTCCCACGGGGATGCGAACCAGTCGAGTCCGCGCATCGTGGCGTGGTCGCCGATCTCGATGTACTGCTCGCGGTCGAACTCGACCCGGTAGCGGTACTCGAGGTAGCTCATCTCGCCCCACGGGGTCTCACGGCGCACCTCGCGCATGTGCTCCGGCGTGGAGATCCCGGGCGTGCGCTTCTGGAACTTCACCGCCTGCGCTCCCGCGTCGGCGGCCACGTCGACGAGGCGCTTCGCGAGCTCGACGTCGCCGTTGTGGTTGAGTCCGATCTCGGCGATCACGTACACCGGCGCGTCGGCGCCGATCGTGTGGGATCCGATGGTGACGGTCATGCGCGGGTGTCCTCTCGGGCGGGGTCGTGCTCTCCTGCTTCGTCGCGTGCGGCGAGCACGCGTTCGGAGAGCTCTCGGATGGCACCGTCTCCCCCGGGGCGGGTGAGCACGGTGCGGGCGGCCGCATGCACCAGGGGGTGCGCGGCGGGCGTGGCGATCGGCCAGCCGACCAGTTCCATGCAGCCGAGGTCGTTCACGTCGTTGCCGAGGTAGGCGATCTTGTCGAGCGGGATGCCCGCGTCGGTCGCCCACTGCGTCAGTGCGGTGGCTTTGTCGTCGAGGCCGTGCAGCACTTCGACGCCGAGCTTGCGGGCACGTGCGGCCACGACCCGGTTGCGTTCGGTCGACAGGATGAGCACGGGGATTCCGGCCCGCAGCAGTTGGGCGACACCCATGCCGTCTCCGCGGCTGACGAGCACATGCTCCGTGCCGTCTTCGGAGACGAGCACCCGGTCGTCGGTGTGGACGCCGTCGAAGTCGGTGACGACGGCGTCGACGTCGATCGTGGGGGTGGCGGGGTCGACGATCGTCGCCACCGCTCCGGCGAGCAGCAGCTGCTCTTCGGTGTCGATCTCGATGGCGCTCGACTCGGTGACGATCCCGGCGGCGATCCGGCCGAAGAAGCGGTGGTGGGCCCGGGCGTAGCCGACGGCGTCGAGCACGTAGAAGGCGCCGGTCTCGAGGTACTCGGGCTCCCGGTCCTGTCGGCGGGGGCGATGCTGCGGGTCGTGGTTGATGCCGGCGACGGTGCCGTCGTCGCCGTCGGGACGCCACAGGAAGCCCCACGACGGCACGGCCGAGAACACCACATCGGCGGTTCCGGCGAGTACGCGGGCGATGGCGTCGTCGATGTCCGCCGGGTCGATGAACGGCGAGGTGGCCTGGATGAACACGATCACCGACACGTCGACGCCGCGCGCGGTCAGCGCGTCGAGCGCGTGGTCGAGGGCCGACTCGGAGCTGGCGGTGTCGCCCGCGAGGTTGGCGGGGCGGGTGACGATGTCGGCGCCGTGGGCTCGGGCGAGGGATGCGATCTCGGGGTCGTCGGTGGAGACGACGACTCGGTCGATGCCGCGGGCTTCGTGCGCTGACTCGATCGCCCGCACGATCAGCGGGACCCCGCCGACGCGGCGAAGGTTCTTGCGGGGCACCCCGCGGGATCCTCCCCGCGCCGGGATGACGGCGACCACTTCCCGTGCGTTCATCGTGAGCCTCCCGGAGCACGCTCGGCGGACGGCAGTCGGCCCGCGTGGATGGTGCTGCCCGTGCCGTCGAGCACGAGCCGCAGCGTCGTGACGGCGCTCGACGGGAGTGTGTGGAGTTCGAGCGCGTCGTCGGCCGCGGCGAGCACGAGTTCCACCGGGAGGTCGGCCCGCACGACGGTCACGCCCGGCAGGGACGCGACCGCGTTGACCAGCTCGGCCGACTCGCGTCGGTGCGGCAGGTAGGTGAGGGGCCCCAGGTCGGCGAGCGAGCCGACCCACGAGCGGTGACGCTCGGGGCGTAGCAGGCCGTCGACCACGCGGGCCGTGCCGAGCACGATCCGCGGGTGCGGGAGCGCGACGCGTGGTGCGTCGTCACCGCGGGCCGCCTGCCGCATCCACGAGAAGTCGTCGGCGGAGACCCGGATGCCCACCCGCTTCGCCGGCTCGGCTGCGGCGCCGAACGCGGTGAAGAGTTCGGCCCTGCCGGCCTGCGCGAGCCGTCGGATGCGTTCCGCGCTGAGCCCACCGAGCAGCACCTTCGTGCGGCTCTCGTGCTGACCGGCGCGGGCGTAGTCCACCTCGCCCGCCAGGGCGCGCATGGCATGCACGACCATCGCACCGTCGTCGACGAACGTGATCCGTCGAGGGGGCGGGAGCACCGCGGCGGCGGCGCGGAACTGCCCCGAGAACGGGTCGCCGATCACCCACTGCCGCGAACCCGCGAGCCGCGCCCATGGGATGCCCACGTACGGCTCGAACCGTGAGAACGGGGCCCGCATCCGGTGCAGCGCCTCGATCGTTCGCACCGTCTGGGGGTCGGAGATGCGGTAGGCGATCGCCGTGGATCCGCCGGTCGCGGCGCGGTGGCGGTGCGCCCACTCGGCAGCGGTCAGCACCTGGAGGGGCGATTCGACCCAGGCGAGTGCGTCATGGGCGTTGTTCGACATCTCTTCCCCCTTCCGCCGTGTCGAGTGTGCGACGCCGGGGTGTGGGTGCGGAGGCGCGCAGGTGAACGGCATCGGGAGCACGGGTGAACTCCCAGGTGCTCGCGTAGCGTGGGAGCATGACCGACGCCGGCACCCCGAATCGGCCCCGCGACGACGAGGCGGCCCTGACGCCGATCGTGTTGCCGGCCGGAGAGCCTGCCATCGTGCCGGGAGATACCGGCGCCCCGGGGCAAGGTGGCCCGGGCGAGGGCGCCGAGGCGTCCACCGTCACCGGGGCCCGAATCGACGCGATCCTCGACCGGATCATGTCGGTGCACCGCCCGGCGGTACTCGCACACCTGCGCGCCATCCGCTCGCGGAACCCGAACGCCTCCCCCGAAACGGTGCAGCGCATCCTGGAGCGGCGCTACCTGGCCACCGTCACCACCAGCGGTGCGGGCGTCGGCGTCGCCGCGGCCGTGCCCGCGATCGGCACGGGTGCGGCGCTAGCGCTGTCGGGTGCGGAGACGGTGCTGTTCCTGGAGTCGACCGCGCTCTTCGCGCAGTCGGTGGCCGAACTGCACGGCATCCCGGTCGACGACCCGGATCGCGGGCGTGCACTCGTGCTCGCGATGGTCGTGGGTGGCCCCGCCCAGGAACTGATCACCCAGTTCACCGGCCAGGCCACCGGCCGCGGCCCCGCCAAGCAGGAGTTCTGGGGCGCGATGATCGCCAAGAACCTCCCCCGCACGGCGGTGCTGCAGTTCATGGACCGGGTGCGCAAGGTGTACCTGCCCCGGATGCTGGCGACCGCGGGCGGCGGCGTGGTGGGCCGCATCCTCCCGTTCGGCGTCGGCGCCGTGATCGGCGGAACCGCGAACCAGTTGCTCGGTCGACGGGTCGTGCGTACGGCGCGCACCGCATTCGGTCCCCCGCCTCTCGTGTTCCCGGCGAGCACGGAACCGAAGCCGATCGCACCCCGCGAACCGAGACCGCCGAAGGAACCGAGAACACCGAAGGCGATCACCGTCCGGCCGCGTCGATCAGGATCGAAGAAGCGCCCGCCGGAGGCCGCGCCGTAACCTCGGAACACCATCCCCACCTGAAGGAGCACACGATGGCCGAGAAGACTCAGCGCGGCGGCGACGTCTGGACCGACGAAGAGAAGGCTGCGATGAAGGAGCACGCCGCCGAGCAGAAGGCGTCGCGCAGCCGCAGCGGAACCAAGGAACAGAAGGCGGCCGCCGACGCGCAGGCAATGCTCGACAAGATCGCGGAGCTCGACCCCGCCGACCGGGCCCTCGCCGAAGAGGTGCACGAACTCATCACCTCGGTCGCCCCCGAGCTCGCCCCGAAGACCTGGTACGGCATGCCCGCCTACTACAAGGACGGCAAGGTGCTGTGCTTCTTCCAGCCCGCGTCGAAGTTCAAGGCCCGTTACTCGACGATCGGATTCGACGAGAGCGCAGCGCTCGACGACGGCGACATGTGGCCCACCTCGTTCGCCCTCGTGAAGCTCGGGGCCGCCGAGAAGAAGCGCATCACCGAACTGCTGACGACTGCGATCGGCTGAACGTCAGTCGCCTGAGGCGGGGAAGCCCTCTTCGTCTTCATCGTCGTCGAACGGGTCCGACTCGGACACCCGCCGGTCGCCCAGGTGCACCTGGGCGTGCCGCGACCATTCGCTGATCAGCTGTTCGACGGCGGCGTGGAAGCGGGCGGTCGCGGCGCCGGGCGCCGTGTCGCCGAAGTGGTGGTTCGACCAGTAGGCGAGCCGCTCCTGCGCTGTGGGGTCGTTGAGTTCGCGGTCGACGGCGGCGAGCACGTCACCCGCATCCTCCGCCGTCAGCCAGGAGGCCGCGCCGAGGAACCCCTGCTCGTCGACCTCGGCATCCGGGGATGCGGGGCGGGCCACCAGGATCGGCTTGCCGACCGCGAGCCGGTCGTAGACCATGGCCGAGATGTCGGTGATCGCGACATCGGCATCCGCGAGCTGCCAGCCGAGCTGCGGGCCGTCGTCGAAGACGTGGTGCGCCGTCGGGTCTGACGCGTTGGCGGCGGCGATCGCGGCGATGATGCGCTGGTTGGCTTCGCGGTACGCGGTGTCGATCACACCGGACCGCGGGTGGGGCCGGTACACGAGGCGGTGCGTCGGCGACGCCAGCACGGCCTCCGCGAGCGCGACGCCGTGGGAGGCGATCGATCCGTACGCGGCGGTGGGGCGGTCGCCCTCCCAGGTGGGCGCGTACAGCACGACGGTGCGGTCGTCGTCGGGGTAGGGCACCTCGCCCGCGAAGTGGTCGGCTTGGGGCCGGCCGATGGCGATCGTCTTACGGTCGACGTCGTAGCCCCACAGCTTGCCGGAGAGCCGGTCGACCGCCGCCTGACCGGCAACCAGGGCGTAGTCGTACGCCTTGAACTGGTTGGTGGTCATGTACATCTTGTCGCTCTCGCCGTGGTTGATGAACACGTGCCACATGCGGCCGTACCGGAACATCTGGAAGTTCTTCATGTTCTGGTTGACGTAGAACACGATGCGGACGTCATGACGTCCGACGAACGCCTCCAGGTCGGTCACCTTGCGGCAGTAGACGACCGGCACCGGGGACTCGTTCTTCAGGGTGAGCGTCGCCCCGGGGCTGCGGGTGAGGATCGTCACCGGGTGGATCTTGGCCAGTTCGGCGAGCGGCTCGTACCACTGACGGATCTGGTACAGGTTGACGCGCGTGTCGGCGAAGTACACGGCGATGTGCACCTCGGCGGGTTCGCCCGTTCCGTCGACCTGGATGCGGTGGGCCAGCTCGCGCCGGGTGTTCCGTGAACGCAGCGCGTTGCGGAGGACTTTGCGTGCCGCCTTCAGATCGCTGGCGATCCCCATGGTGCGTCCGTCCTCCCCCGGGCGCGCGGGCGCCCGTCCCATTACACCAGTCGCACGAGGGCGCCCGACGACGATCCGGCGTCATCGTTACCGATCGGTTGCACCCGGGCAGGACCTTCGGCTCTCCCCGCCGATTCGCCGATCCGCTCGGATGGACGCATGCCCGTCTCCCCTGTCACCCGCCTGTCCGACGACCAGTGCTGGGCCCTGCTCGAACGTGAACGCTTCGGTCGGCTCGCCACGAACGCCCTCGGCGTGATGGACATCACGCCGCTCAACTACCTGGCATGGAAACGCACCATCCTGTTGCGTACCGCGCCGGGCTCCAAGCTGCTCGAGCTGACCGTGAACCCGGATGTGGTGCTCGAGATCGACGGCCGCGAGTCGGGCTTCGCGTGGAGCGTCGTGCTGAAGGGCCGTGCGCGGATGCTGACGAACCCCGCCGAGATCGCCGAGGCCGAGCAGGCGGGTCTGCGCAATCAGCTCTCCGGCGAGAAGCCCATCTGGGTGCGTATCGAGCCGACGGCCGTCTCGGGTCGCCATTTCGTGCTCACGGAGCAGCCCACGCCGCCGCCGGCGTACACGCACGTCTGAGCGCGTCGCCGTCACGGTGCAGACGGCTGCGCATGACAGAATCGGAGGCGTGCCGGCGTCCTTCACCTTCGGCGCCGGCAACGCCCGCAAGTTGCTCCGCCTGCCCCTCTACGCGCTCGGCGCGCTCGTCTCCGTGTTCGTGCCGCGGAGCCGCAAGCTGTGGGTGTTCGGCTCGGGCATCGGGCTCGGTGAGGGCGCCCTGCCGCTGTACCGGCTCGCGCGCGAGCGTCTGGGGCCTGACGTGCGGCTCGTATGGCTCGCATCCACCGAGACCGAACTCGCGGAGGCGACCGCGCTCGGGTTCGACGCTGAGCTCACGCATTCCGCGCGCGGCTTCTGGCTGACGCTCCGGGCCCGCGTCCTCGTGGTCACCCACGGCTTCGGCGACGTGAACCGCTACGCGACCACCGGCGGGTTCGTCGTTCAGTTGTGGCACGGCATCCCGCTGAAGAAGCTGCACCTCGATTCGCCCGCCGCCCTGCGCATCCGCGGCGTTCCCGACCACCGCTACGTGCGCGCGTTCCTCGCGAAGGCGTACGGTTTCGCGGGTCGCGGGATCGACCTGTTCCCGGTGGCGTCGGAACTCGTCGCTCCGCGTATCGCGAGCGCGTTCGGGGTGCGACCGGGTCGCGTCGTCGCGGTGGGCGACATCCGCGACGACGTGCTGGCGAGCAGCGACCCTGCCGCCGCTCGCGCCGCGGCTCGCGGGGTCATCGCGGAGGCGAGCGGGGTCCCCGTCTCCGCCGACGCGCGGGTGGTGCTGTACGCGCCCACCTGGCGCGACGGCGCCGACGACCCCGGCGCCCCCACGCGCGACGACTGGGCGCTCATCGCCCGCTGGCTCGACGCCCGCGACGCGGTGCTGCTGGTGCGGGCGCATCCGCTCGGCCTCGGCGACTACGCGGTCGGGCCGGCAGTCTCCGACCGCATCCGGATGCTGGGCGCGAACGAACTGGTCGACGTCACGCCTGCGCTCCCCGGAATCGACGCGCTCGTCACCGACTACTCCTCGATCGCCTACGACTTCGCGCTCGTCGACGGGCCGATCGTGTTCTTCGCACCGGATGTGGAGCAGTACGCCCGGCGCCGGGGACTGTACGAGAACTACCGCACCTTCAGCGACGACCGGTACGTCAACTCCTGGCCGCACGTGCTCGAGCACCTCGACGCGATCGGCACCACCACCCCCCTGGGCACCCGCATCGCACGGCACACCGTGTGGCTGCGTGAGGAGCACGTCGACCGGGTCGACGGACGCGCGGCCGAACGGGTGCTCCACGAGATCCTGGCGCGGACGGGCATCTCCTCCGACACGACCGACTCCCGCGGCTCGGGGGCTACCGACGGGCGACTCCCCCGTGCCCGCGTGGTGGAGGCCGTCGTCGAGGAGGGGGCCGACGGCGCCGCACTGCGCGTGACCGTCGCCGACCCGGTTCGTCCGGTCACCGGCGTGCGCCTCGAGGGGGCACGCGCGCGCGTCGAAGCCCCGGTGGATGCCGGCGGCAGTCTGAGCGTGCGCCTCCCGCTGCTGACGACGCGGTGGGGATCGGAAGGTCTCGCTCTCCCCTCCGGCGACTACCGCCTCACCCTCGACGGCGAGGTGCCGACCAGCCGCGTCACGGTCGACTGCGACCTGGACGGGCGGTTCACGCATCCGCTGTTCCACGCCGAACTTCGGCAGGCGGCGGGCGGACTCGTGCTGCGCGTCTCGCCACCCCTCGCCGCCGACGAGGTGGGACGCCGCAACCAGAAGCGGCTGGAACGCAGCTACCGGCGATCTCGCCCGACCCCCGAGGATGCCGTGTTCCTCGAGAGCTTCTACGGCCAGTCGGCGTCGTGCAATCCCGCCGGGATCGCCCGCATGCTGCGCCGTATCCGCCCCGACGTGGCCCGCTACTGGAGCGTCGTCGACGGGTCGGTGGCGGTGCCGGACGGCGACGTGCGACTCATCGAAGGCACCCGCGAGTGGTGGCGTGTGCGCGGGGCGGCGCGGGTGCTGATCGTCAACGACTGGCTGCGCAAGCGCTACCGCAAGCGCCCCCACCAGAATGTGCTGCAGACCTGGCACGGAACCATGCTGAAGCGCCTCGGACTCGACCGCGCGAACGTGGGTGCGCGCACGCGCATCGCCGTGAAGCGCGAGAGCGCCCGGTGGGACGCGCTCCTCGCCCAGAACAGCTACAGCGCACGCATCTTCACCTCGGCCTACGCCTTCACCCGCGGCACCTGGGACGAGGGCTACCCGCGCAACGACCGCCTCGTCTCGGGGGCGGATGCCGCGAGTATTCGGCGGGCCGTCGGCATCCCGGACGGCGCCCGGGTGGTGCTCTACGCCCCCACCTGGCGTGACGACCGCACCGAGATGGTCGACTACCTCGACCTCACGAGCTTCGCCTCCGAGCTCGACGAGAACACCGTGCTGCTCGTGCGCGGGCACTCGCGCACGCTGCGCTACGGCCGCGACCTCGAGGCCGAACGCCTCATCGACGTCACCAGCTACCCGAACGTCGCCGACCTGCTCGAGGTGTCGGATGTGCTGGTCACCGACTACTCGTCGGTGATGTTCGACTTCTCGGCCACCGGGCGTCCGATCATCTTCTTCACGCCCGACCTCGCCCACTACAGCTCCGATCTGCGCGGGTTCTACTTCGACCTGCTGGCGGAGGCCCCCGGCCCCGTCGTGCGCTCCCGGGAGGAGCTGCTGGATGCGATCGCCGACGCGGAGACCGACCGCGAACGCTACCGGGTGCAGGCGGCGCGCTGGCGCGAGCGCTTCACCCCGCTCGATGACGGGCATGCGGGCGAGCGCGTCGTGCGCCGCATGATCGACGCCGGCTGGCTGTAGCCGCTACGACTCGGTACGCGAGGTGTCGACCGCGTCGCGGGCACCGCGCGTCGCCCCCACGAGGAACCCGCCGCCCCAGCTGAGGTGCATCACGGCGAGCACGGATGCGAAACGCACCCGCTTCGCGAGCGAGCCCGACGAACTGATCGCCGCCGCGGCGAGCAGCACGACGTACGCCAGCGGCCCGAGGTAGACGAGCGCCAGCACCCACGCGACCCACCCCGAGATGAGTCCCGTCGCGAGGAACGGCGCGAGCACCGCGCACAGCACCAGATCGAGCACGAGAGCGGGAGGTGCGAAGTAGCGCAGCGAGTTGCGGGCACCGAGACGGCGCACCAGCTCACCCCGCCACACCCCGGTCGCCCAGAACTGGCGTGAGAGGGCGCCCCAGCTCGAACGCGGCCAGTACCGGACCCGCAGCGTGGGGTCGAACCACACGGTGTGCCCGGCCGTGCGCAGACGGAAGTTCAGCTCCCAGTCCTCACCGCGGCGAACCGTCTCGTCGTATCCGCCGACCGAACGCAGCACCTCGGCATCCATCACCCCGAGGTACGCGGATTCGGCCGGGCCTTCGCGGGCGTCGTCCCGGTGGTAGGCACCACCACCGAGCCCGAAACGGCTGTTGTAGGCGCGGGCGACCGCGGACTGCACGCCGCCCCGCCCCTCGGCCACCATCACACCGCCGACGCTCGCGGCGCCGGTGCGCGCGAGGGTCTCGACCCCGCGGCGGGTGTAGTCCTCCGACAGCTCGGTATGCGCGTCGACGCGCACGATCACCGGGTGCCGCGCGGCGGCGATCGCCAGGTTGAGTCCGATCGGGATGTCCATGCCCGGGTTCTCGACCACCCGGATGCGGGGGTCGTCCGCCGTCAGCTCGGCCACCACATCCGCGGTGCCGTCGGTGGACGGCCCGAGCGCGAGGATCACCTCGACGGGCCCGTCGTAGCGCTGCTGCAGCACCGAACCGACGGCCGAGGCGAGGTAGGCGACCTCGTTGAGCACAGGCATCACGTAGGAGACGCCGGGAAGCGCGTCCGGCGTCTGTGCCATGCGTCCTCCCGGGTCTCCGCGCGGGTTCACGCGGTGCCGTCGAGCCTAGCAACGCGCGTCGCGCCGCCCGACATGCCACGGGGCGGCGGCGCCCATCCGCGCCGCCGCCCCGTCAGGCGTGAGAACCGGTCAGAGGTTCAGTTCGCCCAGCGTCACGGTCACCGTGGAGGACTTGCCGTCACGCAGATAGGTGAGCTCCGCCTTCGCACCCGCGGCGAGCGCCCGCACCTGCGCGGTGAGGTCGGTGCTGCTGGTGATCGCGTGCCCGTTGAAGACGGTCACCACGTCGCCGGCCTTCAGGCCCGCGTCGGCGGCCGCACCGTCGGCGGTCACCTCGGCGATCACCGAGCCGACCACGTCCGAGTCTTCGGAGGTGGCGGTGGTGACACTGGCGCCGAGCAGGCCATGGGTGGCCGCACCGTCGGCGATGATCTCGTCGGCGACACGCTTGGCGAGCGACGACGGGATCGAGAAGCCCACGCCGATCGATCCGCTCTGGCTGGAGCCGGTGGATCCGGTGCTCGCGATGGCGACGTTGATGCCGACGAGTTCACCCTGGTCGTTGACGAGGGCGCCGCCCGAGTTGCCGGGGTTGATGGCCGCGTCGGTCTGGATGACGGGCAGCGAGATGGCCTGGCTGGACGAGCCGGAGGACTGGCCCTGACCCGATCCGCCTTCACCCTGGTCGAAGTTCCAGAAGTCGAAGGGTCCCTGGCCGCCGTTCTGGTCCTGGTCGGGGGTCTGGTCGCTCTCACCGGAGTCCGGCACCGCCGACGAGGCGATCTGGATGCTGCGGTCGACCGCGCTGACGATGCCGTCGGTGACGGTGTTCGAGAGCCCGAGCGGCGCGCCGATGGCGATCACCTGGTCGCCGACCTCGACGTCGTCGGAGTCGGCCCACTCGATCGGGGTGAGGCCGGATGCGTCCTTGAGCTTCAGCACGGCCAGGTCGACCACCGGGTCGAGTCCGACGACCGTCGCGGTGAAGATGCGACCGTCGGCGGTGGTCACCTCGATGGCGCCGTCGGCGGTCTCGCCGTCGAGCGTCACGACGTGGGTGTTGGTGAGCACGTAGCCGTCGTCGCTGAGGATGACACCCGATCCGGTGCCGCCGGCGTTGCTCGCGGACACCGAGATGGTGACGACGGAGGGGGCGGCCTTCGCGGCCACCGCGGTCACGACGTCGGTACCGTCGGGGTTGTTGACGTTGATGGTCTGCGGGCCGACAGCCGAGCCCGGCGACTGGTCGGCGCTCTGGCTCGTGATGGCCCAGGCGGCGACACCGGCTCCGGCGCCTCCGCCGAGGAGGGCTGCCACGACGGCGGCGGCGATCACGGGGACGGCCACCGAACGCTGCTTCTTCTCGGCTGCGGGGGCCGCCTCGGGGGCGGTCGGCGCAGCGGATGCGGCGGGCGCCGCGAAGGTCGGGGGAAGCGGCTCGGTGGGCTGCGTGGGGGCGGGGGCCACCTGCGCGGCGACGGGCTCGACGGGAGCGAACTCGGCGACCGGCTGCGCGGGCGCGGCATCCGTCGTCGGCTGCTCCTCGCCCAGCGGCGCGGCGTTCTCGGGGGTGGGCTGGTCAGTCGACGGTGTCTCGGACATCGGTGGTGCTCCTTTCGAACGCCGCAAGCGTCCACCGCGAAGCTGAACGAACCATAAGGCGGCCCTGGGAGCCTACTTGGGTGCGGATGTGGCTTGGCCGATAGCGTGGAAGGGTGACCGAACGCCCCTGGACCCGCGCCGCCCGCGGTGCGCTCCTGCTCGACGCGCACGGCACCCCCCGCCCCACGATCTTCGCGGAGATGTCGGCCCTCGCCTCCGCCACGGGGGCCATCAACCTGGGCCAGGGCTTCCCCGACGAAGACGGTCCAGCGGAGATCCTGGAGGCCGCGCGCGACGCGATCTCCGCAGGCCTCAACCAGTACCCGCCCGGACTCGGGATGCCGGTGCTGCGTGAGGCGATCGCCCGCCACCAGAAGCGCTTCTACGACCTCGACGTCGACCCCGACACCGAGGTGCTCGTCACCGCAGGTGCCACCGAGGCCCTCGCCGCGGTCCTGCTGGCTTTCGTCGACGACGGCGACGAGGTCGTGACCCTCGAACCGGTTTACGACTCGTATGCGGCCGTCATCGCACTCGCCGGCGGCCGACACGTGACCGTGCCGCTGCATCCCCCGCTGTTCGCACCCGATCCGGATGCCCTCCGCGCGGCCGTCACCGACCGCACCCGCGTCATCCTGCTCAACACCCCGCACAACCCGACGGGGGCCATGCTCGAGGAGTCCTTCCTCGATGTGGCGATCGAACTCGCGCACCGACACGACGCGATCGTGGTGACCGACGAGGTCTACGAGCATCTCGTCTTCGACGGCCGCACGCACGTACCTGCCGCCACCCGCCCCGGCGCCGACGGGCGCGTCATCACGATCTCCAGCGCCGGCAAGACGTTCTCGACCACCGGATGGAAGATCGGCTGGATCACCGCGACCCGGGAACTGCGTGACGCGGTGCTCGCGGTGAAGCAGTTCCTCACCTATGTGAACGGCGCCCCGTTCCAGCCGGCGATCGCGCGGGGGCTCGACCTGCCCGACACGTTCTTCCACGGCGCGGCGGCCACGCTGCAGGCGAAGCGCGACCTGCTGTCGGCCGGGCTCTCGGCCGCGGGCTTCTCCGTCAGCCGGCCGAGCGGTTCCTACTTCGTGATCGCCGACGCCGCGCCCCTCGGTGTGGACGACGCGGATGCGTTCTGCCGCGCCCTGCCCGAACGGGCCGGGGTGGTCGGCGTGCCGCTCACCGCCTTCGTCCACCCGGCCCGGCGGGAGCCGTACCGCTCACTGGTGCGTTTCGCCTTCTGCAAGCGCACCGAGGTGCTCGCCGAAGCGGCCGCGCGGTTGGCGGAGCTTGCCCCCGAAAAGGGTGTACAGACCGGTCGGGACCTACCCCTAGGCTGAGCGCAGCACCTCACACCCGGATCGGCAGCATGGAACCCACCACCCCCCTCGCCGAGCAGATCCTCGAAGCATCCGCCGAGATCCTGATCGGCGACGGATTCGAGGCGCTCGGATACGGCACCATCGCGCAGCGCGTGGGCCGCGACCGCGACGACATCGTCGCCGTGTTCCCCGTCTTCGAGGACCTCCTCGCCGGTCTCCTGGCCCGCGAGACGTCCGAACTCACCCGGATCATCGTCGACAACGTCGAGCGTGACCCGCGAGGCGGACTCCCGTCGCGCATCTTCGGGTACGCGCTGGGCGCCGTGTTCGAGCACCGGTTCGCGCGCGCCCTCTACCTCTCCGACCCGGGGGGCCTCAACCGCATCATGCGGGCCATCGACGGGGTCTCGATCGTCCCCGACCTCTCCGTGCACCCGCAGCTGCTCGCAGCCCTGCAGGAGGCCGGCATGGTGCGTCCCGACGTCGATCCCGCCGCCATCACCGCCGTGATCAGCGTGCTCGGATCCGGTGTCGCGATGAGCGCGCCCGGCCAGCAGCTCGACGACGTGTCGGCCGGGTTGATGATGCTCCTCGAACGCGGTGTCGACGCCGACGTCGTCGACACCACCCCCGGAAAGAACGTGTTCTTCCGTTACGCCGAGTCTCTGGTCGTGGCTGCTCTCCCTCGCTAGGCTCGGGCCACACCCGCGGGCCGTGCCCGCCAGCGATCGAAGGGGAACCACCGCATGTCCGACGACGTCATCGAGGTCAGCAAGTTCATCAAGTCCGTGTGGTGGCTCGTGCTGCTGCGCGGCATCTTCGCCATCATCCTCGGCATCCTCGCCTTCATCTGGCCGGTCGGCACCGCCGTCGCCTTCGTGTGGGTCTTCGGTATCTACGCGATCGTCGACGGCATCATGAACATCGCGCACGCGATCGCGAACCGCAAGAGCGACCCCACCTGGGGCTGGCTGCTGACGATCGGCATCGTGGGGCTCATCGCCGGTATCGTCGTGCTGATCTTCCCGGCCGCCGCCGGTGCGCTCGCACTGCTGGTGCTTCTGTGGATCATCGCCATCTGGGCGGTCGTCGGAGGCATCTTCGGCATCCCGGCCGCCGCGTCGCTCGCCTCGGGCGGGGCGAAGGTGCTCGGCATCGTCCTCGCGGTGCTGTCGATCATCTTCGGCATCGTGCTGGGCATCCTGCTCTTCACCACCCCGTCGAGCGCCCTCATCGGCCTCATCTACGTGCTGGGCGCCTACGCGGTGATCTCCGGCATCGTGCTCATCGTGATCGCGTTCCAGGCCCGTGCGGCCGCCAACGACGCGCTGAAGGTCGCGTAGCCGACCTCATCGCACGACCGCTCCGGCGCTCGGGTTAGCGCGGTTCCACCCGGAACCGACGCAGCTCGAGCGCCGGATTCACGTGGCGCACCTGACGGATGCGCGCGGGGCTGATCCAGGCGACCGCGGTGTCGGTCGACTCCCCGATCGTCACCAGCTCGACACCCATCGGGTCGACGATCATGCTGTTGCCGGCGCCGATCGGAGGTGCCTGATCGGCGGCAGCCACATACACGGTGTTCTCCAGTGCGCGGGCGGTGACGAGCGTGCGCCACGCCGACTCCTTCAACGGGCCGCGTACCCACTCGCTCGGCAGCAGCACGAGGTCGACGCCCGCATCCACGAGTCGGCGGGTCACCTCGGGGAAGCGCACGTCGTAACAGGTCTGGATGCCGACCGTGAAGCCGCCCGCCTCGAAGGTCTGCGGGTCCTCGATCGCCCCGGCGACGATCCAGTCGGACTCCCGCTGCCCGAACGCGTCGTAGAGGTGCTGCTTGCGGTAGCGGGCGACCAGCTCGCCGTCGGGCCCGAGCGCGACGATCGTGTTCGCGGCCCGTTCCGGTTCGCCGGGGACGATCTCCAGAAGTCCCGCCACGAGATGGATGCCGAGTTCGACGGCGATCTCGGCAAGGCCCCGCACGAACGGGCCGTGCAGACTCTGCCCCGCCTCGACCCAGTCGGGCCCCATCGTCGGGGTGAAGTACGACGAGTACTCGGGGAACACGACCAGCATCGCCCCGCGTGACGCGGCATCGACCGCCAGGCGGGAGATCTCCTGCAGGTTGGCGTCGGTGTCGTCGGTGGGGGCGAACTGCGCCACAGCGACCGCGAACGGGGCATCCTCGGCGTTCATAACGGTCACACTACGCCTTCGCTTTCGGCCCCCTCGGAGAGCGAAGCTGAGTTAGCATCATGCATCCGATTCCGAGATGGGGTGCCATGACTCTGCGCTCACTCGCATCCGCCCTGCCGGTCCTCGCAGCCCTCACGCTGCTCAGCGCATGCGCAGCGATCGCCCCGGATGCGGTCGAACCGGACGACGGTCCGCCGACGTCGGCGGCGCCGAGCCCCGACACCGAACCCGTCACGGAGCCGAGCGAACCGGCGCCCGACCCGGGAGCCGACCTCGCAGCGACCCTCAGCGCCGCCGTCTCGGGCGGCGACACGGACGCCCTCGACACCGTCTTCGCCGACCCCGTGCGCGTCGTCATCGCCTCCAGCGAGGCCGACAGCCAGGTGAGCCCCGTCGACGCGGTCGTCGCCCTCGACTATGTTCAGCCCGGCGTGGGCACCTGGGACTGGGAGCTGCCCGCGGCGACCATCGACGGGTACCGCGCGAGCGAGTACTACCGCGACCTGTTCCCGGCGGAGGTCATCGTCGGCAAGTCCTCCGAAGGCCCCGTCGTGGCGTTCTCACCCCAGGATGGGAAGGTCGTCGCCATCCTGATGGCGATCGACGAGCAGCTGCTGTTCTTCTGAGGTCAGACGCGGAACTGGGGCGAGCCCAGCACGCGCTCGACGGTGATCTCCAGCACCACACGCTCCGGGTTGACGCTCGGCTGACGGTAGCGCTGCGCGTACAACTCGACCGCCAACGCCACCTCATCCGGGTCCTCGAGCACCCGCGCGGGACCCTCGAAGCTGATCCACCGGCCGCCGTCGACCGTGTTCACGCTCGCACGACCCGAGCGGGCGGCGTTCACGAACTTCTGCGACCCGCGCGACCCGATCACCCGCACGATGCCGTCGCGGTAGGTGATCCCGACCGGAACCGAGTGGATGCGTCCGTCCCGACCCAGGGTCGACAGCGTCGCCAGGTGGTACTCGGACAGGAAGGCGCGGGCCTCGTCGGTGATCACAGATCACCATCGAACCAGATCCCGGGCGCTCCCCCTGACGCCCCGACTACGGCGCCTCGGTGCTGGTCGGCTCGGGCGACGGCTCCGGCGACGGCTCCGGTGGGTTCTTCAGATCCTCGATCGCCTTCTGGAACGCCGCGACGGTCGCCGCATCCACCGTGCCCGTCGCCTCGACACCGAGCGCCGTCTGGAAGGCCTTGATCGCCTCCGTCAGCTCCGGCGTCCACACCCCGTCCACCGGGCCGTCCCAGAAGCCGCTGACCTTCAGCGTCTGCTGGATCGCGGCCGTCGCCGCCACCGCCTCCTGGGATGCGGCGCCGTGGACCGCCTCGAGAGCCGCCTGCAGGGCGTCGGCCGTCGCCTTGTCGACCGTTCCCGTCACCGGCAGCCCGTTGCTCGTCTGCAGGTTCTCGACCGCCGCCACGGTGTCCGGCCCGTACACGCCGTCGATCGCCCCCGTGTAGTAGCCGGAATCCGTGAGGGCCTGCTGCAGGGTCGCCGTGTAGGTGCTCACGGCGGTCGTCGCTGCCAGTGCCTGCTCATCGGTGAGGCATCCGGCATCGGCGAACAGACGCAACCACGAGAGCTCGAGCGCGACGGCGGCGGCGTTGAACTGCTCCGCCGCGAACTTCAGCGGGGTGTCATCCGTCACGGAGTCCTGAGCGGTCTCGAACTCGCTCTCCGCCTGCTCCACCCGCTCGACCGTCGCCGTGGGCACCGTCGGCGTGGCCGCCGGAGACTCGACCGGGGCGGGCGTACCGGTGGGTCCGGCCTTCGCCTCCTCGAGCTTCACCTGCGCCTCGTACAGGTCCTGGCGTGCCGCATCGAGGTGACCCTTCGCCTCCAGCGCCGCGTCCGCCGCGTCGAGCGCCGCCCCCTGCGGACGCGCCAGGTCGGCGCCCGCAGCCTTCACGTCACCCACCGTCGGCGCGGTGTCGTTGAGCACGTCGCCGTACCGGTCGATCGCCACGATGTAGCTCTCTCCCGCCTGACAGAACGACGCCGACGCGTCGGTGAACGCCGCCTCCGCCTCGGTGACGGCCTTCTCCTTCGCGGTCACCTGGGCCTGAGCGGCACTGACGGGATCCACGTTCCCGGAGCACCCGGCGAGCCCGGCGACCGTGAGAGCGATGCCGGCGACGATCGCGACTCGCCTGAGCTTCGTCAGGGGTTCGGTGTCCATGCGCGCTGCCTCCACTCGGGGTCCGGACGCGCTCACACTATGGGCGGGCGACGACCACCCGGATCATGCCAACTGCATGAAAGACGGCAGACGCGAAGAAGGCCGCCCTGACGGACGGCCTTCTTCTTTTCGTTGCGGGGACAGGATTTGAACCTGCGACCTCTGGGTTATGAGCCCAGCGAGCTACCGAGCTGCTCCACCCCGCGGCACAAGGAATGAGCCTAGCACGGATCGGAGGGGGTCGTGACCACGGGCCCGCCGCCTCAGACGCGCGTGGCCCCCAACGAGAACGTCAACGGCAGCCAACGCTCACCGGGCCAGCCCCACAGGCCGTCGCCCTTCGCCTCGAGGAAGCGGAACATCGCCCACGGCACCACGTCGTGCTCATGGAAGAAGTCGAGCCGCAGTCCGGCGTCCAGGAGCGCCGTCAGCACCTCGGCGGTCGGATGCGGCCACTCCCAGGTGACGGTGTTCTCGACGATGGCGTCGGCATCCGCGTAGTCTCCCGGCTCATCCCAGACATCGGGGCGTCCGTCGCCGAAGTACTCGTAGCGCAGCACGGGGCGCGGGTCGGCGACGCCCTCAGCGGGGTCGTCCATCGACCACGCCGCCGGATGCCCGTCGGCGAAGTAGAGCCGACCGCCCGGCTTCAGGAACCAGGCCACGATGCGCGCCCACTCGGCGACATCCGGAAGCCACCCGATGGTGCCCCAGGTGACGTAGACCAGATCGAAGCCCTCCGGATCGGGCAGCATGTGGCGCGCGTCGTACACGTTCGCCTGCACGAAGCGCGCGCGGTCCGAAAGGCCCAGCTGCTCCGCGGTGGCCCGAGCCTCCGCGACCGCCGGCGCCGAGAAATCGAGCCCCACCACGCTGGCACCCCGCTGGGCGAAGACGAGCGAGTCGGAGCCGAAATGGCACTGCAGGTGCAACACCCGCAGCCCCTCCCAGCCATCCGGGGCGAACCCCGTCAGCTCGGCCTCCTCCATGGGCGTCGCGAACCGGCCGCGCCCCTCACGGAGCGCGGTGCGGTCGTACATCGGAGCGGCCACGTGCAGGGGGACGAGTTCGTCCCACCGCGCGCGGTTGCGTTCGAGCCACTCCCCCTCGCGGAGGTCGACGGGCTCGAACGCGTCACTCAATGCCGGACGCCTTCAGAGCCCGCTCGATGGCATCCTGCATGATCTGGTCCTGCTGGGCCGCCTTCACGAGGTCGCCCTCCTGGTAGGCACGGGCGCGCTGCGCGAGAGCCGTCTGGTAGTCCTCGAGAGCGTCCTTCAGCGCGGCCTCGTCGACCGTGCCGGACCCGCTGTCGCCGCCGGTGCCACCGTCTGTGCCGGTGCCGCCGTCGCCGTCGGTACCCGTGCCCCCATCGGTGCCGGTGCCGCCGTCGGTGCCGGGCGTGCCGTTGTCGCCCGCGTCGGCGCCCGAGTCGCCCCCGAACAGCTCGTCGAGCGCCTGGTCGAGGGTGTCCTCGAACGCGATCTTGTCACCGAAGGCGACGAGGATCTTGCGCAGCAGCGGGTAGCTGGTCTCACCGGTCGACTTCACGTAGACGGGTTGGACGTACAGCAGACCGTCGCCCACGGGCAGGGTGAGCAGGTTGCCTCGGATCACGTCACTGTCGCCCTGGCGCAGCAGGTTCAGGTCTTGAGCGACCTGGTCGTCCGAGTTGAAGGTGTTCTGCACCTGACCGGGTCCGGGTACCGTGTCATCGCTCGGCAGGGTCAACAGCGTCAACTTGCCGTAGTCCTCCCCCGCATCCGCGTTGGCCGCGAGGTAGCCCGTGAGGATGCTCTGACCCGCGTCGTCGGCCTGCGTCTGGGGGATGTAGGTCGAGTAGATCGAGAACGCCGACTTGTCGGCACCCGGCATCTGCATCGTCATGTAGTACGGGGGCTGCGCCTTCGCCGACGCGGACGGCTGCGTCGGGTCGACCGGGGTCGCCCACGCGTCGTCTCCGGAGTAGAACGTGCCCGCCTGGGTGACGTGGTACGTCTGCAGGATGGCGCGCTGCACCTTGAACAGGTCGGCCGGGTAGCGCACGTGCGCCAGCAGGTCCTCCGACATCTTCGAGGCCGGCTCGAGCGCGGTCGGGAAGACCTTCTGCCAGGTCTTGAGGATCGGGTCGTCGGTGTCCCACGCGTAGAGGGTCACCTCGCCGGTGTATGCATCGACCGTCGCCTTCACCGAGTTGCGGATGTAGTTGACGTCGTCGATCGGGTACGCCGGTTCGGGCGTGTACGTGTCGGCGATCGTCGACGACAGCTGCTGCATGCTCGAGTACGGGTAGTCGGCGCTCGTCGTGTACCCGTCGACGATCCAGACGACCTTGTTGTCGACGACGGCCGGGTAGGTGTCGGTGTCGAGCGTCAGGTAGGGCGCGACCTTCTTCACCCGGTCGAGCGGGTTGCGGTCGTAGAGGATCTGCGAGTCCGACGTGACCGCATCCGAGAGGAGAAGGTCTGCCGACTGGAACTTCATCGCGTAGATGAGCTTCTTCACGACGTCGTCGAGCACGGGCCCGCCGTCGCCGTCGAAGGTGTTCTTGGCGTTCGAGTCGCTGTCATCGCCGCCGCTCGGGTAGTCGAGCTCGATGGGCTCCGCCCCCTCGGCCGCCCCGACGATCGAGTAGGTCGGCGAGTTCTCGCCGAAGTAGACCCGCGGTTCGAAGTCGCCCAGCGCGCCGCTCGACGGGATGCCGGACTCCAGGAACTCGGGCTGGCCGTCGACGGTTCGTTTGTTGCCGTAGGCGGCGACCACGCCGAAGCCGTGCGTGTAGACGAGCGTGTTGTTGTACCAGGTCGGGTTGGTCTGCCCCGACTGCTTCAGTTCACGCACCGCTATCACGGTGTCCTGCGTCTCGCCGTCGATCGTGTAGCGGTCGACGTCGAGGTGGGTCGGGAACTGGTAGTACTGCTTGACGCGCTCGAGCTGGGCGAAGGTGGGGCTCACGAGCGCGGGGTCGAGGATGCGGATGCTCGCCGTGGTCTCGGCGTCGGCCCGCAGGGCGCCCTGGGAGGCCGTGGTGACGGCGTCGTAGGGCACCACCTCGATGTCGTCGAGACCGTAGGCGGCGCGGGTGGCGTCGATGTTGCGCTGGATGAACTCCGCCTCGGCGGATTTGGCGTTCGGAACGACCGTGAAGCGTTCGACGATCGCCGGGTAGATGGTGCCGACGATGAGGCTCGACACGATGAGCAGGCCGGTGCCGATGAGGGGCAGACGCCAACGGCCGATGGCCGCGGTGATGATGAACAGCACGGCGACGAGCGCGGCGATGCCCGCCAGGATCGCCCGTCCGGGGATGCCTGCGTTGACGTCGGTGTAGGTGGCGCCGGTGACGATGCCGGTGTCGTCGGTGAGGGTCGCGTACTGGTCGAGCCAGATGCTGACGGCCTGCAGCGCGATGTAGATCGCGGCGGTCACGGCGATCTGGATGCGCGCCGGGCGGGTGATGCGCACCTCACGACCGTTGATGCGGATGCCGCCGTAGAGGTAGTGGGTGGCGATCGCCGCGAGACCGGCGATCAGCACGACCGCCGACGCGTACGCCACGATGCCGCGGTAGAAGGGCAGCTCGTAGATGAAGAACGAGACATCGAGGCCGAACTGCTCATCCTTCTCGCCGAAGGAGGTGCGGTTGAGGAACTGCAACACGACCGACCAGCGCGACGCCGTCGACACACCCACGAACAGTCCGAGCAGCACCGGGATGCCGATCATCGCGAGACGGCGGAGCGGCTCGATCACCTGCTGGTAGCGGTCGAGCTGCGAATTGAGCTTCTGGTACAGCGGCCGCGAGCGGAACGCGATGTAGATGCTCGCCCAGATGGTGAGCGCCGTCGTGGCGAACCCGATGAGGAACATGATCGCGATCGCCCACCACTGCGTGGTGAGCACCGAGAGGTACGTGAGCTGGTCGAACCAGAGCACGTCGGCGTACAGATTGCTGAACACCAGGAACCCGAGGACGAGCACGGCAAGGATCGCGACGACGATCGCGAAGGTGCTGCGCCCGCGCGTGCGGGGATCGGTGGTGCTGCTGGCGGAAGTCACGGGTAACACTCCTGCGGGTCAGCGGGGCGATTGCGGACCCCGGCGGCTCGTATCGATCCTAGGGGGGCGCTGCTGGGGACGCTCTGAGAGCTCAGCCCGTGCATCCGGGGAAGCCGTCGGTGGTGGCACCCGACCCGATCGCCGTGACGACGTCGATGGCGTCGTCGAGCGTCGAGACCGCGAACACGGTCAGACCGTCGGGGATGCCGGCCGCCACCTCGTCGCAGTTGCTCTCGGGGGCGAGGAACCAGGTGGCCCCCGCGTCGCGCGCGCCGAACATCTTCTGACGGATGCCCCCGATGGCGCCGACCGTGCCATCCGCCGCAATCGTTCCGGTGCCGGCGATGTGCTCCCCGCCGGTGAGGGCGCCGGGCGTGAGCTTGTCGTAGATGGCGGTGGCGAACATCATGCCCGCACTCGGACCCCCGACATCCTGCAGGCGGATGTCGACGTCGAACGGGAACTCGTACTCCACCTGAGGTGTGATGCCGACGATCGGGGTCGGATCGGATGCGGACCGCTCCACGGGCGTGACGACGACCGTGCTCGCGGAACCGTCGCGGACGATGTCGATCTCGAGCGGCGCGCCGGCTCCGGCATCGATGATCGCCTGGCGCAGCTCGGCATCCGTGTTCACCGGAGTCCCTCCGACGGCCGTGATCGCGTCACCCGCCTCCAGCACTTCGGCGGCGGGGGCATCCTGCGCGACGTCGGCAACCGTGACCTCCGACGTGAAGTCGATGTCGAGCTCCGTCAACGCCGCCGCGACCGCCTCCTGCTGCGAGACCTGCATGTCGACGGCGCTCTCCGCATCGGACTCCTCCTGCGTCTGACCGTCGGGGAACACGGCATCGACGGGAAGGATCGACCGGGTCGGGTCGAACCACGCGCCGATGACCTCGAACCAGTCGAGCGGCCGCTCGCGGGACCCGTTGAGGTAGACGGTGAGCAGGTCGAGGCGGCCGTCCGTGGGGTAGGTCTCGGCTCCCTCGATGTCGATGACCGGCACCTCCTCGCCGTCGACCTCCGTCGTGCCGAGCGTGTCGTACACGGGACCCGGACGCTCCACGACGTACGGAGTCGGCGAGATCGCCAGCAGAAGGGTCGCGAGCACCGCGGCCATGATCAGCCCCTGGCCCACCAACTGGGCGCGGCTGCTGCGCTCCCCCTGGGGGGCGCCGGGAAACAGCGTCACGTGGATCCTCCGTGTTCGCTGCGGGCGCAGCCGAGACGGGCCCAGCCTAGGGCTATCCCCCGGTGCTTCCCTGGGAGCGGCGACTACCGTTGAACCATGTCAGATGACCCGCGTGACCCGTCGCGTGACGGCAGCCCCGACGACCCGGGCGAGGAGTTCCGCGACATGCTACGCGAGTTCCTGTCCGGCAACGGCGACCTCGACCCGAGCCAGCTCGCGAACGCCGCCGGTCTGCCCGCCGATCCCGAGCTCGTGCAGCGCCTCATCGGGCAGCTGCAGCAGGCGCTGCAGAACTCGGGCGACGGCATCAACTGGAAGCTCGCCCAGGAGCAGGCGACCGCTCTGGCGTCACGCTCGGCGGTCGCATCGACGCCGGCCGAGGTGAGCGCGCTCGAACAGGCACTACACATCGCTGCGCTCTGGCTCGACGAGGCGACCGACATCGCGGGGCTCACCACCGAGCCGACCCTGCTCACCCGCGCGGGCTGGACCGAGGCGACCATGCCCGTGTGGACGCAGCTCGCCGAGCCGGTCGCCGAGTCGATCGCATCCGCGCTCACGACGGTGCTGCAGGAGCAGGCGCCCGAGGAGCTCACCGGCATGCTCGGCGACGCGGGGCGCATCATGCGCAACGTCGGCGGCACCCTCTTCGCGATGCAGCTCGGGCAGGTCGTCGGCCAGCTCGCGCAGGAGGTCGTCTCGGGCGGCGACGTCGGCATCCCCCTGCTCGACGGTGAGACCCGTCAGGCCGCGTTGGTGCCGCAGAACGTCGACGGCTTCGCACGGGGACTCGAGATCCCCGTCGACGAGGTGCGGCTGTACCTCGCCGTGCGCGAGCTCGCCCACGCCCGGCTCTTCCGGCACGCGAAGTGGCTGCGGCTGCACCTGCTCACGCAGATCACCGACTACGCCCGCGGCATCCGGATCGACACCGGCCCGCTGGAGGAACTCGCCTCCGACTTCGACCCGCAGAACCCCGAGTCGCTGCGCGAGGCGCTCACGAGCGGCAAGCTCATCCCGCCGAAGTCCGACGAGCAGGTCGCGGCCCTCGCGCGTCTCGAGACGATGCTCGCCCTCATCGAAGGCTGGGTGGATGTGGTCACCGCGCAGGCGACCGCGCGACTCCCCAAGTCGGATGCGATCGCCGAATCGGTGCGGCGACGGCGAGCCGCCGGCGGCCCCGCCGAGTCGGCGTTCGCGAGCCTCGTGGGCCTCGAACTGCGACCGCGTCGACTGCGGGAGGCGGCGGCCATGTGGCAGGCCGTCACGGATGCGGTGGGCGCGGAGGCGCGTGACGCACTGTGGGCGCACCCGGACATCGTGCCGATCGACGCCGACATCGACGACCCGACCCTGTTGGTGGCGCGCCTCACAGGAGGCGAGCCGGAGGAGGACGACGTCGACCGCGCTCTGCAGGAGCTGCTCGACGACTCGACGGGCGAGCGCCCGCACGAGGACTAGCGAGCGCGACTACGGCGCGACCGGCGCAGCCAGCAACGCGACGACGACCGCCCCGCCCTTGGTCGGCTGACGCGCCACCTCGGCGAAGCCGAGCGCCGCGTGGAAGGCGAGCGACTCCGGGTTCGGCGGCTCGACGTTGACCTCGCAGGTGACCTCGGACGCGCCCGACGCGCGGGCCGCGTCGAAGACGCGCGCGTACAGGGCTCGCCCGAGCCCCACCCCGCGTGACGCGGGCGCCAGCACGATGCGGTCGATGTAGAGGAAGTCGTCCGAGCGGGCGCTGAAGAAGCGGTAGTTCTCGCTCGCGTAGTCCCGCCCGGGCTTCAGGGCGATGAGGAAGCCGACCGGCTCTCCGTCGCGTTCGGCCACCAGCGCGAGGTCGGCGTGGTCGACGAGTTCGGCGAACTCCGCCTCGGAGGTGATGGGCACCGCCGGGTGGGCGGCGTCGTTGATCACGACGAGCGCCGGGATATCGGCGGGGGTGAGGGGACGGATGCGAGGCACGGGCACCCGGTCACCGTACCGGCAGGATCCCCCCGTCGGTCACCAGGGCTCGGTGACGTGCGTCGCGAGCCACGCCTCGGGGTCGACGAACTCGCGGTTGCCGACGATGATGCTGAAGTGCAGGTGGGGGCCTGAGGTGCGTCCCGTGTTGCCGACCAGGCCGATGACCTGGCCGCGGGTGACCTTCGTTCCGACCGGCACGTTCGATCCGCGGATCATGTGCGCGTAGCCGCTGTAGACGGTCTGCCCGTCGATGACGTGCTGGATGACGACGTAGCTGCCCCAGTCGGACATCGGCATGGAGACGACCACGCCGTCGGCGATCGCCTCGATGGGTGTGCCGGTTCCCGGCGTCCAGTCGATGCCCGAGTGGTTCGTGGAGCAGCCGGCGCAGGGAGACGAGCGGTGTCCGAAACCGGAGGTGATGGTCGTCGCCGGGTTCAGCGGGTACTGCACCGGCGTGAACGTGATCATGTCGTAGTCGTCGCGGTCGTCGGTGACCGGGCTGCTGAGCGGCGACGTGATGGTCGCCTCGGTGATCGTGAACTCCTGACCCTCGATCACCGGCTCGACCTCGGGGATCGTGGTGGCCGCCGCCGGGAGGTCGTTGACGACCAGCAGCATCATGCTGAGCGCGACGGTGCCGATCGTGAGGGTGCGACGGCTGACGTGCCGGAAACCTCGGAGGGTGATGTGGTGGTGGGTCTGAGGAACGGCGGAAGCACGGGTGGAGCGGAAGGGCACGAAAACGGGTCTCTCGGGTTGTCGGACAACGGGGTACGTCGTCCGGCGCAGCTGCGCGCCGTCGGAATCGGTCGGGCTGGATGAAGCGGAAGAGGCAGTGGGGTGGTCACACCGGCTCCGCCTGAGCCGTCAACAACGTTGCCTCAGATTCCTGGCAGAACCCTGGCATCCGCCTCCGCATCCCGTGTTAACGCTGTCATCGGGCTTCTCTGGCGTAACACTCGGCCAACTCCCGACATACTCCCTTGCCGCGCGCAGAGCGCAGACGTCTAATGGAAGAAGTCCCCCAAACGAGGGAGCGATCGAGAAAGGACAGATCACATGCATTCCACGATCGACGCGTCCACCACGATCACCGTCGTGACCGTCGAACACGTCCTCGACGACGTGCATCGGGTGCGCGCCGGCACCCATGTGCTCGGCTACATCCTCGAAACAGGCGACCTGTTCGTCACGCTGAGCGGCGACATCTTCAACACCTCCGTCGAGGTGGGCCAGTCCCACGACCTCGACTCCGCGGTGCGCATCCTCGCCGCCGGCTGAGAGGCCACTACAGTGTGCTCGTGACGACGGCGAGCACACCCGATTCGACGACTCCGGGCATCGACCTGGGGGCGCGCGATCTGACCCTCGACCTTGCGCGGGTGTTCTGCGTGCTGCTCGTCGTGGCGATCCATCTGATGTTCGTCGGAGTGGGCCCGGATGCCGCGGGCGGTATCGCGGTCAGTCGGCCGCTGGAGCAGCAGTCGTGGTTCTGGGTGGCCACCTGGTTCGGCCAGGTCATGCCGCTCTTCTTCGTCGTCGGCGGCTTCGCGACCGCGACGTCGCTGCGCAGCCTGCGTCGCCGGGTCGCGGACCCGGGCGAGCGGGCACGGACCTTCGTGCACGGCCGGATGCAGCGTCTGGCCCGCCCCGCGCTGCCCCTCTTCGTGTTCCTCGCCGTCGCCCTGATCGGCGCGACCGCGATCGGTGTCGACCCGGCGTTGCTCGACTCGGTGGCGGTCGGCGTCGGAAGTCCGCTGTGGTTCCTCTCCGCCTACCTGATCTGCCAACTGCTGGCCCCGGCACTGCTCGACGCGCACGAGCGGGCTCCACTGCGCACCGTCGCGCTGCTGCTGGGGGCCGTCGTGCTGGTCGACGTGGCCCAGTTCACGATCCCCGGCATCCCGGTCGACGGCGCCGGCATGAGCTACCTCGGCTACCTCAACATGCTCTTCGTGTGGCCCCTGGCGACAGTGTTCGGCTTCTGGTACGCCGACGGGTGGTTCGCCCGCCGCGCGTGGTGGCAGCTCGCGCTCATCGCGGTCGCCTGCTGGGCGAGCCTCATCCCCATGACGGTGCTCGGCCCGTACTCCCCCAACATGCTCACCAACCTCAACCCGCCCACGCTGCCCCTGGTCGCGCTCGGTCTCGGGCAGGCGGCCCTGCTGCAGCTGCTGAAGCCGCCGCTGACGGCACTGATGCGGACGAAGGCCGCGCGTGCAGTGGTCTTCGTGATCGGCTCACGACTGATGACCGTGTACCTGTGGCACCTTCCGGTGATCGTCGCGATCGCCGGCATCGGGCTGCTGTTGCCGGGAACGCCGGCCCCCGGGAGCGAGGTGTGGTGGCTCCTGCGGCCGGTGCTCTACTTCGTGGTGCTCGGCGCGGTGCTCGCGTTGTCGCTGCCACTCGGACGATTCGAACGTCCCCTGCCCGTGCCGCATCCGGCGTCCGTCGCGGTGCTCGGCCTGGCCGGTGCACTCACGATCATCCCGACGATGGCCATCACCGTGCTCGGCCTCGATATGTGGCTGGCGGCGGCCGGAGCCGTCGGATTCGCGGGGGCTGTGCTGCTACTGACGGCGGGTCAGAAGCCGAAGTCGCCGCCGAAGTCCGCGCCGAAGTCGGACGCGGAACCGAAGTCCGACGCGCCGGCGTCAGCCGACGACGCATCCGTCGCATCTGTGCCCTCGGACGCCGTCGAGTCGTAGCCGGCATCCCACGGCAGGAACGCGCTCACGAGCGCCGACCCCACCACGTAACCGGCGACCGTACCGAGCATCGAGCTGGCCAGCATCGAACCGAAACCGGGACCACCCGGGGTGACGCCCGCGCTGTTGCCCGAGAGCGACTTCTCCAGCGAACCGGGCTGCCGCATCTCGGCGCGGGTCGCCGCGCGGGCGAGCGTTGCGGGCTCACTCGACAGCGGGCGTTCGCCGGTTCCGGCGCCGCGACTCAGCTCCTCGTAGACGAGGGCACGCTGGCTGTCGGTCAGGCGGGAGAAGGCTTCGGCGTGCACCTGCTCGATCGTCTCCGGCGGAGCGGTGCGCAGCAGGTAGCGGTACCGCTCGAGCGCCCGTTCGTCGTCGTTCGCCGCGGTCTGCGGCACGGGCGGTGCCGTACGCGACTGCGGTTCCTCGGTGCCGAAGAGTCGATCGAGAAATCCCATGAGTGCCTCCGTCGGTCACGCTAGAGGCGCGAACTGGACGGGTGCTGTGATCCCACTGGCAGCGAGCTAGACGAGGGGTTGGAGGATGCCATCCACGACCAGTTCGCGCACCTCGGCGAGGATCACGGACCGCAGGCGCACGGCATCCGTTTCGAGCAGCTGCGCCACGGCGTCGACGATCACCCCGAGCGGCAGCTCGCCGTCGCAGGCGCCGACCACCGCGGCGAGCGACGAATCCACGCGGATGTCGCGGCGCAGGCCCCCGCCCTGCCGCAGCAGGATCACGGAAGGATCACCAGCGCCCGGCCAGTGGCTGCGCTCTTCGGTGACATCGCCCGCCACCCGGAGGCGTGCCGCGAGCAGCGTGTCGTCGTCGAACGCCGCCACGAGGTCGCGGGCGTGCAGCGCCGCCGCCAGGTGGGTGCCGATCCCCGCGACACCGTCGAGGGGCGCGGACGCACGCTCGGCTCGACGGAACGGGGCGGTGCCGTCGGCGAGACGCAGCACCAGGTAGCCGAAGCCCACCTCGTCCACTCCCCGGCGGGCGAAGTCGTCGAGCCAGGCACCGCACAGCTGTTCGAACTCGGGGCTTCCGGGACGCGTTCCGCCGTCGCGGATCCACGTCTCGGCGTAGCGTGCGGGGTCGAGTCGCTCGCGCTCGATGATCCAGGCGTCGACGCCAGCCCCCTCCGCCCACCGGGCCGCGCGCTCCAGACCGTCGACCCCCTCGTGATACTCCCAGTTGCCGAGCAGCTGCGCGGTTCCGCCTGGGAGCAGGTGCCGGGCGACGTCGGCCACCACCGACGAGACCAGCGCGTCGCCCTCCATCCCGCCGTCCCGGTACTCGTAGGCAGGCACGTCGGGGCTGCGCGGGGTGATGACGAAAGGCGGATTCGATACGATCCGGTCGAACCTCTCGCCGGCGACGGGCTCGAACAGCGAACCCAGCCGGAACTCGATGCCGTCGACACCGTTGAGTTCGGCGTTCAGTCGCGCGTACCCGAGAGCGCGCTCCGAGATGTCGGTGGCCACCACCCGCGAGGCGAAGCGGCGGGCGTGCAGGGCCTGGATGCCGCATCCGGTTCCGAGGTCGAGCGCTGTGGCGACCGGTTCGGTGAACTGCAGACCGGCGAGCGTGATGGAGGCGCCGCCGACACCCAGGACGTGGTCGACGCGCAGCGCACCCCCGGTGGCCAGCTCGCCGAGGTCCGAGACGATCCACCACTCGCCGGCGCCCTGCGGGTCGACGAAGGCGTACGGACGCAGGTCGACCAGCGGCCGCACGCGGCCCGCCGTGAGAGCCGCGAGCCCCAGCTCGGAGGCGCCGTCCAGACCGAGGGTGGGCAGCGCGGCGGCGACCGCATCCGGGTCGGCCAGCTCCCCCAGCACCCACAGCCCGGCGAGCGCCGCAGCCGGCGCGCCGGATGCGGCGAGGGCGCGCTGCGCCGGAACGCGATTACCGCGACGCAGGGCCTCCTCGGCCTCCGAACCCCACAACTCGTCGAGGTGGTCGACGGTGAAGCGCGCGGCGCGCAGGTCGGAGCGGAGGGCGTCGATGAGGGCTGTCGTCACGCGTCCATTCTCGCGGGGACGCTCAGGTCGCGGGGACGTCGAGCGGATGCGCGACCTCGTCACGCGGCATGCGGGCGGCGAAGATCGCGATGACGGCGAGCACCGGCGGCACGAGACCCGCGACGAGGAACACCGGCCCGTAGCCGACCGCCTCGCCGAGCGGCCCGGCCACAGCCATCGATACCGGCATCAGTGCCAGCGACACGAAGAAGTCGAGACTCGAGACACGACCGAGCATCGCGGCAGGCACACGCCGCTGCAGCAGCGTGCCCCAGATCACGCTCGCCCCCGAGAAGGTCATGCCGACGAAGAACGCGGCCGCCACCATCACCCACAGCGACGACGTGAACCCGACGAGCACGAGCGGGATGCATCCGAAGCCCCACAGCAGGTTCATGATCGTGAGATAGCGGCGCGGCAGCCGCAAGGACGCGACGACGATCGACGCGATCGCACCCCCCACACCGAACGACGCCAGCACGAGCGCGTAGCTGCCCGCGCCGCCACCGGTCTGCTCGGTGACGGCGAACGGCAGCAGCACCTCGAAGGGACCCATGATCAGGAGGACGAGCGCGCACGCGTAGAGCAGGGTGGCGAGCAGCCACGGGGTGCGCGCCATGTAGCGGAAGCCGTCGCGCACGTCGATGAGCAGCGACACGATCGGATGGCGGTCGGTGGGCACCTCGCGCCGCACCTGCGTCTGCCGCAGCACGATGAGGCACCCGATGGCCACCGTCTGCGTGAGCGCGATGATCGCGAACGCGGCGGCGGGCGACCACACCGCGATCAGCACGCCCGCCGTGGCGGGACCGGCGGCCTGGAGGATCGCCGGCCGCAGCATCCCCTCGAAGCCGTTGGCGGCCAGGAGCTGCTGCTCGGGGAGGATCGCGGGCAGCATCGCGGAGTAGGCGGGCATGAAGAACCCGTCCGCGATGCCGAGCACGAAGCCGACCACGGCCAGGTGCCACACCTCGAGCGCGCCGGAGATGGCGAGCATCGCGATGCCCGCCACGAGCACGCCTTTCACGATCTCGACGGTCAGCAGGATGCGCTTCTGTGGGATGCGGTCGGCGATCGCGCCGCCGAGCAGCACCGCGATGATCAGACCGACGGCGTTGGCGGTGGCGACGACCGAGACGTCGATCGGGCCGCCGCCCATCCGCTTGATCTGGAACACCACCGCCACGAGCCACACGCCCGCACCGAACAGCGACAGCGTGAGCGCGACCGCGAGCACCCGGTACTGGCGGGTGCGGAACGGCCGCAGCGCGCGCGGCACGCGGTCGCGGACCGCGGTTTCGGGAGACGCCCCGTCTGCCTCGCTCACGCTCCGATGATCGCGACGACGTTGCGCGCCGGGTCGAGGAACCAGCCGATGTCGGGGCCGTCGCCGGTCGCCGTGCCGCGCATGATGCCGCGGTCGTCCTGGGGCATGCCCGGGTAGCGCTCGAGCTCGATGCCGACAGCCGCGAGCTCGTCGGCCGCCGCGTCGACGTCGGGCACCACGAGGTTGAGCACGGTGAAGCCTGCGGGCTCATGGTCGGGCTTGGGGTAGATGAACACGCGCGTCGATCCGGCGCGCAGGTCGATGGCGCCCATGTCGTTCTCGCGCGCGTCGAGGCCGAGCGTGTCGCGGTAGAACGCGAGCGCCACGGGGATGTCGTCGACCGAGAATCCGCTGAATCCGTCTACCGTCGTGACCACGATCGCTCCTCACTCCATGTGTACACTGTCCACAATCTCACGTCCGCCCCGATCGCACCACCCGATCCCGCATCCGGAGGCCCATGAGCACCGCACGTGCCACCTATCGTCACGGAGACCTCCGACAGGCGCTCCTCGACGCCGGGGTCGAGCTGGCCCGGGAGGGCGGCCCGGATGCGGTGGTGCTGCGGGAGGCGACGCGACGCGCCGGGGTGTCTCCCAACGCCGCCTACCGGCACTTCTCGGATCGCGCCGAGCTCGTCGCCGCGGTGAGCGATGCCGCCCAGGCGCACGCGGCCGAGGCCATCGAGGCCGAACTCGCCGAACTGCCGGCCGCCACCGATGAGTCCAGCGCGCAGGAACGTCTGCGCGGCGTGGGCATCGGGTACCTGCGGTTCGCGCGCGACGAGCCGGGTCTCTTCCGGGCCGCGTTCAGTGTGCCGGCGGACCTCGACCGGGCATTCAGCGCGGAGAAGTCGGGGCCGGGTGGGCGGAGCCCGTTCGGACTCCTGTCGCAGGTGCTCGATGAGTTGGTCACGCATGGCGGCCTGTCCGCCGAGCGTCGGCCGGGTGCGGAGGTGCTGGCCTGGTCGGCGGTGCACGGTCTCGCGATGCTGGTGCTCGAGGGTCCGTTGCGCACCCTCGACCCCGACACCCGTGTCGCCGCGGGGCGACGCGTGGTCGAGATGGTCGTCCGGGGGATCTGACGGCGGGCTCCGGCCCGAGCGGTGCGCGGGGGCCCGCGATAGCCTGATCCGACATGCGTGCTCTCACCTCATCCGAGATCCGCGACTCGTTCGTGAACGCCGGATCGATCGACCCGGAGCGCATCCCTCTGCCCGGACTGCACGAGGTGCTCTGGGAGGATCGTGAGTTTCTCGGGTGGCGGGACGGCTCGACGGCACACCGCGGCTACCTGGTCGCGTGGATCGACGACCGCCCCGTCGGCATCGTGCTGCGCGCCGCGTCGACGCGCCTGGCGGGTGGGGCCGCGATGTGCTCCCTCTGCCAGATTTCGCAGCCGGCCGGCCAGGTGCGGCTGTTCACCGCCCTGCGCGCGGGCGATGCGGGCGAGGCCGGCGACAGCGTCGGCACCTACATTTGCTCGGATCTCGGGTGCTCGCATCTGATCCGCATGGCGCCGCACGGCAGCCCGTGGGATCCGAATCCGGAGGCCGTGATCTCTCGGAGGGCGGAGGGTCTGGAGCGTCGCCTGACGGCGTTCGCGACGAAGGTGCTGGCTCCGCGCGAGTGATCGTCGCCTTATGCATAATACTTGTGCATAACTTCTTTGCATGACAAACTTCCCGCATGGGCGACACCGACGAGCAGTACACCGGCATGCACCTCGACGAGCGCGCCATCCGCGTGCTCGCCCATCCGCTGCGGTCCCGACTGCTCAGCCGACTGCGCACCGACGGCCCCGCGACGGCAACCGAACTCGCGGCCGAACTGACGACCAACACCGGGGCCACCAGCTACCATCTGCGCGCGCTCGAAGCCGTCGGACTCGTCACCGACACCGGCGAGGGCGCGGGCAAGCGACGGCTGTGGCGCGCCTCCACCCAGTACCACTCGTGGACCAACTCGGCCTTCGCGGGAGACGACGACACCCGCACCGCCCTCGACTGGCTGCAACGCAACTACATCCGGCAGTTCGCCGAACGCGCCGAACACTGGCTCGACGTGGTCGACGGCTGGCCGGCGGAATGGGTCGACGCTCTCGGACTCTCCGACGCGTTCGTCAGCGTCACCCCCGCCCAGATGGCTCAGCTCAACGCGGAGCTCGACGCGCTGATCGCCCGGTACCGCACCGTCGGCGACGGCGACCCGCAGGCACGGCGCGTGCACCTCAGCCTCTACGCGAACCCCGCCGACCTCACCCCGCCCTCGTCGGCCGACTGACATGTCGCTCAGCATCCGGCAGGCCGAACGGCGCCTGCTGCTGCTCACCGGCACCCGCTGGATGCCGGTGGGCCTCACCCTCGGGCTCACCGTGCTGCTCCCCCTCGAACGCGGCCTCACCCTCACCGAGGTGGGCGGGTTGATGGCCGTCGGCGGATTCGTGTCACTCGCGTTGGAGCTTCCGACCGGCGGGCTCGCCGACACCCTCGGGCGCCGCCCCCTGCTGGTGCTCGCGGCGGCGATCGCGGTCGCCTCGACCGTGCTCTTCGTGCTCGCCGACTCGGCCGCGCTCTTCGGCATCGCGCTCGTGATGCAGGGCGTGTTCCGGGCGCTCGATTCGGGTCCCCTCGAATCCTGGTACGTCGACACGGTGCACGCCGTTGACCCGTCGTCGCCCATCGATCGGGGCCTCAGCCGTGCTGGTGCCGTGCTCGGATTCGCGATCGCGGGAGGCGCCCTCGCCGGCGGCGCCCTCGTCGCGTGGCATCCGGTCGCGGCGTGGAGCGCACTCGTGCTTCCCTTCGCGGTCTCGATCGCCGCTCAACTCACCCACCTCGTCCTCACGGCGGCCCTCGTGCGCGAGCCGCGCCGGATGCGCATGCGCGTCGGTGGAAAGATCGCGCCCGAGGATCGCGCGTCCGCCGTGATCGCGGCCGCCGCTCGACTGCTGCGCGAGTCGCCGGTGCTGCGCTGGCTGGTGGCCGTGGAGGTGTTCTGGGCGGTCGCGATGATCGCCTTCGAGACCCTCACACCCGTGCAGTTGGCGCAGTTCGTCGGCGGGGAGCAGCAGGCGGGCGCCCTCTTCGGACCGGCAGCCGCCGCCGCGTGGGCACTGTTCGCCGCGGGCTCCGCGCTCGCCGGCTTGGCCAGCCGGCGGTGGGGGGTCGCGACGACGGCGATCATCGCTCGGGCGCTCAACGGACTCTTCGTCATCGCGATGGGTCTCGTCGCCGGAGCGGTCGGACTCGTCGTCGGATTCTGGCTCGCCTACCTCACGCACGGCGCAGGCGGCCCGATGCACAACACGTTGCTGCATCGGCAGAGCGGCGCCAAGACACGCACGCTCGTCCTGTCGGTCAACTCGATGGTGGCGGCGGGCACCTGCAGCGTCGCGTTGGTGGTGCTCCTGCCGCTCGCGGAGGTGACATCACCCGCGGTCGCGTTCGTCGCGGCGGGTGCGTTCAGCCTCGGAGGCGTCGCGTGCTACCTGCCCGCACTGCGGCAGGAGAAGGCAGCGAGAAGTTAGTCGAACTTCTCGAGCAGGTGGAACGGGATCACGTACGCGAGCGCGACGAGCGCGATACCGCCGCCGAACACCGCCGCGGCCGTCCAGCCGTCGAAGGTGAACGCGTAGCCGAAGGCGACGAACGAGGCGACGAACAGCACGAGCGACACGATGAACACGGCGACCTTCATAGCCGCCACCTTACCGGCATCAAGCCGTCGCCAAGGCGAGGACGATCGCGAGCCCCGCGGCCCCGACCCCGAGCGCCGCGATCGCCACCAACGCGAGCGTCCGGCCACCGGCCGGCAGCGGGGCCTCCCCTGCATCCGCCGCCGCGAAACCGTGGAGCACCCTGCGATAGCGCGCGTGGGCGCTGGCCACCGCGAGCGCCGACACCAGGATGCCGACACCGCCCAACGCACCCGCCACCGGACCCAGCTCCACCGCGAGGTACCGGGTGGCGAACGCGGAGAGCACCACGAGCGCGAGGGCGGTACGTCGCCACGCGAGGAGCGTGCGCTCCGGCTGCAGGCCCGGGTCGCGGGCGACATCGCTCACAGCAGCACGCCGATGCCCACCAGCAGCACCGCCACGACGACCCCGCCGGTCAGCACGATCCCGATGCCCGAACCGGGCAGCTCGCGTCCGTTCCGGAGGGCGCGCTCGGTGCCGGCCCAGCCGAGCCACGCGCGGATCGCCGCGAGGATGCCGAGGGCTGCGAACACCAGCGCGGCGGCCAGCCGCCACCCGGGGTGTCCCACCTCGAGCACCTCGATGGCGACGCCCGCCGCGATGAGTGCGAGCGAGGTGCGGATCCAAGCCAGGAACGTGCGTTCGTTCGCCAGGCTGAAGCGGGGGTCCGGTTCGGAACCCTCCCCGTACACCGACCGCGGGAATCTCGCCATGCGGGGAGACTACCGCCGCCGGCTCACCCGGCGACGACGACGGCGCGCAGCTCGTCGAGCACGGAGCGACGCGAGGGCACCCAGCCGAGCACGGTGCGCGCCTTGTTGCCGGTGACCTGCTGATCGAGCAGCAGCGCATCCGCGAAACCCGCCCCGAGACGCTCGCGGGTTTCGTCGTCGGTCTCGAGACGGACGGCGTCGCCGGCCGCCTCGCCCAGCTGACGCACGGTCGGGTTCTCCCCCGACGCCCCGATGAACACCCCGGTCGCCCCCTGCTCGAGTGCGAGCACGTACAGCTCGGCAAGATCGTCGACATGCACGCTCGACCAGTGCTGGTCGCCGGAACCGACGAGCGTCACGACGCCGTCGTCGTCACGGCTTCCGGCGATCACCCCGGAAGGGATGCCGCCACCGTGACCGAAGACCACGGCCGGCGCGATCACTGCGGCCGCGACATCCGACGCCAGTACCCGCGCCTCGCGGGCAGCGCGCCACGCGGTGAGGGCGGGCGGCGCGAGGGGCGACTCCTCGGTGAGGTGGGCACCCGAGCCCCAGCTCCACACCCCACCGGTGTGCAGGTAGGGGCGAGCCGAGCCACCGAACGCGCGCTCCACCGCGTCGAGCACGGCGTCGTCGCCTTCGCCCCCGAGGTCGGCGGTGTGGATCGCGCCTTCGGCACCGGCGAGGACACCCGCGAACCAGTCCGCATCCGTCAGGTCACCGAGAGCCGGCGTGGCGCCCCCGGCTCGCACCGCATCCGCCGCCGCGTCGCTGCGCACCACCGCGGTCACCGCGTGGCCCTGTTCGCGCAGGCGCCGCAGCACCGCCGATCCGATGTATCCCGTGCCTCCGGTGAGCACCACGTGCATGTCGTTCTCCGATCTCGTCGTCGAACGGATGCAGCACCGCCGAGCCCGCGTGTATTCCCTAGGCGGAATCCGGCGTCACTCTGACCCGCGACACTCGGCGAGCCGTCGGGCGAAGAGACGCTTCTCGGCGTCGCTCGGCGCGAGATGGCGCGCTGTCTCGAGGAAACCGATCGCCTCGTCGAACCGGCCGGCGCGCCGCAGCAGCTCCCCCCGGGTCGCGGGCAGGAGATACCCCGCCGCGAGCGCCGGCGGCTCCCCGAGCGCATCGAGCGCCGCCAGCCCGGCGTCCGGCCCCTCCGCCATGGCCACCGCCACCGCTCGGTTCAGTGCCACCACCGGATTCTGCGGAAGCTCGTCGTAGAGGGCGACGATCGCCGCCCAGTCGGTGTCGTCAGCCGACGGCGCCCGATCATGCTCGGCCGCGATGGCCGCCTGCACTGCGTAGTGCCCGCGGGGATGGGGCGCCTCCGCGACGAGCCGCAGCCCGGCGGTGATCGCCACCGGATCCCAGAGTTCGCGGCGCTGTTCGTCGAGCGGCACGACGTCGCCCGCATCGTCCAGTCGGGCCGCGCGTCGGGCGTGCTGCAGCAGCAGCAGGGCGAGCAGGCCCCGCGCCTCCGGGTCCCGCGTGAGCCGCGCGACCAGGCGGGCCAACCGGATCGCCTCCACCGCGAGCTCGTCCCGCACCACCCGGCCGTCGTCGGGCGCATACCCCTCGGTGAAGAGCAGGTAGACGACCGCGAGCACACCGGCTGTGCGGTCCGCGATCAGCGCCGGCGGCGGGACTCGGTAGGGGATGCCCGCCTCCGCGATCTTGCGCTTCGCCCGCAGGAGCCGCTGCGACATCGTCGCCTCACTCACCAGGAAGAGTCGCGCGATCTCCGCCGTCGTGAGACCCGCGACCGTGCGCAGGGTCAACGCCACCCTGCCCTCCATCGGGAGCGCCGGATGCGCACAGGTGTAGATGAGACGCAGCACGTCGTCCTGCCATTCGGCGTCCACCTCACCGAGCGCCGAATCGGATGCCGGGGCCGTCACCTCCTCGTCGGAGATCATCAGCCGCAGCTTCGCCGCCTCGACACCGGAGCGGCGCACCACGTCGATGGCGCGGCGACGGGCCGTGACCGTCAGCCACGCGCCCGGCGCGCGGGGCACGCCCTCGGAACCCCATCGCTCCAGCGCCTTGGCGAACGCATCCTGGGTGCAGTCCTCCGCGAGCGACCAGTCGCCGGTGAACCGCACCAGCGCGCCGAACACCCGCGCCCACTCGTCCCGGTGGGCCGCGGCGACGGCGGCACGCACTTCCGCCGCCGTCGCAGCCACCGGTCCGGTCACTCCGCCGGGTCGAACGGCCACACGGGCCGCAGTTCGATCCGTCCGAAGCGGGCCATCGGGTGCTTCGAGGCCACCTCGATCGCCTCGTCGAGGTTCTCGCACTCGAGCAGGTCGTAGCCGGCGATCCACTCGCGGGTCTCGGCGAACGGGCCGTCGGTGACGATCAGCTCGCCCCCGCGCATCCGCACGAGCGTCGCGTCCTCGACCGGACGCAACCGATCGCCGCGCAGGTGCACGCCACGCTCGGTGACCATCCGGATCCACGACTCGATGTCGTCCTGTGCCGGATCGTACGGCTCAGCCTCGGGGTCGGTCGCGACGAACATGAAGTACTGCATGGGTCCTCCTTCTCGGAACGGTACGTCAACACGACGAACCGGGGAAGGCGGATCCGACACCCGCCCGCAAAATCAGCCGGCGGCCTTCACGATCTTCGAGATCGCCCAACCGAGCACGCCGATCACCGGGATCGCGGCCGAGAGCAACGCGATCGAGTTGGGACGGAAGCGCAACCCGTCGGGACCCGCGATGTACGCGCCGAGCGGGATCGCGACGCCACCGCCGCCCCCACCGCTGCCGCTGCCGTTCCCGATCTCCTCGAAGCCCTCACCGCCCCCGAACCCGTAGCTCACGAAGGCGACGGGAACGAACTCCACCCCGTCGACCGTCTGCTTCTCGCCGTACGCCAGTTTCACGCTGCGATCGGGAACCCCCGCCGCGAGCTTCTCGGTGAGCCTCTCGGATGCCGTCGTCGTCTCTGCCATGGCTCGACGCTACGCCGCGGTCACGCTCGCGTGAACCCTCAATCGGGGTGAAACGAGAACCTGGGAGCGGCATCCATCCACTCCTGGAAGAATGGACGTATGAGCGGCGCGGCATCAAACACCCTGACACTTCGCCGGATCGGGCAGTCCTGGGTGTGGGTGCTCCCCGTGCTCGGCGTGATCGCCCTCGTGCTCACCTGGGAACGCGAACTGCCGACCCTCATCTACATCGTCGTCGGCGTGGTGCTCATCGGGGTCGTCCTGGCGGCCGTCCACCACGCCGAACTCGTCGCCCACCGCGTGGGTGAACCGTACGGGTCGCTCGTGCTCGCCGTCGCGGTGACGGTGATCGAGGTGGCCCTCATCATCACCCTCATGCTGGGCAAGCCGGAGTCGACCGAGGCGTCGACGCTCGCCCGCGACACGGCGTTCGCGGCCGTGATGATCACGCTCAACGGCATCGTCGGCATCTCGATCCTCGTCGGGTCGCTCAAGCACAACACGCCGCGCTTCAACCCCGAGGGCGCGGGCTCGGCCCTGGCCGTCGTGGTCACCCTCACGACCCTGACCCTCGTCGTGCCGTCGTTCACCACCACCGAGCCGGGCGCACAGTTCTCCCCCTCGCAGCTGGCGTTCGTGGCCGTCGCGTCGATCGTGCTCTACGGCGCGTTCGTGCTGCTGCAGACGGGACGCCATCGCGACTTCTTCCTGCCGGTGGGCAAGGGCGGCCAGATCATCGACGAAGACGACCACTCCGCACCGCCCACCAACCGGGCCACCTACATCAGCCTGGGCCTCCTGCTGCTCTCGCTGGTGGCCGTCGTGGGGCTCGCGAAGGCGATGTCGCCCGCCATCGAGGGCGCGGTAGACGCGGCCGGCATCCCCGAGTCGTTCGTGGGTGTGGTGATCGCCCTGGTCGTGCTTCTGCCCGAAGGGCTCGCCGCGTCGAAGGCCGCCGCCCGCAACCGCCTGCAGACCTCGCTCAATCTCGGAATCGGCTCGGCGATGGCCACCATCGGCCTCACCATCCCGGCGCTCGCCGTCGCCTCCATCTGGTTGCCGACCCCGCTCACGCTGGGGCTCGGTCCGGTGCAGATCGTGGAACTGCTGCTCACCGTCGCCGTCGCGACCCTGACGATCGTGCCGGGACGCGCCACCCGCCTGCAGGGTGTGACCCATCTGGTGCTGTTCGCCGCGTTCCTCTTCCTCGCGACGACCCCGTAGCGACTAGTCGGACGCGGTCTGGGTGCGGGCCGCGCGGAAGGCGATCGCCGTGACCCCGAGCGCCGACGCGAGGAACACGACCGCGAGGATGATCCAGCCGATCAGCCCCTGCTCGAGGGCGGTCACCGTGATCACGAGCGGCGCCACCATCGAGCCGATCGAGAAGCCCATCGAGTACACGCCCTGGTAGGCGCCGGCGCGGTCCGGGTCGGCCAACTCGAAGCTCAGCCCCCAGGCGCCCGCCTGCGACAGGATCTCGGCGAAGGCGTGGAGCACCGTCGCCGTCAGCAGCAGCACGACGGCGATCGCGATCATCGTCACACCGCCCGCCGCGCCGTACAGCACACAGGCGAGCGCGAGCAGCACGCCGGCGATCGCGGTGACGTTGCCCGCCCGCCGCAGGTCGTGGGTACCGCGCGACATCGGCACCTGCAGCAGGATCACGAGGGTCGTGTTGATGACCAGCATGATCGACAGCAGGTATTCGGGGGCGACCGTGTCGTGGGCCAGCCACAGGGGCACGCCGATGTTCTCGAGGGAGAAGAGCATGGCGAAGACTGCGGCGAGCGCCGAGAACAGCAGGTAGCGCGGGTCGCGCCACGGCGAACGGCCCCGCGGTGGCGCGTCTTCGCCCTCGACGCGGATGGGCGCGTCGACGCGCTCCGGCAGCCCGACGAGCAGGAACGCGGAGGCGGCGTAAGCGACGCCACCCACGACGAGGACGGCCTGGTAGGAGAGCGGCGTGCCGAGGGCGAGCGGGATCGCGGCGATGCCGCTCCCCACCGCGATGCCGATGTTCATGACGGTGCGGAGCACGGCGCGGCTGGTGACGCGGGCGGGTCCGGTGAAGGCGCGCGCGATGATCGCGGAGCGCACGGAGCCGTTGGCGGACAGGGCGATCGAGATGACGACCTCGATCACGAGTGCGCCCCAGAACTCGGTGACGAACACGAGCGCCGCGAGGGTCGCCCCGGTGACGACCGTGACGACCACGAGCATCCGCCGCGCCGAGATCACGTCGGCGAGGTGGCCGCCGAGGTACGAGGCTCCGATGCCCGCCGCGGCTCCGATCGTGAAGACCACCGCCACCTGTGCGGCGGGGAGCCCCACGACGAGGGTGAGGTACAGCACGACAAGTGTGAGCGAGACCCCGCGGCCCACCGCGCTCACGAGCGTCGCGATGGTCAGCGCGCGAAGGACGGGCTCGGCGAAGACGCCGCCGATGCGGGTGCGGAGGGAGGGCCGGACGGGGGTGATGCTGCTCACCGGTCAGTTCTTTCATGAACCTCGGACGAGCAGAATCGATGTAGCGTATTCCTACATGTTGCGCTACCGCCTGACGGACGCCGACCTCGGCGGCATCCGCTTCGGCATCTCCCCCCTGTGCGAGCTCGGTCTCTCACTGCGCGCCATCCGCGACCCCGGGCTCTTCCCCCTGCAACTCGGCTGGCTGCGGCGCACGGAAGCCGCGCGGGCCCGCATCGACACCGTCACCCTGATGGCGCTGATCGACGAGCGGCTGTGGACGCCCGACTTCCTCAACCCTCGCCCCACCACCCCGCTCACCCGCATCGACGACGAGTTCGCCGCCCTCGACGCCCTCGATCTCGACACCTTCACCGACGACCTCGTCGCGGTGCACGGGCGCGTGCCGGAGGCGCTCGGGGTGTCACGGCGCACCGCCCACCGGCGCGTCGTCGCCGCGCTCCGGCAGCTGTGGGACGAGGCCTTCGCACCGCACTGGCCGCGGATGCGCGCCGTGCTCGAGGCCGACATCGTCTACCGCGGACGCCGAATCTCCCGGTACGGGCTGGCGGACATGTTCGACGGGTTGTCGTCGACGGTCACCTTCGACGGGAGCGTCGTCTCGATCGCCCTGCGCGACCCGACCGATCGCGAACAGCCGACGGCCGGCGCCGGACTGACGCTCATGCCGACGATGTTCACGCGCCGCGCCTCTGCGCCCGTTGGAGACGGCCCCCCGATGCTCATGTATCCCGCTCGCGGTCAGGGGGCGCTCTGGGAGACGGAGTCGGTGCCCGACGTCGACGCCGTCGCCGCCCTGCTCGGCGCCACCCGCACCCGGCTGCTGGCGGCGCTCGGCCAACCGGCGTCGTCGACCGAGCTCGCGGTGCGTTTCGACGTGACGACCTCGGCGATCAACCAGCACCTGCGCGTGCTGCGAGATGCCGGGCTGCTGGCGTCGGTGCGCTACGGCCGCAGCGTGCTCTACCTGCGCTCCGAACTCGGATCGGCGCTGCTGGCCGCCGGCGGCGGGTGACCTTCGACCCTCGACGGATTCTCACCATGTGCCTATCGTGGGCGGCATGAGCGAACACACCAGCACCGTCGCACTTCCCGTGCGTCACGCGGGATTCATCCGCCTCACCGGCCTCGCCGGCGTCCTCGGCGGATTCCTCCTCATCGTGGTCGCCGTCGTCGTGTGGATCACCGTCTCGAGCCAACTGCGGGCCGAGAACATCGTGATCCCGGATGACGCGATTGCCTTCCAGGGCAAGGTCGTCGACGGTCCCCTCGACGCCCTCATCCAGGCCAACATCATCTCCACGCACGCACTCGAGGCCAGCGGTGGCAAGACCTACGCGGAACTCGACCAGGACGACCCGCTGCGCACCACCGTCATGAACGCGTCGTTCCTGCGCACCTCGCTCTTCACCTCGGTGGTGTCGTTCGGGGTGGCCGCGTTCGCGGCGGGTGTCGGCGTGCTCATGGTGCTGTTCGGGCTGTCGCTGCGGTGGCTGGTGCCGTCACGGAAAGCGGCTGCAGCCGCCGCCTAGTCGGCGGTCGTGGTGCGGCGTCGCGGTCGCCAGGTGAGCACCAGCATCGCGACGCCGCCCACCACGAGGCCCCAGAACGCGGAGCCGACGCCCGCGACGGTGGTCCCCGACGCGACCACCAGGAACGTGACGACGGCGACGATGCGGGTCGCGGGCTCCTCGAGCGCTGCCGACGTCGCGGTGGCGAACGCGCCGAACAGCGCGAGCCCCGCCACGGCCGTGATGAGGATCGGCGGACTCACCGCCACCAGCACGGTCGCGGCCCCCGCTCCGAGGCCCAGCACGAGGTACGCGATCCCGCCGGTCACCGAAGCGACCCAGCGCCGATCACGATCCGGATGCGCATCCGGACCCGCCATCATGGCCGCCGTGATCGCCGCCAGGTTGAGGGTGAAGGCGCCGAACGCGGCACCGACGACGGTGGCGACACCCGTACCCGACAGCATGACGCGAGCGGGTGGGTGCGCATAGCCGAAGGTAGTCAGCACGGCGAACCCGGGCACATTCTGACCCGCCATCGCGACGATGTAGAGCGGCAGCCCCAGGCTCACGAGCACTGCCGGGTCGAGCGCGGGCACGGTGAAGGTGACCACCGGCCAGAGCTGGGCCTCGGCCAGATCCGCGCCCTCCCCCGACACCACCACCACGATCACCGTCACGAGCACCGCCGCCGGCACGGCCCACCGCGGGGCGAGCCGGGCGACCACGAGCCAGGTGATGACCACCGGCAGCGCGAGAGCGGGCAACTGCACCGATGCGAGCACCGGCGCGAGACAGATGGGGAACAGGATGCCCGCCAGCATCGCGCTCGCGATCGCCTTCGGGATACGCGTCATCGCCCGCGCGAGCCAGGGCCACAGGCCGGTGAGGAGCAGCAGCACCCCGCACAGCAGGAAGGCTCCGACGGCGGCGCGGTAGTCGCCCGTCGTGGTCTGCGCGGCCAGCAGCAGTGCGGCTCCCGGCGTCGACCACGCGAACGACAGCGGCAGCCGGTACCGCAACCCGAGCACGATCGCGAGCGCGCCCGACAGCACGCACAACGCCAGGAGACCCGACGCGGCATCCTGCTCCGAGGCGCCGACCGCCTGAAGACCCGCGATCACCAGCGCAAACGAGCTGGCGAATCCAGTGACGGCGCCGACGATCCCCGCCCCGACGGGCTGGGCGATTCCGGTCACGCTCATCGGCACGAGCCTAGGGGCGACCCGCGCCCCGAACGCCCGGCCACACCGCGAGACGTGGCCGGGTCCGGGGCCGGGGAGAACGCCAACTAGACTCGGCTCACTTTCGGATCGAGTGAGGTCACCGCACAGTGTTGTCGTTCAGGCGAGCCCGGCGGCACGCTGCTGTGCTCGCCGCGGTGGCCGCGGTGGCGTGCGTCGTAACGGCGGCCTCGATCGGCATCGTCGGGATGCTGGCCGCCTCCGCCGACGACGGCGTGAGGCTCGGTCTCGCCGCGCGCTCCGGCGCCGACCTGGCGCTCCGCGCGTCGATCGCGATCGCCGACGATGCGGAACGTCAAGACCAGCAGGTGCGGCAGGCGATCGCGCGCACCTTCCCGAGGCTGTCGCCGACCCCCGAGGTGACACGCAGCGTCGCGGCGGAGCTCGACGTGCGCAGCCCCGCGGCGCCGGGCGAGGAACGGGCCGGACTGATCGCGAGCATGCCCGACCTGGAACAGCGTGCGGTGCTCGTCGACGGGCGGTGGCCGGACGACGCATCCGAGGTGACCGTGCAGGCCGACGCCGCTCAGACGCTCGAGGTGCGCGCCGGAGACGTGGTCACCATCGCCGGCGAGCCGGTGACCGTCGTCGGACTCTGGACGGTCGCCGATGCGCTCGACCCCCGCTGGCTCGGCGACCCTCAGGTACTGAACGGTCGCGGCTCGCGCATCGGCCCGATCGTGATCGACGAGTCGCTGTGGACCACGCTTCCGGATGTCTCGGCGATCGCCCAGTGGACGATCGTCCCGGACGCCACACGCATCACGGCATCCGATCTCGCCCGGATCCCGCCCGCGTGGAAGCGGATCACCACCGACTGGCGGGGCCAGGTCGACGAACTCGGCTCCGTCGCGAAGGGTGGGGGTCTCGCGCTCACCGCCGCCGCCATGCAGTCCCGGGTGGACGGCATGCGCGCCATCGAACCCGTCGTCCTGCTGCTCGTGCTGGCGGCGGCCCTCGTGACGCTGGCGGAACTCGCGCGACTCCTCGCCGCCGACCGCGCCGACGAGATCGCGCTGCTGTGGTCGCGCGGCCGCTCGAGCGTCGAGAGCGCGGTCGCCGGCGGGGTGGAGTCGGCCGCGACCGCCGCCGTGGGGGTCGCGGTGGGTGCGGGGCTCGGTCTCGCGGCGCTCGCCGTGCTCGGAGGCGATCCGGCCGCGGCGGTCGCGCCGGTGGTGGGCGCCATGCTCGCCTCCCTGGTGATCGCATCCGGGGCCTTCGGCGCATGGGGGTCGCTGCGCGCTTCCCGCCCGGACGCCCGGTCGGGAGCGGCCGAGAGCCGCACCACACGGGTGGCGGTGCCCGGGGTGGCTGCGCTCGTCGCCGCGGCCGCCGCCGTCTCGGTGTGGCAGCTGCGGCTGTACGGCTCGCCCGTGACACCCGTCGCCGACGGCGGGTCGGCGATCGATCCCATCGCCGTCGTCGCGCCCGCCGTCGCACTGATCGCCGTCGTGTTGCTCGGGCTGGTGCTCTTCCCACCCGTGGCGCGGCTCATCGACGGCGCCGCCGCGCGCGCATCGGTGACCCGGATGCTCGCCGCCCGCACGGTCGCCCGGCGGCTGCCGCGGGTCGCGTCGCTCGTGGTCGTCGTGGCGGTGGCGAGCGGCGCCATCGTGGTCGCCGCCACCTACACCGGAACCTGGTCGGGCGCATTCGACCGCACGAGCGCCCTGCGTGCCGGGTCCGATGTGTCGGTCGTCGCCACTCGGGGCGGGATCGACGCCCGTCAGCTCGACGCCCTCGACGCGCTGCCGTCGGTGGACGCCGCCGCCCCCGTGCGGGCGGGCGGCATGCAGCTGACGGATGAGACCGGCACCCTCGTCGCGGTGTCGGCGAGCGCCTTCGCGGCCCTCGCCACCGAGGCGGGCGGCGCGCTCGACCCCGCGGCCGTCGCCGACCGCATCCGCGCCGACGTACCGGCACTCGAGCTGCCGGCCGACGTCGACAGCATCGTCGCCGTGGTCGACGCGACCGGCTTCGCCGCGCCCCCCGAAGTACTTCTGCACCTCGTCGACGATCGCGGGCGCCTCCTGCGCATCGCCGCCGACCGACCCGAGGAACGCCCGGGGCAACTCACGTACTCGATCCCGATCCCGGATGCCGCCCACGGCGCCTCCCGAGTGCTCGCGGTCGACGTGCTGCTGCCGGAGGACTCCGTCACGGGCGACGCGAGCGCCACGTTCGTGTTCCGCGGATGGCAGACCGGCGACGGCGCCGACCTCGCGAACGCCGACGACCTCTTCTGGTTCCCGTCCCCCCTCGGCGCCGACTTCTCGCCTCCCGTCCCGTTCGGCGGCACCGGGTTCTCCGCCGACGCCGCCTCCCGGTCGACCCGCATGCTGCCCGGGAAGAGCGGCGGACCCGTCAGCTCCGACCACCCGGCGATCGCGGTCTCGCGGGCCCTCGCCGACCGCTACGACCTCGCGGTCGGCGACCCCTTCTCGTTCGGCGCGGAAGGGACCTACACCCGCATCGATGCCGTCGTCGTCGACGTGGTCGCCGCCGTGCCGGGAGCGGAGTCGGGTCTCGCCGCTCTCATCGACCTGACGACGATGCAACGCACCGCGCTGGAGACCGCCGACCTCCCCGCGACGCCGACGGGCGCCTGGATCGCGACCGCCGACCCCGATGCGGTGGCTGCGGCGGCACGGGAGACCCTCCCGCCGAACACGCGGATCCGCGTGGCCGAAGACCCTGCCGGGCGCACCGTGGTCGGCGCGACCGCCGTCGCGCTGGGTGTGGCGGCGGCGCTCTGCGGCCTGCTCGCCCTCGTGACGCTCATCGGGGTGGCGCGCGCCGAGCGACGCAGCAGGGCAGGCGACGTCGACGTTCTGCGAGCCCTCGGGCTGAGCTCGCGCGAACAGGCGGCGCTGCGGCGAGCGGAATGGTGGTCGGTCATCGTCTACGGCGGCGCCGTGGGGCTCATCGCCGGCGCGGCGGTCGCAGCTCTCACCATCCCCGAACTCGCGAGTGCCGCCGTCCCGGACCCGTACCCCGGGGTCGGAACGGACCTCTCCGTCGACGTCGTGGGGCTGCTGATCGGCACCGCACTGCTCGGACTCGCGTGCGCGGCGGTCGTCCAGTTCGCCGCCGCCCAGGTGGCGCGTCGCGCGCGGACCCTCCGCGAGAAGGAGGACGCGCGATGAGCCGGCGGTCGCGCTACGGCACACCCGGCCTGCTCGCGCGCCACACGGCGAGCGGGATCGTCGGATCCGTGCTCGTCGCCGTGCTGGTCGCCGTGACCGTGTTCAGCGCCGCGCTCGCCCCGCGGGCGCTCGCCCGCCTCGGCAGCGAGGAACTGCGTCACACGCTCGCGGAGATGTCACCGGTACTGCGCGACCTGCGTGGCCTCGGGCAGATCGGACTGCTCACCGGCATGGACGGCGCACCCGTCGACGAGGTGCTCGGGCCCACCGATCGCGCCGTCGACCGGGCACGCGAGTTCCTGCCCCTCCCCCTGCGCGACCTGGCGGGCGATCCGCAGTGGGTGGCGAGGTCGGCGTCCGACGATGCCGACCTGCCGCCCGACGCCGCGCAGGTCACCTTCAGCGCCAAGCTCGCCGTCGACCTCGACTGGCTCTCGCGGGTGCGGATGGTCGACGGCGCCGAACCGGCCGCGTGGACCGGATCGGACAGCGATCCCGACGCCGACCCCCCGCTCGAGGTCGCACTCGACGCGGACTCCGCCGCGGAACTGGGGCTCGAGGTGGGCAACGAGGTCGGCTACGGCGCGCTCGACCTCGTGATCGCGGGACTCTACGAGCCACGCGACGCCGCCGACCCCGACTGGTTGCACACCTCCGACCTCGCCGGGCCGTCCGTCGACGAGGAGCCGGGCGTCATCCCGACCGTCCGCGCCACCGCCTACGTCGCGCCCGAGTCGGCGGGAGGGCTGACCGTCACGCTCATGAACGGCGCGCTCACCGCGTGGGTGCCGATCGACGCATCCGGGATCGACTACGCCGACGCCGCCCTCATCGCCACCCAGACCCGCGAGGCGTTCGCCGCCGACAGCGAGCTCCCGAACGGCGGACGACTCGGGTTCAGCACACGATTCGCGGACGCGATCGATGTCATCGTGGCTCGAGTGGTGACCGCGTCGGCGCTTCTCGCGCTGTCGCTGTCGGGGCTTCTCGGGGTGCTGCTCGCCGTCTTCGCTCTCGGGGTGTCGTCGATCGTCGAACGGCGACGCCCGGCTCTGTCCCTCGCGCGGGCCCGTGGCGCCGGCGACGCGCAGGTACGCGGGGCGATGGTGCTCGAAGGTCTCGTGATCTCGGTGCCCACGGCCGCACTCGCCGTGGCGGCCGCCGTCGCCGTCATCCCGGATGCGGCGGGCGCGGAGAGCTGGGCGCTCCCGGTGGTCGTCGCGACCTCTGTGCCGGTGCTGTTCGGACTCCTCTCCGGCGCACGGGCCCTGAGCGACCGCCGCAGCGACCTGCGGGTGCGCGGCGGACGCCCGCGACTCGTGATCGAGCTGGTCGTGATCGGCCTGGCGGTGCTGTCGCTATATCTGCTCGCACGGCGCGGGATCGTCGCATCCGCCGAGGCGGTCGGCATCGACCCGCTGCTCGCCCTCACCCCGCTGCTGCTCGCGGCATCCGTCTGCATCGTGACGCTGCGCCTCTACCCCGCGCCGTTGCGGTTCATCCTCGGCGCCCTGCGACGTGGCGACGGAGCGACCGGGCTGGTAGGCGCCGCCCGCGCGGTGCGGTCCCCCTCGCTCGGTTTCGCCGCATCGTTCGCGCTCGTGATCGGGGTGTCGATCGTCGTGTTCTCGTCGATCATGGGCACGACCCTGCGGGACAGCGTCGTCACGGGCGCGCGCGACCAGGTGGGGGCCGACCTGCAGGTGAGCGCCACCGCGATCGGACCCGACCTGATCGACGACCTCGGCCGGCTGCCCGGCGTGACGGCGGTCGCCTCGCTGGAAGCCATCCCGGGTGCGCGCATCGTCGGCGACCTCGGTACGAGCGGCATCACACTCGTCATCGCCGACACGGCCGCACTGCACGAGGTGCGGCCCGATATCCCCGCGGTGAACCGCCTCGACGGCGGCCGCATCCCCCTGCTCGTCTCCAGCGACGCGGTGGGGCGCATCGGCGGCGACCCCAGCATCGCCCGCGTGCCGGTCGCCGTGGTGGGCACGATCCCCGTCGACGCGTTGCCCGGAGTCGCACGCAGCTGGGTTCTGCTGGACGCGACGTTCGCCGACGACCTGGGGCGCACGGCGCGCGAGCCGCAGCGCGTGCTCATACGACTCGATGACGGCACCGACGTCGCGCCGCTGATCCCGCGCATCGATCGTCTCGTCACCGACGCACAGCCCGAAGCCACCCGCGGAGTCGTCACCGTCACCTCCGCCGCCCAGGTGCTCGACGAGCTGCGCACCTCGCCCGTCATCGCCGGCATCGAAGCCGCCCTCCCCGCCGCCGCCCTCGCCGCCCTGCTGCTCACCCTGCTGGCGGTGGCGCTCGCGACGCTCGCCGCCGCCGGGACCCGCAGCCACCTCGTGGGGGTGCTGCGTGTGCTGGGGGCGGACGCGCGCCAACAGCGGGGCATCCTCGTGTGGGAGTTCGCTCCCGTCGTCCTCACCTCGGTGCTCGTCGGCACGATCGTCGGGGTCACGCTGCCGTACGTCGTCACCTCGGTGGTCGACCTCCGACCGTTCGTGGGTGGCCGGTTCGCGCCCGACCCGGTAATCGACCCGCTGATCGTCGCGGGCGCATCCGTCGCCGTCATCATCGTCGCCGTCATCGCCGGTGCGATCGCCCTCGCGGTGGGGCGCCGGATCGCACCCGCGGCGACCCTCAAGATGGGAGAGAGATGAATCCCCACATCCGCTGCACCGACCTGGTGCGCATCTTCAGCGCCGAGGGTGTCGAGGTGCAGGCCCTGCAGGGTCTCACCCTCGCGGTCGAGCGCGGCGAGTTAACCGCCATCGTCGGCGCCTCCGGCTCCGGGAAGTCGACGCTGCTCGCGATCCTCTCCGGCCTCGACGTGCCGACCGCCGGTTCGGCGAACGTCGCCGGCCACGACCTGCTCACCATGTCGACGAGGGAGCGCACCCGGTACCGCCGCCACACCATCGGGTTCGTCTGGCAGCAGACCGCACGCAACCTGCTGCCCTACCTGACCGCGGCCGAGAACGTCGCCATGTCGTTGTCGGTGGCGCACGCACCCCGCCACGGACGCGAAGCCCGTGTCGCAGAACTGCTCGAGCTGATGGATGTGGGCGCCATGCGCGACCGGCGACCGGCCGAGATGTCGGGCGGCCAGCAGCAGCGGGTGGCCATCGCGGTGGCGCTCGCGAACGCCCCCGAGGTGGTATTCGCCGACGAGCCGACCGGCGAACTCGACGAAGCGAACTCGCAGCTCGTGTTCGACACCCTCCGCACCGTGAACCGCGAACTCGGCACGACGGTGCTCATCGTCACCCACGACCAGGCGGTGTCGGCGCAGGTGCGACGCACCGTGCAGATCCGCGACGGGCGACTCTCGACCGAGGTGCTGCGCTCCTCGCGCACCGACGAGCACGGCGTCGAGAGCACCCACGCGCAGGAGTACGCGGTGCTCGACCGCGTCGGACGGATGCAGCTGCCCGAGGAGTACCTGCGGGCGCTGTCGCTGCGCGACCTCGTCCGACTCGAACTGGAAGACGACCACGTGCGGCTGCATCCCACGGCCACCGGGGAGGACGGACGATGAGCGTCGGAGCGATCGTGGTGCGGGCCGATGGGCTCAGTCGTTCGTACGGGCACGGGGACGGCCGCGTCCACGCGCTCCGTGACGCCTCGCTCCAGCTGCGCGCCGGCGAGCTGGTGGTGCTTCGCGGGCCGTCGGGCTCCGGCAAGACCACGCTGCTGAACCTGCTGGGCGGTCTCGACGAACCGGATGCGGGAGAAGTGTGGATCGGCGAGCGACGCCTCACCGGCGCCCCCGAGAGCGAACTGGTCGAGATGCGGCGCACCGACCTCGGCTACATCTTCCAGACCTTCGCCCTGCTCCCGGTGCTTTCGGCGGCGGAGAACGTCGAACTGCCGCTGCGCATCCGCGGCGTCACCGGCAGCGAACGCACCGCACGGGTCGAGGAGCTACTGGAGGCAGTGGGGCTCGCCGCGCACGCCGCGCAACGCCCCGGGGAGCTCTCCGGCGGCCAGCAGCAGCGCCTCGGCATCGCCCGCGCGCTCGCCAACGACCCGCGCCTCATCATCGCCGACGAGCCCACCGGGCAGCTCGACAGCGTCAACGCGGAGGCGATGATGACGCTCATCGCGTCGCTCGTGCACCAGCGCGGGGTCGCGGCGATCGTCTCCACTCACGACCCGCGCATGGCGGAGCACGCCGACCGCATCATCGACATCCGCGACGGTCGGATCGCCTGAGCTACTCCGCGCGGAACACGCCGGCGAACCGCCTCTCGGCCCCTCGCCGGATCCACACGGCCGCCTCCTCGATCGGCACGTCCCGTTCGACGACGGCGCCGCCGGCGTGCACGGTGCCGCGGAACGCATCCACCCACTCGCCGGGCGGCAGCCACGCGGTGACACCGGCTGCGCCCTCCTCGACCACCGGCGCCACCAGCAGGTCGTCGCCGAGCATCCACTGGAACGGATGCGCGAACGCCTCAGGGGCCTCAGGGGCATCGAAGAACAGCGGACGCATGAGCGGTTCGCCTGCGTCGATCGCCCGACGGGCCTCCTCGGCGAGATACGGCACGAGCCGCTCCCGCAGCTCGGCGAACACCCGGAACACCGGGATCACCCGGTCGTCTCCGGAGCGCTCGGCGATGTTCCACGGGGTGCGGTCGCGCGACGGGGTGCGGTGGTGGTTGAACTCCGAGTGGTACTGCATGATCGGCACGAACGCGGCGGCCGCCGCCGACCGCAGGTACAGCTCAGACGTCGGAACGTCGCCGCTGAACCCGGCGAGGTCCCAGCCCCAGTAGACGATGCCGCTCGCCGCGGCGTTGAGGCCGGCGAACATCGACCACCGGAACGCCTCCCAGGTGGAGTTCTCATCCCCCGCCCAGAACGCCCCGTGGGCCTGGCTGCCCGTGTACCCGGCACGGCTGAACGTCACCGGGGCCCTCCCCGACCGCCGCAGCAGGTCGCCGAACGCCTTCGCGTAGTGCACCGGGAAGGTGTTGTTCTTCTCGTCGCCACGGCGCCCGTCGAGGTAGACCAGCTCCCGACCCCAGGCATGTTCGCCGCCGTCGGTCTTGAAGCCGTCCACGCCGACCTCGTCCACGAGGTAGCGGCGCTTCTCGGTCCACCAGTGGGCGGCGCGCTCGTCGGTCAGGTCGGGCATGAGCCCCAACGGGAACCACCAGCCACGGTTGCGGTACGGCCGCAGCGTGCCGTCGGGGGCCTCCTCGCGGATGAGCACGCCGTCCCGGATCGCGGCCTCCGCATCCGCTTTGACCTGGTCGGCCGGGTGCGGGCGCATCTTCACGAGCGGGATCTGCCACAGGTGCAGGCGGATGTCACGCCGGTGCAGCTCGTCGACCATGCCCTTCGGGTCGGGCCAGGCGCCCTCCGCGGGGAACGAGAAGTCGGCGAGGCGGCGGGGTTCGGCACCGTCGGCGACCGTGGTGCGCGCATCGCGCCACGTCGTGAAGGTGCTCTCGTCACTCCACGCCTCGATCACAACCGAGCCGACGGGGATGCGGTGATCGCGGTGCAGGTCGGCCTGGCGCAGGATCTCCGCCTGCGTGTTCCACTCGTTGCCGCTCGCCCAGAGCCGGAAAACCCAGTCGGGCAGCTCCTCGGCACGGCCCGCCTCGTCGAGGAAGGACGCGAGCACAGCGCGCGGGTCCCCGTCGTAGAGCGCCAGATCGAGCGTGCCGTCGGCACCCGTCTCGACTTCGATCCACAGCAGCTCGGGGGTGCTCGCACCCACGTCGAACCACACGCGGCGAGAGGTGCGCACGTGGAACCCCCAGCCGGCCCCGCCCACGACGTGCGCGAACGGCATCGGCAGGTACGTCTTCCGCTCGGCGCCCTGGTTCTTGTACTGCTCGAACACGACCGAGTCGAGCTGGGTGCCGCGCTGGTCGAGCGCGTCGAAACGTTCACCGAACCCGGCGACGCGCTCCCCCGGCGCCAGCGGCAGGGCGAAGCGGATACGCAGGGTCGCGTCTCCTGCGACCAGACGCGTCACCGTGCCTGGCACCACACGAGAGACGCCATGCTCGGCGAGACCTGCCGCATCCGCCACCCATCCGGCGACGACCGTCTCGAACCAGCGCGTCGACTGGCGCGGGGCCGTGAAGCGGTAGCGCAGCCGTTCCCCGGCGGTGAGGTCGGTGAGTTCGGTGCTCCACCCGCCGGCGCTGCGCGCGAGGCGCGCCTGCGCGGACGCGAGGTGCCCGCCGTCGACGAGTTGGCCGCGTGAGTTGCGGGGAACCGGTCGCAGGTCGATCGCCGGCTGGGCGACACCGTCGCGCGACCACTCCATGGCGACCGCGTCGACATCCGCCGACGTGCGCACCCCGAGGGTGAGCGGCTGCCCGGCGATCGGGTCGACCGGCGAACGCTGCTCGGTGTCGGACGAGTAGGGGTGGCCGGAGCCGAAGGGACGGTGGCGGATCATGCCTCCACCACCCCGAGCTCGACGGCGAGACGCAGGAACATCGCGGACGACCACAGCAGGGGGTCGGCGCTCGGCCCCCAGCGCTCCACCCACTCGTCGACGTACGCCGGGTCGAGCAGGTGACGGTCGACCTGCTCGGGCATCCCGCCGTCGTGGGCGGTGGATGCAGCCCACCGCAACAGTTCGACGGCACGGTCGGTGCGCCCGGCCCGCGCCCAGGCGAGGCCGAGCATGCAGCTCAGCAGCGGCCACTGGCCGCCGCCGAAGTAGGTGTCGGCAAGGAAGCGGTGCATCCCGTCGGCGGCGACGAGCTCACGGTCGAGGACCTCGAGGGTCGAGGCGGCGAGCGGCTCCGTGGCGGCGACGACGGCCAACGGGGCGACCAGGGCGGCGAGGCTCGCGTCGACCTCGCGCGTGCCGACCCACTTCACGAGGTGGCCGTCGACGACCCCGCGGGAACGCAGCAGCGCATCGACCTCGGAGGCGGCGTCGCGCGCACGCCCCCGCACCTCGGACTCGAGGGCCGTGAGGTCGGCTGCGGCGCGCAGCCCGGCGAGCACCGAGCCGAGCGTCGACACGTGCACCTCCTCCACGTGCTCCTCCCACCAGTCGTAGCAGGGGCGGTCCCATGACGAGGCGAGGTAGTCGACGGTGAGGCGGATGGCGTCGAGCCAGTCGGCGGGATCGGTTCCGTGCCGACGTACGTGCTCGCCCACCGCCCACAGCCAGATGCCGTAGCCGTCGAGCTGGAAGTCCCACCACTCGTCGCTGCCGTCACGTCCGTCGAAGGTGAACCGGGTGGGGAGCATCTCGGCGTCCGGCACGGGCGCACCGGCTCGCGCCGCATCCACCACCCGCTGCACGGCGTCACGACGCTCGTCGATGACGCGCGCGCACCACCCGAAGAACGCCTCGGCGGATGCGGGTTCGCCGCCCGCCGACATGGCGTCGGCGATGAACGCGCCGTCCCGGAACCAGGAGTAGCCCCGGTAGGCCGAGAAGGTGGGGCTCGCAGGGTACGCGCCGCTCGGATCCTGCAGGGTGCGGATGAGCGTGCGCCCCTCGAGCGCGACGGCGGCGAGCGCGTCGCGGTCGGCGAGCACGGTGGAGATGGTCATGATGCGAGGTCCTCGAGAACGGGTGGGCGCGTCGAACGGGTGGAAGAGGTGGGTGGTGGGCGGGGGCCGCCGCCCCCCCCCCCCCCCCCC
>JAEWJX010000063.1 GCA_023386365.1 Actinomycetes bacterium | reverse complement strand
TGGAGCGCGAACTCGTACGTGCCCCAAGGGTTGTGGGGCGGCGCCTTCTCGCGCTCGATGATCTCGTCGCGCAGCGCCGCCGCCAGCGTATCGACGCGCGGCGTGTAGACATAGACGCCGAACGGGTTCCGTCCCGGCACCACCCATCCGTCGACAGCGCGACCGAGGTGCACCTCGCCGCCTTCGCCGTCCGAGAGCATGCGATAGTCGTCGTGGCCCTGGTCGGCTGGCCGGGTGAACCCGAGCCGGCTCCACCACACCTCGGCGGCGTCGAGATCGTTGCACGGGATGATGGCGGTGACGCGTGACGGTTCAGACATGACTCCGCTCTCCCTGACCTCAGTGAGGTTCGTGGCCGCTTCGAGCCGCCGTCAGGACGCCCCTGTCGGGTACGACCGGGGTCGAGCGGAACATTCGCGCGGTCACTTCTTCTTGAAGCGGTGCGACTCCTGCCCGAGCGCGAGGACGATGGCGCCGTCCTCGAGCGTCATCGGGAGGCCGGCGACGGGCGGATCGAGGAAGAACAGGCGCACCGTGCCGTCCTCGGTCTTGCGGTAGCCGAGGCGGCTCGACCACTCGCCGACGTCGACGCGCGGTCCGTCCTTGCCCGCCGCGAACGTGAACGTCCCGAGCTTGTCGCTCTTCCACGCGCCGAGCACGCGTGAGACGACGTCGCTCGGGATGGGCGCCGCGATCTCGTCATGGATCTTCGCCCACTCCTCGCGATCCTGCTCGAGGCCCTTCTCGAGGTCCTTCGCCGCCTGCTCTTTTGCTTCGAAGACGACCTCGACGAGGCGCTGGGTGACGGCATCGACGAAGCTCGCCCCGGCGCTCGTCGTCTTCGTCAGCACGACGAAGCCGAGGTTCTTGTCGGGGAACATCGCGAGCCGCGTCACGAAGCCGAACGTCCCGCCGTCATGCGTGACCACGGGCAGCCCGCGCAGCACGCTGGTCGCGAGGCCGAGGCCGTAGCCGCCTCGCGGCCCGACACGGACGCGGGCCTTGCGCCGCTCGAGGAGGTTCGCCTCGGCGAAGGCCTGCTTGCCCTCGGGCGTCTTCCCCTTCGCGAGCTCCACGAGCGCGTAGCGCGCCATGTCGTTCGCCGTCGAGAACACGGCGCCCGCCGGCGCGAGAGGCTCGACGAAGCGCTCCATCGCGAGCGGCAGGACCATCGGCTCGTCGCGCGGCCCGATGAGGTTGCCGCCGTGCGGGCTCGCGAGCGCGCCTCTCTTGCCCTCCTCGAACGACGCCGTCGTGTCGTTCATCCCCATCGGCGTGAAGACGCGCGCCTTCATCGCGGAGGCATAGGCCGCCGCGAGGGGCTTCCCGGGCTCGGCGATGCGCGCCGCGAGGAAGCCGCCGAGCGCGGTCATCTGGTTGGAGTACTGGAACGTCTCGCCCATCGCGGTCGTCGGCTTCAGGCCGGCGAACGCAGTGAACGCGTCCTCGGGCTTGTGCGCGCCGTACTCGAAGACGAGGTCGAGATCGCGCCGCGGCATCCCGGTGCACGCGCAGAACGTGTGCTCGACGGTCAGCTTGTCGGTGAACGCCGGATCTCCCGTCTCGAACGCGGGCAGGAGCTCCTTCACGCGCGTGGTCCACTTCACCTTGCCGCTGTCGACGAGGCTCGCGATGAGCAACGTCGACAGCGACTTCGTCACCGAGCCGATCATGAAGCGCGTTCGCTCCGTGACGGGCTCCTTCTTTCCTCGCTCGCGGACGCCGAACCCCTTCGCGAGCACGATCTTGCCGTCCTGGACGACGGCCACCGCCGCGCCGGGCACGTGTGTCTTCTCGCGCGCGCTCTCGATGAACGCCTCGAGCTTCGCGAGCCGCTCGCCCTCGAGCGGCAGCGCGGGCTTGCCCGAGAGGTCCTCCTCGGTGACGCCCGGCACCTCGAGCCCGAGGACGATCTGCTGGACCTGCGCGCCGCGCCGCGAGAACGCCGTCGTCTTCCCCTCGAGGAGCGCCGCCCAGGTCTTCTTGTCCTTCCGCCGGAGGTTGAGCGCGAAGATGCGCTGCTCCGAAGGCGGCGTCTCCCAGACCGTCTCTGCGACCTCGTCCCAGCCCGCCTGATCCTTCTCGTGGACGTTCCGCATGATCTTCGCGGGCGCGGTGCGTCCCAGCTTGGCGAGCACCGCCTTCGCAGCGGCGTCCGTCGAGTCCGCGTCGATCTCGAGGAGCGTGATCGTCAGCTCGCGATCGGGATCCTGGAATGCGACGCCGTTCGCCAGATCGCGGAGCCACCAGCCCGCGGGCACGTCGATCCTGGCGCCGCTCTTCAGCGTCTTGGTGGCCGCGGCCGTGAGCGCGGTGAACTCGGTCTCGGCGGCCCTGGCGCCAGCCTCGCGCTGGGCCGGCTTCGCCGCGTGCGGGGTCTGCGCGGGAGAGCGTCCGTCTCCTCCACACGCGAGGCCGGCGCCCGCGGCTCCGAGAGCAAGTGGGGCGAAGCAGAGGAACCGGATGCGCCGGAGGGTCGCCTTCATGGCGCCGCAGGATACAGAAATTACCCCGCGGCAGGAGGCGCTCGCCTCACTCGAACCGCAGGCACTGGAAGGCGCTCTTGCAGCTCTTCGCCTTCATGATGCAAACGGCGATGTCGTCGGCCAGCTCCTTGTCGGAGTTGCTCAGCTTTTCGTACTCCGCATTCGAGCTCGAGCAGTCCTGCGTCTCGAAGCCCTCCTCCTTCTCGCACACGTCGTTGATGTGCTCGCAAGCCTCTTCGGCCTCGTATGCCGGCGGCTTGTCGTCGTCGCTCGCCTTCGACGAAGCGTTCGCCTGCGGGCGCAGGCACGTGATCGCGGACTGACAGCTCGTCGCCGCCAATACGCACGGCACGAGCGAGTCGGCCTGCGCCTTCTCGGACTCGCTCAACTTCTCGTAGTTGGCGGCCGCGCTGTCGCAGTCCTGCGTCTCGTATCCCGTTTCGGTCGCGCATACGTCGTTGATGTGCTCGCAGGCCGCCGCGGGCCCCCGCTTCGCGGGCGTTGCTTTCGTACCCTCCTCGGGATCGTTCGAGCATGCCGCGACAGCCGTCGCGAGACCTCCCACGAGCGTCACGAGAACCAGTTTTTCGAAGAACATCATGGCTCCCGGCCTCATTTGAGGCCGGTTCCACGTCGTTACAATGCGACGGCTCGATCGATCGGCGGTTGTCACGCGATCGCGCGTCGCGCGGCGCTCGTCGCGCGTCGCGCGGCGCGCGCGTGAGCAGAGAGAGTCGAGCCGATCTCGACGAGTCACACGAGCAGGACGTCGCACTCCCCGCGCGCGATGAGCCACCCGCACACGG
>JAEWJX010000097.1 GCA_023386365.1 Actinomycetes bacterium | reverse complement strand
GGTCGACGAGGGCGCCGTCGACCGTGGCGGTCATGTCCCCGAGCACGCTGACCCACAGCCTGGCGGACGGCGGCGTGACCTGCACCGACCCTCCCTGCACCAACGATCCGAGCGATCAAGGTACCGCGCCGGCGGGCCCCAGCTCCTCAGCCGTTCACCCGGAACCTGCACCGTCCGTCCGTGCGGACCGGCGGGTTCCGGCGTACCGTGCGTCCGGGTCGGCAGGGCAGGTTCGGGGAGGTTTGCGTCATGGGGGCACGGTCGCCGCGGATCGTCGCGGTCAGCTGGGGGCGCGTCGAGGTCGAGGACCTCGGCGTGGTGAAGGACCTGAAGGTGTGGCCCGGCGGCGGGCGGGCGTGGGACTGGGACGAGACCGGCACCCGGCACTTCCCCGGCATCCAGGTCGCCGACGTCGAGGAGCTGCTGGAGCACGGCGCGACGGTGGTCGTGCTGTCGCGCGGCATGCAGGAGCGGCTCGGCGTGCCCGACGCGACCGTCGAGGCCCTTGCGGCCCGCGGCGTCGAGGTGCACGTCGCCGAGACTCGCGAAGCCATCGACGTGTATAACGGTCTGGTGGGTTCGACAGCGGTCGGCGGGTTGTTCCACAGCACCTGCTGACCTGGACCGGCCAGAGGACGGCGACGTGCGGCGGGTGTCGGTGGTGGGCAACTCCGGGTCGGGCAAGACGACTCTGGGCCGGGCCCTGGCGGCGCGGCTCGGGGTGCCGTTCGTGGAGCTGGACGCGATCTACCACCTGCCCGGCTGGACGCCGATCGAGGTCGAGCCGTTCCGCGGCATCGTCGCGGAGCTCGCCGGCGGCGACGGCTGGGTGATCGACGGCAACTACGGCGCGGTGCGCGACCTGGTGTGGGCGCGGGCGGACACCGTCGTCTGGTTCGACCTGCCGCGGCGCACCGTCATGCGCCAGGTCCTGTGGCGCACGCTCCGCCGCGCGGTCACCCGCCAGCAGCTGTGGAACGGCAACCGCGAGCGGCTCAGCAGCCTGCTGCGGCTCGACCCGCAGCGGTCGCTGCTGCGCTGGGCGTGGACCCGCCACGAGGTCTACCACGACCGGTACACCAGCGCCGCCGCCGACCCCGGTGACCTCGACTTCATCCGGATCGGCTCACACCACGACGCGGCCCGGCTGCTCGCCTGACGGCCGTGCGGGCCGGGGCCGTGGCGGCCGTCACACCGCGCCGGGAGCAGGCATGCGATAGTTCACCCGCGGAATGTTTGACTCGGCAGCTATGTTCTGCTGTGCGTCAGACCCAGGAGCTTGGAGCGTGTGCCATGCAGTTCGGAGTGTTCACCGTCGGTGACGTCACCCAGGACCCGACGACCGGCCGGGTGCCGACGGACGCGGAGCGGGTCAAGGCGATGGTGACGATCGCGCTCAAGGCCGAGGAGGTCGGCCTGGACGTGTTCGCGCTCGGCGAGCACCACAACCCGCCGTTCGTGCCGTCGTCGCCGACCACCATGCTCGGCTGGATCGCGGCCCGGACCAGCCGGCTGCAGCTGTCGACCGCGACCACGCTCATCACCACCAACGACCCGGTGAAGATCGCCGAGGACTACGCGATGCTGCAGCACCTCACCGGCGGTCGCGTCGACCTGGTCATGGGACGCGGCAACACCGGGCCGGTGTACCCGTGGTTCGGCCAGGACATCCGCCAGGGCCTGCCGCTCGCGATCGAGAACTACGCCCTGCTGCACCAGCTGTGGCGGGACGACGTGGTCGACTGGGAGGGCAAGTTCCGCACCGCACTGCAGGGCTTCACCTCGACGCCGCGCCCGCTCGATGGCGTGCCGCCGTTCGTGTGGCACGGCTCCATCCGCACACCCGAGATCGCCGAGCAGGCGGCCTACTACGGTGACGGCTTCTTCGCGAACAACATCTTCTGGCCGAAGGAGCATTACCAGCGCCTCATTGCGCTCTACCGCCAGCGGTACGCCCACTACGGGCACGGCACCGCGCAGCAGGCGATCGTGGGCCTCGGCGGCCAGGCGTTCATCGCGAAGAACTCGCAGGATGCGGTGGCGCAGTTCCGCCCCTACTTCGACAACGCGCCCGTGTATGGGCACGGCCCGTCGCTGGAGGAGTTCAGCGAGCTCACCCCGCTCACCGTCGGATCGCCGCAGCAGGTGATCGACCGCTACGCGGCCATGCGCGAGCACTACGGCGACTACCAGCGCCAGCTGTTCCTCGTCGACCACGCGGGTCTGCCGCTGAAGACCGTGCTGGAGCAGATCGAGCTGCTGGGCACCGAGGTGGTGCCGGTGCTCCGCAAGGAGCTGGCCGAAAACCGTCCCGCCGAGGTGCCGGACGCACCCACCCACGCCGCCCGCGTCCGCGCGATCTACGGCGACGGCCCGGCCCGTGAGGCGCGACCCACGTCGGCCGGCGGCAACAACATGACCGTGGGTGGCCCCTACCAGGACACCCCCGCGGTCGCTTCGAAGAACACCACACCCGTCAGCGGTTCCGCATACGGTGCCGCCGCCACCCGGAAGGAGGCAGTGCGATGACACGTCGCATCGCCGTCATCAGTGCAGGCCTCTCCAACCCGTCGTCCACGCGGATGCTGGCCGACCGCCTGTCGGCGGCCACCGTCGCCGACCTCCGGGAGCGGGGCATCGAGGCCACCGTCGACGTGATCGAGCTGCGCGACCTCGCGCACGACATCACCAACAACCTGCTCACGGGGTTCGCGCCGCCGGCCTTGGAGGAAGCCATCCGCCGGGTGGTGGATGCCGACGGCGTGATCGCCGTGACGCCGATCTTCTCCACGAGCTACTCGGGGCTCTTCAAGTCGTTCATCGACGTGATCGACCCCGACGCCCTCAACGGGATGCCGGTGCTGCTGGGTGCGAACGCGGGCACCGCGCGGCATTCGCTGGCGATCGACTACGCGATCCGCCCCCTGTTCGCCTACCTCCACGCGGAGACGGTGCCGACGGGCGTCTTCGCCGCGTCGAGCGACTGGGGTGCGCAGGCCGACGACGTGAAGCCGCTCGGCTCGCGCATCGAGCGGGGCGCCCGCGAGTTGGCCGAGGCGATCGCCGCCCGCGAGCCGCGTCGGGTGATCGACCCGTTCGACCCGGATGCGTTCCTCGGTGAGGGTCGTTCCTTCGGTCACCTGCTGGGTGGACTCGCGGGGGAGTGATTCGAGCCTTCCTCTAAGATCGGCGCATGGTCGCCGCACGCCGCCGCCGCACGCGCATTCGCGCTGCGGCGGCGTCTGCCGTTGTGGCACTGGCGGTCTCGGGCTGCGCGGTCTGGAACGACCTCGAGGAGCATGAGCGCCAAGAGGATGCGGCGCGGTCGTTCTACGTGGTCCCCGATCCCCTTCCGGCGGGGTCGCCGGGGGAGATCATCCGCACGATGCCGATCGAGACGGCCCCCGACGGCTCCCGCGCATGGCGCGTGCTGTACCACTCGACGGATCGGCGCGGCGCGGATATCGCAGTGTCGGGCACCGTCGTGGTTCCGGATGGCGACCCGCCGGCCGGCGGTTGGCCCGTGATCGCGTGGGGGCATCCCACTACCGGCGCGGTCGCCCGCTGCGGGCCGTCGGGCGGGTTCGCGCCGCTCGGTCTCATCGAGGGTCTCGACGACCTGCTGATCGACGGGTTCGCGGTCGCGGCCACCGACTACCCGGGCCTCGGCGCCCCGGGGGCGTCGTCGTACCTCATCGGCGCGGCCGAAGGGCACTCGATGCTGGATGCGGTGCGCGCCGCCCGGTCCATCGACGACGTCGAGCTCAGCGCCGACGTCTCCTTCTGGGGCCACTCGCAGGGCGGTCACGCGGCGCTCTTCGCGGCGCAGGAGGCAGCCTCGTATGCCCCGGAACTGCATCCGGTGACCGCGGCGGTCGCGGCTCCCGCGGCCGACCTGGCCACCCTGCTCGCCGACGACATCGACGACGTCTCGGGGGTCACGATCGGCTCGTACGCGTTCACCGCCTACCAGGCCGACTACGCGAGCGAGCATCCGGGCCTCGCGCTCGACTCGATCCTCACGCCGGAGGCGGCGGAAGTCGCTCCGAAGATGGAGCAGCTGTGCCTCTTCGGGCAGAACGCCGAACTCCATGACCTGGCGAAGCCGCTCGTCGGCTCCTACCTGAGCGGCGACCCGTCGACGACGGAGCCGTGGGCGGGTTTCCTCGAGGAGAACACCCCGGGCGGTACACCCCTCGGTGTCCCGCTGCTCATCGTGCAAGGGGAGGCGGACGAACTCGTGCGGCCCGCGGCCACGAAGGCTTTCGCGGAGCGCCTCTGCGAGCAGGGAGAGCGGGTGGCGTTCCATCCGTATACGACGGCCACCCATGCCACCATCGTCATCCAGGCGCTGCCCGAGGTGCGGGCATGGTTGAAGGCCGCGCGCAGCGGATCGGACACGCAGCCGTCCTGCGGCTGAACGCGGATCAGCCCGACTTGCGGCGGAATTCGCGCTTCTGGTCGGCGCGCCCGTGGGTCTCGTGCACGGCGCTTTCGCCGTCGAGGTGGGCGGGCCGGTCCTGCGCGTTCTTCTTCTTGCGTTCGAGCGCTTCGCGGAACTTGCGCTTGGTCTCCTCGGATGCGGCGCCGGGCTTCTCGTCGGAACTCATGCCGCCAGCATAGGCGGCGCGGCGCGACACGACGAGGTCGATGCCGACGCCCACGACGATCGCGACCGGCACCGACACGAGGATCGCGAGCCAGGGGGAGTCGGCGAACAGGGTGCCGAAGAACGCCCCGATGGCGACGTTGTAGAGGGCCCATGCCGTCCCCGCGAGGGCCGAGAGGGGCAGGAATCGCCGCCACGGGAGGCGGGCGGCGCCGACGGTGAGGTTGACCGCGATGCGCGCGAACGGGATGTACCGGGCCGTGAACACGAGCACCGCCGGTCGTCGCAGCACGAGTCGGTTGGTGCGTGCGATGGCCGCGCCCACCCTGCCACGCCGCTGCCACGCCCAGCGGTCCGTCCCGACGCCACGGCCGATCGCCACGCACAGGCTGTCGCCGACGACCGCGCCGACGGCGGCGATCGGCACCACCAGCCACAGCGACGGCTGACCGGTGGAGGCAGCGAGTGCACCCATCGCCACCACGAGCGTCTCACTCGGCAGCACCACGAGGAACGCGTCCCCGACCACCAGCAGAAACAGCACCAGCAGCAGCCAGGGGGAGGAGGCGACGGCCTCGAGCCAGGCGGCATCCATGGTGCTCTTGTACCCGCGCGCGGTGAACGGCGGGCGACGCCCGGGCGACCGGATGACGTGCCGTCGGCGCCCGGATGACCTGTCCGCGACGCCTGCGTGAACCCTCGGCGACGATCCGCGTGATGCGCGGACACGCCGTGTCGCGTGTCCGATCCTGGGCGCGTGAGAGTCGCCCTGATCGCAGAGTCCTTCCTCCCGCACATGAACGGCGTCACCCATTCCCTCCTGCAGGTGATCCGCCACCTCGAGCGCACCGGCCACGAGACTCTCGTCATCGCCCCGCGCACCGGTCGGGTGCGTCCGCGGGTCGCCGCGACCGAGCTCGCCTTGCTGCGGTCGGTGCCGCTACCCGGATACCCCCAGGTGCGGCTCGTCGTCACGCAGACGGCCCACCTCGAGGCGGTGCTCCGCGATTTCGCGCCGGATGTCGTGCATCTGGCTTCGCCGTTCGTGCTCGGCTGGCAGGGGCTGAAGGCGGCTGAGCGTCTCGGCCTCCCGACCGTCGCGATCTATCAGACCGACATCCCCGCCTACGCCCGCCGGTACGGGGTCCCGGGTGCCGAGGCGGAGCTCGGTCGGCATGTGGCGCGCCTGCATTCGCGCGCCACCCTGACCCTCGCACCGTCGACGGCGGCCGCCGACGACCTCGCGGCGCTGGGCGTGCCCCGCGTGCGACGGTGGGCGCGGGGGGTGGATGCGGAACGCTTCCACCCCGCCCGTCGAGACGATGCGCTGCGGAGCCATCTCGCACCGGACGGGGAGGTGCTGGTCGGCTACGTGGGCCGCCTGGCGCCGGAGAAGCAGGTCGGCGATCTCGCCGCGATCGCCGACGTTCCGGGCATACGGCTCGTGATCATCGGCGACGGCCCCGATCGGGCGCGCCTGGAGCAGCTGCTGCCGGGGGCGGTGTTCCGCGGCTTCCGCTCGGGTGACGACCTCGCCTCCGACGTCGCCAGCCTCGACCTCTTCGTGCATCCGGGAGAGAGCGAGACGTTCTGTCAGACCATCCAGGAGGCGCTGGCGAGCGGGGTCCCGGTCGTCGCGACGGGCCGCGGCGGCCCCCGCGACCTGGTCGACTCGGGACGCACCGGCTGGCTGTACCGCCCCGGCGACCTGCACGACCTGCGCTCGCGGGTGGCCGATCTCGCGGGCGACGCCGCGAAGCGCCGTGCGTTCTCCGTCGCCGCGCGGGCGGCGGTCGAGGGCCGCAGCTGGTCGGCGCTGGGCGACGAACTGTTGGGGCACTACCGGTCGGCGATCCGCGGGGAACTCGTCGAGACGGTGGAGCGGATACCGATGGCCCCCGTCTCGGGCCGTGTCTCGCGATTCGCGGCGCTGGGCGACTCCCTCACCGAGGGGCTCTGCGACACCTCGCGCCAGGCGTCGGGGGAGTTCCGCGGGTGGACGGACCGACTCGCATTGCTGCTCGCCCACGCCGAGGGCCGCACCGGGCCGCTGCACTACGGCAACCTCGCCGTGCGCAGCAGGCGGGTGTCCGATGTGGTCGAGCACCAGCTGCCGCGCGCCCTCGAACTGGGCGCCGACTTCGTCACCGTGCTCGTCGGCGCCAACGACCTGGTGCGGGTCGGCGCACCCACCGGTCGACTCGTGGGGCAGCTCGCGGATGGTGTGGACCGGCTGCGCGAGAACGGCTGTGAGGTGCTCGTGGTGGCGCCGTTCGCACCGCCGCGCGCGTACCTGCGCTCGCTGCACGACCGCACCATCGTGTTCGGGCGGGAGCTGCGGCGACGGGCCCGCGAATCGGGCGCCCTCTTCCTCGACCCGGCCGCCGAACTCGACCTCGCCGACCCGCGCATGTGGGCGGGCGACCGGGTGCATCTCAGCTCGCGCGGGCACCGGATGCTGTCATATGCCGCCGCATCCGCGCTCGGCGTCGACGGCGCGGCCGAGCTGTGGCTGCTGGAGGACGCCATGCATGACGAGGAGCCCGGCCCCGACGACGAGCCGCTGTCGCACGCCCGCTGGCTGTGGACGCACGTGCGTCCCTGGGCGGGGCGGCGTCTGCGCGGGCGCACCGCCGGCGACGGGCGGGTCGCGAAGCACGACGAACTCGTGCCGATCCTCCCCTCGGCGCGTCCCGGGATCCGCGTCGACACCCCCTGACGCCCGCCGCGGGACGGTGACAGGATGGCGGTATGCGCCGCCGCATCCCGGTCGTCGTCATCGGACTGGTCACGGCGCTCGCCGTGGTGGCGGGCGTGTGGGTGGTCGGCGTCGCATCGCAGCACCGGTCGGTCCCCGCCGAGGACTCCCCGCGCATCCCTGCCGACTTCACCTGGGCGTGGGTCACGAACTGCATCGACGTGTACGACACGAGCGGCCTCGGCGTCACCTCCTTCACGATCGCCGACGACGGCACCGCCACGGTCGGTCTCGGGTACCCGGAGGAGGACGGCGAGTTCCGTGACGCGCCCGACCGCACCGAGGAGGCCAACGCCTGCATCGCCGCCCGACGCATCGACCCGGGAACCCACCCGCGGATCGCCACGCAGGCGGAACGCGCCGCCATCTACGACTGGGCGGTCCGGTGGCAGCGCCCCTGCCTCGCCGCCCGAGGGTTCGACGTGCACGTCGCCCCGCGCAGCGATTTCCTCGACCCGGGGTCGAGCCCGTGGTTCCTGCTCGACGCCTACGCCGGCAACTCGTTCATCCCGTTCGACACGCTGCTCGAGGCGCGGCTCGCCTGCCCGCCTCTGCCGCCGTATCTGAGCGCGACGGGTGTGCTCTGGGGCTGAACCGTCCGGGGCTGACAGGATGACGGGATGCGTCGCCGACCCCGCCTGACCGCCGCGATCGCCGCCGGCGCCGTCGTGGGCATCTGCGCCTCCGTCCTGGGCTTCGCGGTGGTCACGGCGAGTCCGAGCGAGGCGACCGCTGTCGACGTCGACGGCACCACCCCGGTTCCGGAGGACATGGCCTGGACGTGGCTCCAGTTCTGCGAGCAGAATGCCGACGTCGAGCTGGGATCCGCGATGGCGTGGATCTCGACCGACGCCGATGGCGCCCTCGACGTGCAATACGGAACGATGGACGACGAGGGCACCCTGGACATCGACACGGAGCTCACCGAGGTGATCGGCTCCTGCACGGAGCAGCGGAAGGTGCTCGTCGACCCCGACCGGCCCTCGCGCCTCGCCACCACCGCGGAACGGCTCGCCATCTACGACTGGGCGGTGCGGTGGCAGCAGCCGTGCCTCGCCGCGCACGGCTACGAGGTGGGCATCCAGCCCCCGAGCGCGTTTGTGGACGAGACGACGGTGCCCTGGTATCTGATCGATCAGTACATCTGGACGGGAACAGACGGGCTCGCGGGCCTCGACTTCGATGCGCTTCTGGCCGCGCGACTCGCCTGCCCGCCGGTCCCCGCCCGGTTGGCCGCGCAGGGGGTCGGCTGGTAGTCGACTCCCCGCGAGAGGAGGATGGCGGCATGCGCCGACGCACCTCGCTTGCCGTCGCCGCGCTCGCTGCGTGCGGAGTGGTGGCGCTCTGCGTCGGCGCGGTGCTGGGGGCGTCCGCGTTCGCTGACCCGCGAGGCGGTGCGGCATCCGCGAATCTGACGCGCATGCCGTCCGACCTGGTGTGGCGCTGGATCCTCCACTGCATCCAGACGCCGGGCTTCGACCGTTCGGTGATCGCCCTCGACTACTCGGTCGGTGCCGAGGGAGAACTCGCCGTCGAGTTCGGGTGGTCGGACGAGCTCGGGCACCTGACCGTCGACCCGCGAACGGCTGCCGCCACGAAGGGCTGCATCGAGGAACGCACCGTGGACACCGCGACCCTCGTGACGCGCATGCCCACCGCGGCGGAACGCCTCGTGCTCTACACGTGGGCCGTCGAACATCAGCGTCCGTGCCTGGCTGCTCGCGGGATGAACGTGCGGGTCGCGTCGCCGGGTGACTTCCTCGACGCGCACGAGGCGCCGTGGTACCTGCTCGACGGCTACGCCGCATCCCAGGCGGATCGCGGCCTCGGCGTCGACTTCGACACGCTCCTCGCTGCGCGACTCGCCTGTCCTCCGATGCCGCCCTTCCTCGCCCGGCAGGGGGTCGGCTGGTAGCATGGGGGCGGCCGCCATCCGGTGGCCACCCGGTCGCGCGCCAGCGCAGCCGGATCATCCCGGAGCAGGCCGGCACGAAGCTGGTCACCGGTGGTGACATTCCGATCCTCGGCTCGGAGCGTTTCTACTGTTGACCAGATCCAGGCGTCGGTGCGCGACACCTGTGCGCGCCCTCGCCCTTCCTGCCCGCTCCTGCTCCGATGCATTCGCCGCGCGTATCGCGGCAGCAAGGAGAGAGACCTCGTGGAAGGTCCCGAAATCAAGTTCGCCGAAGCCGTCATCGACAACGGCAAGTTCGGCACGCGCACCGTCCGGTTCGAAACCGGCCGTCTCGCGCAGCAGTCCCAGGGTGCGGTCGCCGCATACCTCGACGAAGAGACCATGATCCTCAGCGCCACCAGCGCGGGAAAGCACCCGCGTGACGGGTTCGACTTCTTCCCGCTGACGGTCGACGTCGAGGAGCGCTCCTACGCCGCCGGCAAGATCCCCGGTTCGTTCTTCCGTCGTGAGGGCCGCCCCTCGACCGAGGCGATCCTCGTCTGCCGCCTCATCGACCGCCCCCTGCGTCCGACCTTCGTCGAGGGTCTCCGCAACGAGGTGCAGATCGTCATCACCGTGCTCAGCATCGCGCCCGACGAGTTCTACGACGCCCTCGCGATCAACGCGGCGAGCGCGTCCACCCAGATCTCCGGCCTGCCGTTCTACGGCCCGGTCGCGGGTGTCCGTCTCGCCCTCATCGGCGACCAGTGGGTGGCCTTCCCGAAGCACAGCCAGCTCGCGGAGGCCGTGTTCGACCTCACCGTCGCCGGCCGCCTCGTCACCGACAAGGACGGCAACGAGGACATCGCGATCATGATGGTCGAGGCCGAGGCCACCGAGGTGAGCTGGGAGCTCATCCGCGCCGGCGCCACGAAGCCCGACGAGGCGGTCGTCGCCCAGGGTCTCGAGGCGGCGAAGCCGTTCCTCACGCAGCTGGTCAAGGCTCAGCAGGAGCTCGCCGCGCAGTCCGCGAAGGCGATCCAGGAGTTCCCGCTGTTCCCGCCGTACAGCGACGAGGCCTACAACGCGGTCGCCGAGCTGGCGTACGACGAGCTGAAGGGCGTGTACCAGATCGCCGACAAGCTCGAGCGTCAGGACGCCGACGACGCCCTCAAGGAGCGCGTCAAGCTCGCGATCAACGCCAAGGTCGAGGCCGGCGAGCTGAGCGGCGAGGTGCCCCCGATGGTGTCCGCCGCGTACAAGTCGGTCAGCAAGAAGATCATGCGCACCCGCGTGCTCACCGAGGGTGTCCGTATCGACGGCCGCGGCCTCGCCGACATCCGTGCGCTCGACGCGGAGGTGCAGGTCATCCCGCGCGTCCACGGTTCGGCGATCTTCCAGCGAGGCGAGACCCAGATCCTGGGTGTCACCACGCTGAACATGCTCAAGATGGAGCAGCAGATCGACTCGCTCGCGCCCGTCACCAAGAAGCGCTACCTGCACCACTACAACTTCCCGCCCTACTCGACCGGTGAGACCGGCCGCGTCGGTTCGCCGAAGCGTCGCGAGATCGGGCACGGCTTCCTCGCCGAGCGCGCCCTCGTGCCGGTGCTGCCGAGCCGCGAGGAGTTCCCCTACGCGATCCGTCAGGTGTCCGAGGCTCTCGGCTCCAACGGCTCGACGTCGATGGGTTCGGTCTGCGCCTCGACTCTGTCGCTGCTGAACGCCGGTGTGCCGCTCAAGGCCCCGGTCGCCGGTATCGCGATGGGTCTGATCTCGGACGAGGTCGACGGCGAGACCCGCTACGCGGCGCTCACCGACATCCTCGGCGCGGAGGACGCGCTCGGCGACATGGACTTCAAGGTCGCCGGTACCTCCGAGTTCGTCACCGCGATCCAGCTCGACACCAAGCTGGCGGGTCTGCCGTCGTCGGTGCTCGACGGTGCGCTGAAGCAGGCGAAGGAGGCCCGCACGGCCATCCTCGCGGTCATCAACCAGGCGATCGACGGACCGGACGAGATGGCTCCGACGGCTCCGCGCGTGATCTCGGTGAACATCCCGGTCGACAAGATCGGTGAGCTCATCGGCCCGAAGGGCAAGACGATCAACGCCATCCAGGATGAGACCGGCGCTGAGATCTCCATCGAGGAGGACGGCACCGTCTACATCGGCGCGGTCGACGGCCCGTCGGCCGAGGCTGCCCGCGCGCAGGTGCTCGCGATCGGCAACCCGATCAACCCCGAGGTGGGCGAGCGCTTCCTGGGCACCGTCGTGAAGATCGCCACGTTCGGCGCCTTCGTGTCGCTCATGCCCGGCAAGGACGGCCTGCTGCACATCAGCGAGGTCCGCAAGCTGGCCGGTGGCAAGCGTGTGGAGAACGTCGAGGACGTGCTCTCGGTGGGCCAGAAGATCCAGGTCGAGATCACCAAGATGGACGACCGCGGCAAGCTGTCGCTCGCGCCGGTGGTCGAGGAGACCGAGGCTGCCGACACCGACAGCTCGGCTGCGGCGTCCGAGGGCCCCGAGGCTCCCGCCGAAGGCTGACCCGAAACCCCCGGATGCCCGTCCCGCTCACGCGGGGCGGGCATCCGTCGTCTGCGGGCTACTCCGTGATGCTGGTGCCCGTCGTGGCGCCTCGCGCGAGCTCGTGGTCGCGCAGCAGGAAGCCGAGCACTGCCGGCGTGGCGCCCGCGGGCACCTCCAGGTGCGCCACGTCGAGGGCGCTCACGACGAACACGTAGCGGTGCTGGCCGTGTCCGGCCGGGGGTGCGGCGCCCGCGTATTGTTCGGAACGGTATTCGTTGGCCACGGTGACGGCGCCGCTCGGCAGCAGTCCGGATGTCGGGGTGCCGGCTCCTTGCTCGAGGTGGTCGGTGCTTCCGGGCAGGTCGTAGACGGCCCAGTGCCAGAAGCCGCTGAGGGTGGGTGCGTCGGGGTCGTACACTCGCACGACGTAGCTGAGGGTGCCGTCGGGTGCTCCCGTCCACCGCAGTTCGGGGGAGAGGTCCTCCCCGCCGGCTCCACGGGCGCGCGCCCAGGTGGGGAGGGGCGCACCGTCTTCGAAGTCGGGGCTGCGTACCTCGAGGGCGGCCACGTCGGGCAGGCCCCGGAACAGGTGGTCGGTCATCGTCGTCCTTCCGCGTTGTCGTCGGTCTCCACGCTGCCACGATGGCGGGTTCAGGTCGAGGGGTCACGAAATGGTGACGATTGGTAACAATCCGGTTGACCTCCCGGCGATGGGCGGATGCGGCGGATACTCTCGCAGCCAACCCGGGAGGTACCGAGATGGAGATGCGGATCGCGCAGTCCCTCGGAACGCCTGCCGCCACGGCGGTCACGGGCCCCGCTCCGACGGTCCCGACCACGCGTGAAACGGCCGCCATCGTCGGCCATCACCCGGCCGCCCGACGGGCCATCCCCGGTACCGAGCTGCGGGTCTTCCCGCTGGCGATGAGCGGCAAGCGGTTCGGGGCGACGATCTCCGACACGGCGACCGTCGAGATCCTCGACGCGTATGCGGCCCTCGGCGGCAACCTGGTCGATACGGCCGATTCGTATTCGGATGGCCGCAGCGAGCAGCTCATCGGCGAATGGATGGCGCGCCGCGGCAATCGCGACGAGATGGTCGTCGCGACAAAGGTCGGCAAGTCGGTCGCGCATCCGGGGCTCTCCGCGCCGGCGATCGCCGCGGCCGTGGAGGCGTCGTTGCGCCGACTCGGCACCGACCGCATCGATCTGCTGTACCTGCATGTCGACGATGTCGAGGTGCCGTTCGAGGAGACGCTGCTGGCGGTCGACGATCTGATCCGTGCGGGCAAGGTGCGCACGTTCGGCATGTCGGATCACACCGGCAACCGTCTGCTGGCGGCCCGGGTGGCGTGTGCTCTCCTCGGGGTCGCCCCGATGACGGCGCTGCAGAACCAGTACAGCCTGATGCACCGCGGGTACGAGGGCGATCTCGCCCGCGTCGCCGGGCAGCAGGGTCTGGCGGTCATGCCACGGTTCCCGCTCGCGGGCGGCTTCCTGACGGGTGCCTACCGCTCGAAGGCGGATCTGGCCCACAGCACGGCTGCGACCTACATCGCGCCGCATCTGAGTCGTCGTGGCCGCCGTGTCCTGGCGACCTTGGAGCGGGTGGCGGATGCGCACGATGCGGCTCTCGCGACGATCGCACTGGCGTGGCTGCTGACGAAGCCGGGCGTGGTGGCCCCGGTGGTGTCGGTGAGTTCGGCCGACCAGTTGTTCGATGTGATGTCGGGTCCCGACATCCACCTCACGCGTCAACAGCTGGCGGCGCTGGACAAGGTGAGCGCCTGACGGGTCTCCCCGCCAGGCGCCCGCATCGACGGTTCAGTTGAGGCCGGGGATCCGGATCCACTGCAGCGCGAGCACCAGCCAGATGGCGGTCGCGATGAGGGCGATGATCGTCAGCGACACCCCTCCGCGGCGGGCGCCGCCGCGCAGCACCAGCTGCAGCACGAGGACGACGAGCAGCACGACCGCGAGCACGATGGCGCCGAACGGGATGGCGACGAACAGCGACAGCAGCATGAGGGCTGCGACGACGATCTCGATCGCGGCGAGGACGGTGTTGCCGCGGCCGCGCGCTCGCACGATGCCGTCGATGAGGGCGACGACCGCGGCGATCACGAAGATCAGGGTGAGGATCGAGATGGTGGGGAGAGCGATCATGGTGGTGCTCCTTCCAGGTCGCGAACCGGTGTGGGGTCCGGCGCAGTGGGGGATGCGACTGCGCGGCGATCACACTATCGGCGTGCCCGTCGTTTGCCCCTGATCGGGACGGACCCCTGGCGCCGAGCGCCTCGGACCGGGTAGGTTACGCGGCCTCGCGTTGGCCGGCGTCGCCGATCACGCGCGTGTACATGCGGGTGAGGGCCGCGCTGGACGCGATCGCGTCGCCCGCGTAGCCGCCGCTCATCGCGCCGTCGCGGGCGAGCATCAGGTCGTCGGCCGCGTCACCGGGGAGCGGGTGGCCGATCTGACGCAGCAGGGTCTCGAGGATCTCGTGGAACCACTCGCGGTGGTTCTCCACGGCGCGCCGCACCGGGTGCGTCGGGTCGGTGAACTCGGCGGCGGCGTTCAGGAACGGGCAGCCGCGGAATCCGGGAGCTGTCACGAACTTCGCCTGCACGGCCGCGATTCCGCGCAGCATCTCGAGCGGGTCGTCGGTCGACTGCGCCACCTCGTCGACGAGTTCGGCGATCTGCAGGTGGCGGTAGGCCACGTATTCGACGATGAGGCGGTCCTTGGAGCCGTAGTGCTTGTAGAACGTCGCCTTGGTGACGGACGACGCGGCGATCAGCCGGTCGATGCCGACGGCGCGGATGCCTTCGTCGTAGAAGAGGGAGTCTGCGGTGTCGAGGATGCGCTGCTTGGCCGGGGCCAGAGTGTGACGCTTGGGCGGCTTCACGATGTCGATCGGCATCGCGGTCTCCTTCGGGTCGGTGTACCTGGCTGCCTCGTGCTACGACCGCCCCGAGGGGCGGTCGTAGCGCGGTGCGAGTTCGGGTCTCGCGGTTCAGCCGCCGCGACAAGCGCGGCCCGGGGTGTACAGGGAGCCCCGGCTGGGAAAGCCGACCGGTTCGGGTCCGTTCGCGTTCCGCTGCGTTTCACGGTAGCAGAATGAGGACAGACAGACTTGTCTGTTTGTCCTCATCGGCCGCCCCAATACGGGGGTCGCGCGCCCCGGGAACGCGTCGATGGATGCCGTAGGCTCGACCCGATATGAACGGCGCGGTGCAGCTCCCTCTCGACCTCGCGGATCTCCGCATCGACGCATCCGGTGGCACCCTCGTGCGCCGCACGGTGCTGCCGAGCGGTGTGCGCATCCTCACCGAACAGGTGCCCGGATCCCAGAGCGCGACGGTCGGCTTCTGGGTGGCGGTGGGTTCGCGCGACGAGGAGCCGGTGACGTACGGTTCCACGCATTTCCTCGAGCACCTGCTCTTCAAGGGCACCAGCGGCCGGAGCGCCCTCGACATCGCGGTGGCCTTCGACTCGGTCGGCGGCGAGCACAACGCGCTCACCGCGAAGGAGCACACCTGCTACTACGCGAAGGTGCGCGACCGCGACCTCGACATGGCGGTCACCGTGTTGGCCGACATGTTCGCCTCCTCCGTGCTCGACCCGGGTGACTTCGAGAGCGAGCGCGGGGTGATTCTCGAAGAGCTCGCGATGGCCGACGACGACCCGGGCGACGTCGCGGGGGAGCGCTTCTTCGAGGCGGTCTTCGGTGAGCACCCGCTGGGTCGCCCGATCGGCGGCAGCCCCGAGTCGATCGGCGCTGTCACCCGCGATGCGGTCTGGCAGCACTACCGCCGCAACTACGGCCCGCGCGACCTGGTGATCACGGTCGCCGGCGCGGTCGACCACGACCACCTGGTGTCCGTCGCCACGGAAGCACTCGCCGCGGCCGGGTGGCACCTCGACGATGTTGCCCTCCCCGTTGAGCGGCGCGACCCCGCCCGCGACCTCATCGAGCGCGGCGCCCCGCTCGCCATCGTCAACCGCCCGCTCGAACAGGTGAATCTCTACCTCGGGGTGGCGGGACTCGCGGCCGCCGACGATCGTCGCCCCATCCTCACGGTGCTCAACTCCGTGCTGGGGGGTGGCATGAGCTCGCGCCTCTTCCAGGAGATCCGCGAGAAGCGCGGGTACGCCTACTCGGTGTACTCCTTCGCCTCGAGCTATTCGGATGCGGGGCTCGTGGGCCTCTACGCCGGATGCTCGCCCAAGCGCGCGGCGGATGTGGCCGAGCTGATGGTGGCCGAGTTCCGGCGCATCGGGGAGTCGGGGATCACCGACGAGGAGCTTGCCCGGGCACGCGGTCAGTTGAGCGGTGCGTCCGCTCTCGCGCTCGAAGACTCGGACACGCGGATGAGCCGCCTCGGCCGGAGTGAACTCACGCTGGGCGAGTTCTCCGACCTCGACGAGACGCTGCGGCGCATCGACGCCGTCGATCCGGATGCGGTGCGTGAGCTCGCGCACGAGCTCGCCTCGCGCCCTCTGTCGGTCGCGGCTGTGGGCCCGGTCGACGCGTCGGCGTTCTCGGGGCTCGACGGCGAGCCGGTGGCGGCGTAGGGAGATTCTGATGTCGCGTTACCTCTACCTCGTGCGCCACGGCGAACAGCAGGATGCCGAGTACGGCCTCCCCGACGGCCCCCTGTCGTCGAGGGGTGTGCGCCAGGCGAAGGCGATTGCCGAACGTCTCGGGGGCGTGCCCTTCACCGGAGCCTGGACGTCGCCGTTGCAGCGCGCGCAGGAGACGGCACGCATCATGACGGAGCGGCTGCCGGCCCTCGAGCCGGAACCGTCGGCGCTGCTCATGGACTGCGTGCCGTCGGGCCCCACCCCCGACCTGCCGCACACCTGGGAGCACTTCTTCGGCTCCGTCACGCCGGAGGAGATCGAGGCGGGCGAGGCTCAGATGGCCGACGCGATCTCCGAGTGGCTCGCCCCGACGCGGGAAGACCGCCACGACCTGCTCATCACCCACAACTTCGTGATCGGCTGGTTCGTGCGTGAGGTGTTCGGGGCCGCCACCTGGCGCTGGCTGGGAGTGAACCAGGCCAACTGCGGCCTCACCATCATCCGGGTCCGCTCAGCCAAACCGGCCGTGCTGGTGACCCACAACGACCTCGGCCACCTTCCGCCGGAGCTGCGCACCGGTCTGGCCGTGGAGCAGCCGTACTGAGTCACAGTTCCTTGCGGAACCAGAGGGTGGCGTTCGGGTTGTCGTTGTAGGGCGGCACCTCGATGTACCCGCGTGCCCGGTACAGGCCGCCCGCCGCTTCGAGGTCGGCGTTCGTGTCGAGCACCGCCTCGACAGCACCGAGTCCGCGCGCCCGGCTCTCCAGCTCGCCCAACAGCAGGCCGCCCCAGCCGCGACCGCGCGCGGCGCCTCGCAGATAGAGGTGCTTCACCTCGGCCCGGTGCGGATCGAGCATCCGCACGCCACCGCACCCGACCGCCGCACCGTCGGCCTCTACCACGAGGAACACCCCTGCGGGCGGGACGAAGCGCGCCGGATCGGGGAACACCGAGAGGTAGCTGCCCGCGTTCGGATCGAATCCCGCTGCCCGCATCGCGAAGTACTCGGCGAGCAGGGCGTGGGCGTCCGCGTCGGTGACGTCGGCGGTGCGGAAGACGGGGTCCACCCGCCCAGCCTAGGTGGGGTGCCCCGATAGGCTGACACCATGGCGTATTCGGTCGCCGTCGTGGGTGCGACGGGCAAGATGGGCACTCTCGCGACGCGACTGATCGACGCGGCCGACGACTTCACGGTGCACGCCCGCCTCGGTTCCTCCGACCCCATCGACGCCATCGTCGGCGCCGACCTGGTGCTCGATCTCACGCTGCCCGCGGTGTCGCCGACGGTTGTCGAGGCCGCACTCGGTCACGGCATCCCGGCGCTCGTCGGCACCTCCGGATGGACCGCCGAGCGGCTGGGTCGCCTGCGCTCGCGGCTGGCCGACGCACCCGAGCTGGGTGCCATCGTCATCCCGAACTTCTCCCTCGGCTCGGTGCTGGCCACCCGCCTCGCCACCATCGCCGCGCCCTACTTCGACTCGATCGAGATCATCGAGGCGCACCACGCGGGCAAGTCCGACTCGCCGTCGGGGACCGCCATCCGCACCGCCGAGCTCATCGGTGAGGCGCGGTCCGAGCAGGGTCCGGTCGCCGCGCCCTTCGCCGACCAGCGCGCCCGTGGGCAGCAGGTGGCGAGTGTGCCGGTGCACAGCCTGCGCATGGACGGCGTGCTCGCCGAGCAGGAGGTCGTGTTCGGCGGTGTCGGCGAGACGCTCCGCATTCGCCACCAGACCGTCTCGGACGCCTCCTACGAAGCAGGCATCCTGCTGGCGTTGCGCGCCCTGCCGGCCACGCGTGGACTCGTCGTCGGGCTCGACTCGCTCCTCGCCCTCGACGGCGCATGAGCGTGCGCGCGGGCGCCGTCGTGATGGCGGTGCTGCTCGGCCTCTATCTGGTGTTCGCGGTCTACTACGCGTTCGTGCTCTTCGGCACGGGCGTGCCGGTGGCGATCGCGATCGGGGTGGCGCTGCTGGTGCTGCCGCTGATGGGCGCCGGGTTCATCGCCGCCGAGATCCTGTTCGGCATCCGTGCCGAGCGTCTCGCGCGCCGCCTCGAGCAGGAGGGCGGGCTCCCCGCCGAGGAGGTGCCGGTCTCCGCGAGCGGACGCATCGACCGGGCGACGGCCGATGAGCTGTTTCCGGCGTACCGCGACGCGGTCGAACGGGAGCCGGACGACTGGCGCGCCTGGTTCCGGTTGGCGCTCGCCTACGACGCGGCGGGCGACCGCCGTCGCGCGCGCTGGGCGACACGTCAGGCGATCCGCCTGGAGCGCACCGTCTGATCAGGCGAGGCTGGCCTCGAGTGTGATCGGGATGCCGGTGAGCGCCTGCGAGACCGGGCAGTTCTTCTTGGCGTCTTCGGCGATCCGCTCGAAATCGGACTCCGAGATGCCGGGCACTTTCGCGCTCACCAGCAGGTGGCTGCCGGTGATGCCCTCGCCGGGCTGGAAGGTGACGGCTGCGGTCACCTGAAGGCTCTCCGGGGCGTGCCCCGCCTCGGTGAGGGCGAGCGAGAACGCCATCGAGAAGCACGCCGAGTGGGCGGCACCGAGCAGTTCCTCCGGGTTGGTGCGTCCCAGTTCGCCGTCGGAGCGCGCCGCCCAGGTGACGGGGAACTCGGCGGCGTCGGAGGAATCGAGGGACGTGGTGCCCGATCCGCTGAACAGGTCGCCGAACCAGAGGGTCGTCGCTTCGCTCGTGAGTGCCATGGGGTGTCCTCCGCTCGCGGGGCTGCTCCGCCCCGTCACCCCCACTCTAGGTCGCGGAGTCAGGCCGCGGCAGTCCTGCGGATCACTCCGACGCGCACCAGCAGCAGGTAGATCTGGCACCCGAGGCAGTATCCGAATGCGGCGTTCAGGAACGCGGCGACGAACGCCGCCGCGGCGGCAATGACGAGCGCGTACGGCACGCCGGCGAGGTGGAGCGCGACGCCGATGAGGGTCACCAGCGCGCCCACACCCTGCGCGAACGTCGGCGCTGCGGCGTCTTCGAGCTCGGTCGGCGGGCCGAGCCGCGGGCGGATCAGTCTGCGGAACACGATCGACCACGGGTTGCGGGCGACTCCCGCCGCGGCGCTCCAGACGAAGATCGCCGCGAGCAGCACGAGCAGCAGGAAGGCGGGTTGCGCGACACGCTCCGGGAGGGTCGCGGCGACACCCCCGACGAGTCCGAGTGCGACGTCGATGAGAAGCAGCAGCGCGGTGACGGCTGCCGTGAAGCGTGCGCCGCGCGGGTCGATCTGTGCGGGACGGGACATGGACGCTCCTTAGGCGGCGACGGTGAGCTTGGCGAGTTCCGCGGTGAGGTGGTCGCGGCGCACCACGCCGCCGATGCGCGCCCGGATACGGCCGGAGCCGTCGAGCACGAGCGTGGTGGGGGTCTGCAGGATGCCGAACCGCGCCGCGAGTTCCGGGCGTTCGGCGACATCCAGTTCAACGTGGGTGAGGCGCTCGTCGTCGTGCGCGAGGCTCTCGAGCACGCGCGCGGTGGAGCGGCAGGGGGCGCAGTACTCGCTCGAGAACTGCAACAACGTCACGCCCGCACCGAGTTCGACACCGTCGATGAAGACCGTCTCGGCCCGACCGCCGTGCCGGACCCGCCCCTGGCCGGCGTTCCACAGGAGGCCCAGCACGGTGGCGCCCGCGACGAGTGCGGCCACGACCGCGAGCGCGAGGAGCGGTTCCATGGCCACACGCTAGCCACGCGGATGCGGCTGCGGCGCAGTGTGACTTCACGTGACGTGCGGATGCCGTGGGGGGAGCGGCGCGCCGGTTCGGTCGCTGTCGGGGCCGACGGATATCGTGAGTGCCGATGCCTGAGACGACGAGTGACCAGACCCCCATCCAGTTCCGATCCGACATGACGGTCGAACTCGTCCGTTCGAGCGCGCACGACTCGGATGTGCTGTTCGCCGCTCGTGTGTCGACGCAGGGTGAGAAGACGCTCGACGCCGCCGCATCCGGTGCCGAGGCCACCGACCGCGACCGGGGGCTCATCAACTACCTGATGCGCGACCGCCACGGTTCGCCGTTCGAGCACAACTCGATGACCTTCTACGTGCAGGCGCCGATCTTCGTGTTCCGCGAGTTCATGCGGCACCGCATCGCCTCCTACAACGAGGAGTCGGGTCGCTACCGCGAGCTGCGTCCCGTGTTCTACGTGCCGGGTCCGGAGCGCCGTCTCGTGCAGGTGGGCAAGCCGGGCGCGTACGAGTTCGTGGAGGGTACGGCCGAGCAGACCGAGCTGGCCGTCGCGGAGTCGAAGGCGGCCGCCCAGTTCGCCTACGACGCGTACCAGCGCATGCTCGCCGCCGGCATCGCGCGCGAGGTGGCGCGGGGCGTTCTCCCGGTGTCGACCTACTCGTCGATGTACGTCACCATGAACGCGCGTTCGCTCATGAACTTCCTGTCGCTGCGCACCAAGCACCCCGAGTCGCACTTCCCGTCGTTCCCGCAGCGTGAGATCGAGCTGGTGGCGGAGCAGATGGAGTCCTACTGGGCCGAACTGATGCCGCTCACCCACGCCGCCTTCCAGGCGGGCGGCCGCGTCGCGCCGTAGCGCCGCTACTGCAACGAGGAGGTGAGGCGCGCCAGCGCGTCGCCCACTCGCGATCGCAGGGATCGGCGCTCCCACTCCTCGAGGGTGAGCTCCCGGGATGCCGCCCGGTAGTCGTCTTCGACGGCGCGTAGCCGGTCGACGAAGCCCGATCCGTGCAGCAGCACGGAGACCTCCATGTTGAGGCTGAACGAGCGGATGTCCATGTTGGACGACCCGATCACGGCGATGTCGTCGTCGATCGAGAAGTGCTTCGCGTGCAGCACGGTGGGCGCGCGGTAGAGGTAGATGCGCACGCCCGCCTCGAGCAGCGCCTGGTAGTACGACCGCTGCGCGTGATGCACGAGCACCTGGTCGCCGATCTCGGAGACGAACAGTTCGACCTCGACCCCGCGGGATGCGGCGGTGACGATCGCGAGCTGGGTCGATTCGTCGGGCACGAAGTAGGGGCTGGTGAGCGAGATGCGGCGTCGCGCGTTCTGCATCAGGTACACGAAGAGCTTCAGGTTGTTGTCGTTCTCGAAGCTCGGTCCGCTCGGCACGACCTGGGCGTCGAGGAGCTCAGCCGCGGAGGCTCCGGGCGCAGCGGGGGCGTCGTCGAGCGGAAGCAGTTCGTCGGTCTCGCTGTACCAGTCGGTCACGAACACGGCGTCCAGTTCCCGCACCACGGGACCTTCGAGTCGCACCATCAGTTCGTGCCAGTGCAGCCCGCGGCGGATGTTCTTCGGTTTCAGGTAACTCGATGCGATGAGGTTGAGCGACCCCGTCCATCCGATCCGGCCGTCGACGGTGAGCAGTTTGCGGTGGTTGCGCAGATCGACCCGCTGCCATTGGCCGCGGAGTGGTCGCAGGGGGAGCATGGCGCGCCACTGCACCCCGGCATCTGTGAGGGCGCGGATGGTGGCTGTGCGGTGCGGGTACATGAACCCGGCGAGGTGGTCGGAGAGCGCCCGCACCGTGACGCCACGTGCCGCGGCGCGCGCGAGGGCGTCGATGAGGGGTCGCGTGGTGTCGTCCAGGACGAAGATGTAGAACTCGATGTGGACGACACGTTCGGCGGCGTCGATGTCGGTGATCATCCGCTGGAACATCGCGGCGTAGTCGGCTTCGAGTGACGCGCGGTTGCCGCCCACCATCGGCAGTGCACCGAGGGTGCGGTTCAGTTCCGCCGCGGACGCGAACGCTTCCGGCCATTCGTCGCGGTGTCCGACGGTCCACCAGCTCTCGTCGCGCCCGAGGGCGAGCTCGTTCACCTCCGCCTGCTTCTCGCGGCGTCTCCGGGGGAGCCGCCCGGCCCCCACCAGCAGGAACCAGGTGATGCCGATGAGGGGGATGAAGACGATGGCGAGGATCCACGCGATCGCCGCCGCGGGCGCCCGCCGCGTCGAGATGTAGACCGCCGCGACGAGGACGACGATGGCGTGCGCGGCGGTGAGGAGGAGCGCGAGACCTTCCGCGCTCACCTGACGTCCTGCGCCGGCATGATGACCTTCTTCACGATCAGCACGAGCGACGCGGAGACCGGGCAGGCCACCAGCGCGCCGAGCAGGCCGAGCAGGGTGCCGCCGATCATCGCCCCGATCAGCACCAACGATCCGGGGATCTGGATCGCTTTGCCCACGATGCGGGGCGTGAGTACGTACGCCTCGATCTGTACGTACGCGAGCAGGAAGATGAGGGTCAGCAGGCCTGTCGTCGGTGAGGAGAACAGGGCGACGGTGGTGCAGATGATGAGCGAGATCACCGATCCGACGAGGGGGATGAAGGTGATCGGCAGGGCGAGGGCTGCGAGGAGCCCCGCGTAGGGCACGCCGAGCACGGTCAGCAGGATGAAGGTGAAGGTGGCGTTCAGGATCGCGAGCACCACCATGCCGCTCAGGTACTTGCCCACGGATTGGATGATCTGCTCCGACAGTTCGCGGAACCGGATGCGCTTGCTGGCCGGGACGAGGCGCACGAGCGCCTCCTTCATCTGGTCGTGGCCGATGACGAAGTAGAGGGTCAGGGCGACCACGAAGATCACGCTGAACACGCCGTTGACGATGCCCATCCCCACCCGCAGGGCGCCGCCGCCGATGGCGAACCAGAACGCCGGGTCGGCGACGGTCTGCTGCAGCAGTTCGACGAATCCGGTGAGGATGCCCCCCAGCGACTCGTTGAGCGACTCGAACCAGGGCTGGTCCTCGATCTGGTCGAGTCCCGCCGGGAGGTATTCGATGAGCTTGCCGAGTTCGTCGATGACGACGGGCAGGATCAGCCAGACGAGCAGCGCCACGAGCACGATGAATCCGGCGAGCACGATCAGTAGGGCGACGATCTTCGAGAGACCCCACTTCTCGAGGCGCCGCACCACGGGGTTGAGCCCGAGGGAGATGAACAGCGCCAGGAAGATGAGCGTGAGCGCCTGCGCGAGGGATGCGACGGCGAAGCCGAGGGCGAGGGCCAGCAGCACCCCGGTCGCGGCGATGAAGCCGAAGCGGAACGGTCCTGCTTGGAGGAGGCGCGGGGTGGTTTCCATGAGGATGCCTTTCGGATGCTGCTGCTCACACTAGAGGCCCGGATCGGGGTGGCACCTGTTCTGGCCCCCGCGGACGCTCGGGGCCTCGCATCCCCGCTAGCCTGTACAGCGTGTCGACGCCAGAGAATCCCTTCGGACAGGTGCTCGTCGCGCTCGTGACCCCGTTCACGGCCGACGGCGAGGTGGACTGGTCCGACGTCGAGAAGCACATCGACCACCTGGTCACGCACGGCGCCGACGGCATCGTCGTCACCGGCACCACCGGCGAGACCTCCACCCTCACCGACCCGGAGAAGGTGCGCCTCGTCGAGGTGGCGAAGGATGTGGCGGCGGGCCGCGCGAAGGTGATCACCGGCGGCGGGTCGAACGAGACCGCGCACGCGATCGAGCTCTACAAGAAGAGCGAGAAGGCGGGCGCCGACGGCATCATGATCGTCACCCCGTACTACAACAAGCCCACCCAGGCGGGCATCCTCACGCACTTCCGGATGGTCGCGGACGCGACCGACCTGCCGGTGATCCTCTACGACATCCCCGGACGAACGGGCGTGCCGATCAAGTACGAGACGATCCTGCGGGCGGCGAAGCACCCCAACATCCGCGCTGTGAAGGATGCCAAGGGCGACCTGTCCGAGGTCAGCCGCGTGATGAACCAGACCGATCTGCTCTACTTCGCGGGCGACGACGCCAACGCGCTGCCGACGCTCGCGATCGGGGGCACCGGCCTCATCGGTGTCACCGCGAACATCGCCCCCGCGCCGTACCGCACCATGGTCGACGCGGTGAACGGGAACGACCTGCGCACCGCCACCGAGGCGCACCGCGCGCTGGAGCCGCTCGTGCGCGCCACGATGACGCATGTGCCGGGAACGGTCGCGACCAAATACATCCTCCACGGCCTCGGCCGCATCTCGAGCCCGCGCGTGCGTCTGCCGCTCGTCGGACCCGAGGAGTCGGAGGCGGCTCTCATCGAAGACGAGATCGACCTCGTCAAGCACATCGACGGCGTCGATTTCAGCAACTTCCGTCCTGACCGGAACGCCGCAGCAGGTGGCGCGCTCCCGAAGGTCGCCGGCACCACACGTTAAGGAGGCCTCCATGGCCATCGACGTCTACGATCCGCCCGCTCTCGCCGACGGCACCCTGCGTGTCATCCCGCTCGGGGGTGTGGGGGAGATCGGTCGCAACATGACCGTCTACGAGATCGACGGCAAGCTGCTCATCGTCGACGTCGGCGTGCTGTTCCCCGAGGAACACCACCCGGGCGTCGACCTGATCCTGCCCGACTTCTCCGCCATCCGGGAGCGCCTCGACGACGTGGTCGGCGTGGTGCTCACGCACGGCCACGAGGACCACATCGGTGCGGTGCCGTACCTGCTGAAGCTGCGTCAGGACATCCCGCTGTACGGTTCGCGCCTCACCCTGGCGCTGGTCGAGGCGAAGCTCAAGGAGCACCGCATCGCGCCCACCATGCAGGTGGTCGCCGAGGGTGGGCGCACCACACTCGGCCCGTTCGATCTCGAGTACGTCGCCGTCAACCACTCCATCCCTGACGCGCTCGCGGTCGTCATCCGCACGGCGGCGGGCCTGGTGCTGCACACCGGCGACTTCAAGATGGATCAGCTGCCGCTGGATGAGCGCATCACCGACCTGCGCGCGTTCGCGCGGCTCGGCGAGGAGGGCGTCGACCTCTTCCTGCCCGACTCGACGAACGCCGACGTACCGGGCTTCACGCCCCTCGAGCGCGATATCGGGCCGGTCATCGAGCGGGTGATCGCGAAGGCCACCAAGCGGGTGATCGTGGCGAGCTTCTCGAGCCACGTGCACCGTGTCGAGCAGGTGCTGGATGCGGCGGCCGCCAATGGCCGTGTCGTCGCTCTCGTCGGTCGGTCGATGGTGCGCAACATGGGCATCGCCGCAGACCTCGGCTACCTGAAGGTCCCCGAGGGTGTCCTCGTCGACCTGCGCACCGCTCTCGAGCTCCCGGACGAGCGTGTCGTGTTCATGAGCACCGGCTCCCAGGGTGAGCCGATGGCGGTTCTCGCGCGCATGGCCAACAACGACCACCGCATCGAGGTCGGCCAGGGCGACACGGTGATCCTCGCGTCCAGCCTCATCCCCGGTAACGAGAACGCCGTGTACCGCGTCATCAACGGCCTCACGAAGCTCGGCGCGAATGTCGTGCACAAGGGCAACGCGAAGGTGCACGTCTCGGGCCACGCGGCCGCGGGGGAGCTGCTCTACTGCTACAACATCCTGCAGCCGCGCAACGTGTTCCCGGTGCACGGCGAGTACCGCCAGCTGACCGCCTCCGCCGAACTCGCGATCGAGACGGGGGTGCCGCGCGACAACACGATCATCGGCGAGAACGGTGTGGTGATCGATCTGCGCGCCGGTCTCGCGCGGGTGGTGGGGCAGCTCGACGTCGGGTATGTCTACGTCGACGGCTCGACCGTCGGGGAGATCACGGATGCCGACCTGAAGGACCGCCGCATCCTCGCCGAGGAGGGGTTCATCTCGATCTTCGTCGCCGTCGACCGGCAGACGGGCAAGGCGATCGTGGGCCCGGAGATCCAGGCGCGCGGGTTCGCGGAGGACGAGTCGGTCTTCGACGACGTGCGACCGCAGATCGTGGCGGCGCTCGCGGAGGCGGCCCGCAACGGCGTCACCGATCAGCACGGCTACAGCCAGGCGGTGCGCCGCACGGTGGGCCGGTGGGTGAACACGCAGCACCGTCGCCGCCCGATGATCATCCCGGTCGTCATCGAAGCGTGACCTGAGGCACGCTCGTGTGAACGCGGGAAGGCTCTATCGTCTCCCCATGCGCACACCCTCTCGCCTTCTTGTCGCGGTCACGATGCTCGCGGCGGTCGCCCTGAGCGGGTGCGCCGTCGGGATCGATGTGCCCCGCACCGAGGCGCCCACCCCCTCGTCGACACCGACGCCCACGCCGACCCCCGACCCCACGCGCCCTGCGCTCGACGAGATCGTGCTGGCGCCGTCGGGGATCGCGGATGTGGTGATCGGCGCGCCGGTGCCCGCGGGCGACCCGGCGCTCCAGCCGTACGTCTGGGACGGCACCGCCTGCGCGGACACGGGCATCCCCGAGGGGGACCCCTTCGCCGGCTACTGGCACGCGGCGGACCCGGGCGACGCCGGCGTCGCGGGCAACCCCCACCCGTTCGTCCTCATCACCGCCGACGGTACCCGCGAGGGGCCGGTCGTCGCGGTGCACGTGTGGAACACCGTGCGCACCGCGACGGGAATCGGAGTCGGCAGCACGCGAGACCAACTCGAGGCCGCCTACCCCGGCCTCCCGATGACCGACGGCCCACTCTCCGACGTCTACGAACTCTCCGAGAACGGCAACCGCATCACCTTCGAGGTGGCCGACGACTCCCCGCAGGGTGGCGGCTACTGGGAGCCCGCACTCAACGAGACGGTGCTCTGGATGTGGGCCGAGGTCGATCAGGGCGGGCCGTACGGGATTGCCGGCAGCGACGCGGGTACGCCCTGCCTCGTCTGACTCAGGGGTAACCCTGACCGCACCCCGAATCCGCCCGCAGGATGATGAGCCACGCTCGCTCCTGGCGCTAGCGTCGGGGGAGGCGGCGACGCGCGAACCGTCCCGAACGTTGGGATGCCATCCGCGTCACCCGCTGATTGCATGGGATGAGCCGCGCCACAGCCGCGGCTATCCGTACGTCGACAGGAGGACACGTGGGAGTCGCACGCCGGTGGGTGTTCCCGATCATCTGGATGGTCATCTTCGCGGTGATCGGTGCCGCACTCGTCAAGGTGGCGTTCTTCCCCGACACGGCGTCGGCCGACGGTGACGGCGCGTTCCCCACCGGTGAGATCGTCGAGCCGCAGGTTCCGGTGATGCTCGGCACCATCCGCAACGATGTGGTGCTCGACGGCACCGTGAACGCGGATGCCGCGATCGCCGTGAAGGCGACCCTCACCGGTGAGGTGCGCAAGGTCCTCGCCACCCAGGGTCAGGCGGTCGCGCCGGAGACGGAGCTGCTCACCATCCGGGCGGAGATCCTGAACCCCGACGGCACCAGCTACCGCAAGACCGTCACGGTCACGGCGGGCGCCGCGGGGGTGCTGTCGTCGTTCACGGCACTCGAGGGGCAGATGGTCAGCGTCGGTGACACGGTCGGCCAGGTCGCGCCGCCCACGTTCAACGTCACCGCGTCGCTCGCGCCCGAGCAGCAGTACCGACTGCTCGAGCAGCCCACGGAGGCGACCGTCACGGTCACGGGCGGCCCTGCGGGCTTCACCTGCACGGGCCTCACCATCTCGACGGCGCTCGCGGGCGCCGGCGGAGGCGAGGGGGAGGACCCGACCGCCGGGTCGGGCACCACCGTCAAGTGCGCCGTGCCGGCCGAGGTGAAGGTGTTCCCCGGCCTCACCGCGCAGCTCACGATCGCCGGAGGCATCGCGGAGAACGTCCTCACCCTGCCGATGACCGCGGTCGTCGGAGCCGCGGGGTCGGGCGTCGTCTATGCGGTGCTGCCGGACGGCTCCACGGAGGAGCGCCCGGTGACGCTGGGCATCAACGACGGCATCAGCGTCGAGATCACGGGCGGTGTCGCCGAGGGGGACACCGTGCTGCAGTTCGTCCCGGGCGCACCCGCCGATCCGGGCGTCGACGGGATGCCCATGCCTCTCGGTGGCGGCGTCATCGTCGAAGGGAAGTAGGCGGATGGCGCTCCTCCGCCTCGAGGGGGTCGCGCGCAGCGTGCAGCTGCCCGACTTCTCGACCCTCGAGATCCTGCGGTCGATCGATTTCGAGGCCGAGGTGGGCGACCATGTCTCGATCGTCGGCCGCTCCGGAAGCGGGAAATCGACGCTGCTCAACCTGCTGGGCCTGCTCGACGTCCCGACGGCGGGCCGACTGTTCTTCGACGACGTGCCGCTGGAGAACCTCTCCAGCCGGGCGCGGGATCGTCGCCGCGGCCGCGACATCGGCTTCATCTTCCAGCAGTTCAACCTGCTGCCGGGCCGTACGGCTCTCGAGAACGTCGCCACGCCGCTCCTGTACGCGTCGGGCCGGGAGTTCTGGAACCGCCAGCGCATCGCCGCCGACATGCTCGACCGGGTCGGCCTCGGCGCCCGTCTGCACTCGATGCCGACCCAGCTCTCCGGAGGAGAACAGCAGCGAGTCGCGATCGCGCGCGCCCTCGTCCGCGGGCCGCGCCTGATCCTCGCCGATGAGCCGACCGGTGCTCTCGACGTCGAGACCGGTGCCAGCGTGATGGCGTTGCTCGACGACATCGCGGAGCAGTCAGGCGCCGCCCTCATCACCATCACCCACGACCCGAACGTGGCCGCCCTCGCGCGCCGGCACTACCGCCTCGACGGGGGAGTGCTGAGCCCCACCAGCGCAGCCACGGCGGAGGTGTCCGCATGACCGGGTTCTTCGGGGCGATCGCCGAGGCGTGGAGTGAACTGCGCATCCACCGCACGCGTGTGCTGCTGAGTCTCATCGGTGTGGGGATCGCGGTCGCCGCCCTCACGCTGGTCACCGCCCTCGGTGGCATGGTCCAGCAGTCCCAGACGGAGACGTTCGAGCGGCAGAGCGGACGCCCGGCGATGCTGCAGCTGTACGCATACGACGTGGCGACGGGGCAAACCCCTGATCTCGCCGACCTGGATGCGGCGTTCACCGGAGCCATGGAGAGGTACCGCATCGACTACACGAGCCGTATCGCCAACAACTCGTGGATGATCCAGTTCCCCGACGGCGTCAGCGATGTCAGCATCATGGCGGTGGATGCCGACTACGGCACCATGCACCGCGTGCAGCTCGCGCAGGGCAGCTGGTTCACCGAGCGCGACGTGCAGCGACTGGCGCCCGCCGTGATCGTGAACGAGGTGATGTGGAAGCGTCTCGGCTCACCTCCGCTCGCCACCCATCCGACGGTTGCGCTCCCCGGCTCGTCTCCGGCGACCGGCGTCATCGTCGCGGTCACGCCGTCGGCATCCTGGGAGGAGTGGCCCTCCATGTACGTGCTGTGGAACGCGTACGCGGAGCGCATGACCCCGGAGGATCTGCAGAACTGGGGTCCGCCCACCTATGAGGCCTGGGTGCCGCCGGAGCTCGCGGACGAACTGTCGACGCTCATCTCGCAGGACGTCGCCGGGTCGCTCGGAGACACCTTCCAGGTCGACGTCAACCGCCAGGACTACCTGGCGTGGGGTGACGGCTCCGACCCGCTGCTTCCGCTCAAGTTGATGGTCGGCGGGGTGGCCCTGCTCATCCTGCTGCTCGGCGCGCTCGGTCTGCTCACCATCTCGCTCGTCACCGTGCGCTACCGGATCCGTGAGATCGGCATCCGGCGCAGCTTCGGGGCGACCGGTGGGCGCGTGTTCTTCGCGGTGATGATGGAGTCGGTGGTGGCGACGTTCGTGGCCGGGGCGATCGGTGTGCTCCTGGCGGTGCTGCTCACCCGGCTCCCGATCGTGCAGGAGTACCTGCTGCAGGGCGCCCAGGATGTGCCCCCGTTCCCGTGGGAGGCGGTCGTCGTGGGTCTCGTGTCCGCGACGGCGGTCGGCGCGCTCGCGGGTCTCCTGCCGGCGCTCGTCGCCGTGCGGGTGAAGGTCATCGACGCGATCCGGTACTGATGGGCGTTCCGGTTTCGTCGGCACACGCCGACGGGCTTCCCGGGCGGCGTCGGCACCGCCGGTTAGCGTGATCCCCATGGCCACGAGCACCCGGTCGACGTCGTCGCGCGCCCGCTCCACGAGCGGGAGCACGCGCGGCTCCTCGTCGCGCTCGTCGTCCTCCCGCGGACCCCAGGGCACCAAGAAGCTGCCGGCCGCGCCGCAGTCGAAGCCTGGCATCCTCACGGTGATCTGGATGGGCATGGCGCACACCGTGGGTGGCGCCGCTCGCCTGTTCGGCAAGGAGGGTCTCGCCAAGGAAGAGCGCCGTGACGGCGTGCCGTTCCTGTTCTTCCTGCTCGCGATCGCCACGGCCGTCGTCGAGTGGTTCGCCCCGTCGAGCGACGTGGCGCAGGCCCTCGACAACTACGGGTTCGGCGGACTGCTCGGCCGGGTGGCGTTCGCGCTGCCGGTGATCCTGATCGTGCTCGCGGTGTGGCTGTTCCGCCACCCGTCGAGCGTCCACGACAACGGGCGTATCGGCGTCGGGCTGGTGCTGCTGCTCACGAGTCTCGCCGCGCTCTGCCAGATCTTCGGCGGCATGCCGAGCCCGTCCGACGGAGCGGCGGCGCTCGCCGCGGGCGGCGGGATCATCGGATGGGTGGTCACCTGGCCGCTCGTCACGGTCGGGATGCCGTGGCTGGCTGCCGTGCTCGCGTTCGCCGTGCTCGCGCTGTCGCTGTTCATCCTCACCAAGACGCCGCCGAACCGCATCGGCCACCGTCTGCGCGAGCTGTACGCGTACCTGTTCGGCGCCGAACTGCCGGAGCCGGTCGAGAAGCCCGCGAAGGTGAAGAACGCGAAGGCCGACGACACTTCCGGCATCGAGTTCGGCACCATGTCCGACCTCGGGTTCGAACCCGACGACCCGGGTTCGATGCCGTGGTGGCGCCGGAACAAGCCCCGCGACGAGGCGCCGGCTTTCGATACGCCGGTGCTCGGTCGCGAACTCGAAACCGAAATCGTCGAGCCCCTGCCCGATTTCGGCGTCGACTTGCTCGAAGAGCTCGTGCGCGCAGAAGACGCGGTCAAGCGTTTCACCGGCGAGGTCGACACGGGTGCCACGGCGCTCCGCGACGACGCGCTCCTCCCGGGCTTCTCCGACAGCGCGAGCGAGAAGGGTGCCGCCGGCGAGTTCGCCGAGGCCCCCGAGGCGCCGGAGGCCGCGGGTGCCGCGGCGGGGCGTGCCGCCGCTGCAGCCAAGCGCCCCTATCGGCTTCCCGCCGCATCCATGCTCGTCCCCGGCACGCCGCCGAAGGCGCGCACCGCCGCGAACGACGAGATCATCGCCGCCATCACGAGCGTGCTCACGCAGTTCCAGGTCGACGCGAAGGTCACCGGATTCACGCGCGGCCCGTCCGTCACCCGCTACGAGATCGAGCTCGGGCACGGCGTGAAGGTGGAGCGGGTCACCGCGCTCGCGCGCAACCTCTCCTACGCGGTCGCGTCGAACGAGGTCAACATCCTCTCGCCGATCCCCGGCAAGAGCGCGATCGGTGTCGAGATCCCCAACCGCGACCGCGAGATCGTGTCGCTCGGTGATGTGTTGCGGTCGGGGTCGGCTTCGAAGAGCAACCACCCGCTCACCATCGGCCTCGGTAAAGACGTCGAGGGCGGCTTCGTCGTCGCGAACCTGGCGAAGATGCCGCACCTTCTCGTGGCTGGTTCCACCGGTTCCGGTAAGTCGAGCTTCATCAACTCGATGATCACGAGCGTGCTGATGCGGGCGAAGCCCGCCGAGGTGCGGATGGTGCTCGTCGACCCGAAGCGCGTCGAGCTGGCCGCCTACCAGGGCGTCCCGCACCTGATCACCCCCATCATCACGAACCCCAAGAAGGCCGCCGAGGCGCTGCAGTGGGTCGTGAAGGAGATGGACATGCGGTACGACGACCTCGCGTCGTTCGGTTTCCGTCATATCGACGACTTCAACCGTGCCGTGCTCGCGAACGAGATCGTGCTGCCCGCCGGGTCGGAGCGCGTGCTGCAGCCCTACCCGTACCTCCTCGTCGTCGTCGACGAGCTCGCCGACCTGATGATGGTCGCCCCGCGCGACGTCGAGGATTCGATCGTGCGCATCACCCAGCTCGCGCGTGCGTCCGGCATCCACCTGGTGCTGGCGACGCAGCGTCCCTCGGTCGACGTCGTCACCGGACTCATCAAGGCCAACGTGCCCAGTCGTCTCGCGTTCGCGGTGTCGAGCATGACCGACAGTCGCGTCATCCTCGACCAGCCGGGCGCCGACAAGCTCATCGGCCAGGGCGACGGCCTGTTTCTGCCGATGGGTGCGTCGAAGGCCATCCGCGTGCAGGGCGCGTGGGTCACCGAGGACGAGATCCACGCCGTGGTGAAGCACGTCACCGATCAAGCGCGGCCCGAGTACCGCGACGATGTCGCGGCGGTCGTGGAGAAGCGCGAAGTGGATGCCGACATCGGCGACGACCTGGAGCTGCTGCTCGAGGCGGCGACGCTCGTGGTCAACACCCAGTTCGGTTCGACGTCGATGCTGCAGCGCAAGCTGCGGGTCGGCTTCGCGAAGGCAGGTCGCCTCATGGACCTCCTCGAGTCGCGTGAGATCGTCGGGCCGTCCGAGGGGTCGAAGGCGCGCGACGTGCTCATCACCCCCGAGCAGCTTCCCGGTGTGCTCGCCCAGCTGCGGGGAGAGGATGTCCCGAGCGCCCCGGCAGCCGCGCCGCAGGCGGCGGCTGCGCCGTTCGACGCCGTCGAGGCCCAGTTCGACGGCTATCCTGTCGAAGAGGGCCCCTCAGACGAGGACGCCTGGGGGCTGACCGGCAGGGAGTGACGACGTGGCCGCTTCGGATCCGGCGCCGGGGAGCGTCCCTGAGGATCGGCCCCGCCAGAACCCGATGCGTGGCCGCGTTGTGAGCGCGGGCGACACCCCCGCGAGCATGGGCAACATCGCCAACATCATCACGGTGGTTCGCATCCTGCTCGCCCCGGTGTTCGTGTGGCTGATGTTCCTCGACGGCGGCGAGCTGGGCGTCTGGCGCTGGGTCGCGGCGGCGCTGTTCATCGTGTCGATCGCGACCGACTCCGTCGACGGGTTCCTCGCGCGGAGCCGCAACCTGGTCACCGATTTCGGCAAGCTGGTCGACCCGATCGCCGACAAGATCCTCGTCGGCGCGGCGCTCGTCTCGCTCTCGATCCTGGGCGAGCTGTGGTGGTGGGTCACGATCGTGATCCTGGTGCGCGAGTTCGGCATCACGATCTTCCGCTTCCTGATGCTGCGTGACCACGTCATCCCGGCCGGCAACCTCGGCAAGCTGAAGACGGTGGTGCAGTCGGTCGCCGTTTCGTTCGCGCTCACGCCCCTCTGGACGGTGCTCGGCGACTGGGTGCTCTGGATCAATTGGACGCTGATGGGTGTCGCGTTGGTGCTCACGGTCGTCAGCGGCGTCGAGTACCTGTGGAGCGCGTGGCGGGTGAGCCGGGCCGCACGATGAGTGTGCGACCGCTCGCGGAACGCATCGTCGCCGAACTGGCCCTGCGCGGGGAACGCGTCGCCGTTGCCGAGTCGCTGACGGGCGGCCTGCTTGCCGCGGCGCTCATCGACGTGCCCGGCGCATCCGCGGTCGTCACCGGTGGTGTCGTGGCCTATGCGACGGCGGCCAAGACGACGCTGCTCGATGTCGATGCGGAGCTGCTCGCCGAGCGCGGTGCGGTGGACGCGGAGGTCGCGACGCAGATGGCCCGCGGCGTGCGGGTGAGACTGTCGCTCGACGCGCGGGAGGCCGACTACGGCCTCGCCACGACGGGCGTCGCGGGCCCGGATCCGCAGGACGGACATCCGGCGGGCACCGTCTGGATCGCGCTGTCGTCGGCGTCGGGCGACGCGGTACGCAGCCTCTTGGTGGTGGGTGACCGCGCCGCCGTGCGGGAGGCGACCGTCGACTCGGCCCTCGAACTGCTCGCGGAGAGCCTCGGGCTCGACCTGCGGGAATAAAGCGCAGTTTCGATCTCGTTACATGTGATGACTTCACGGCGGGATCCAAGCGTGCAGGATTTAGAGTTCTGCGTAGGACCCGGTAGCCTGAGCCACCCGGTCAGCACCCGTAGGTCTGTAGATGAGGAGGCACACCACATGGTTCTGGTTCGACAGGAACTCGGCGATGTCCTCCGCGACTTCCGCCTTCAGAAGGCGATGACGTTGCGTCAGGTCGCGAGCCGCGCGAGCGTTGCGCTCGGTTACCTCAGCGAGGTGGAGCGCGGCCAGAAGGAGGCGAGCTCGGAGATTCTCGCGTCGGTCGCCGACGCGCTCGACACCCCGATCTCGGTGATCATGCGCGAGGTGGGCGACCGCCTCGCCGTCATCGAGGGCGTGAGCGCCGTCCCCGACACGCTCCCCGACGAGCTCGTCGCGGAGTTCGACGCGGATCTCGCGATCCGCTGATCGTCCACGTTTCTCGACGCCCCGGTCTCTCGGACCGGGGCGTCGTCGTTTCCCCGTCGCGGTCGTTAGCCTGGTGAGGATGAAGGCGAGCCAGTTCCAACGCGCGGTCGACACCGAGTTCGGTGTCGCGTTCGGTCGTGTGCTGGTGCGCGACACGGTGTTGGTCGCGCTCGGCAACCGCACGCCGCACGACGCCCTCGCGGCGGGTGTCGCACCGGGAGATGTGTGGGTTGCGCTGTGTCGGGAGCAGGATGTGCCCCGCGAGCGGTGGCACGGCGCAGGTCTCCCTCAGCCTCAACGTTCGTGAGGCGGTCGGTCAGCGTCCGATGCCGCGCACGAGCGCGCCCATGAGTGCACCGATGATCGCGTCGAGTTCGGCGTCGGGGGAGTGCTTGAAGGCCGGGGTGTCGACGGCGATCGTCGCGAAGCCGTGCACCATGCTCCAGTTCGCGAGCATGCCGAGGCGCGGGTCGCCGTCGGAGGAGACCTCGTCGGTGTGTGCGTCGAGAACGGCGTCGACGTCGGCGGCGAGTCCGCGTTGCGCGTCGGCGAGCGGGTCGTCGAGCCCGTCGGGCATGCAGAGTTCGCGTGCCCACATGAAGCGGAACGCGGCAGGACGTTCGCGGGCGAAGGCGAGGTAGACCCGCGCGGAGCCGGTGAGCGCCTCGACCAGGTCGCTGCCGACGGAGGCGGCGGCCATCCGTTCGCGGAGTTCGCCGAAGGCGTCGATGGCGACGGCGCGGAGCAGGTCGTTCTTGCCGGTGAAGTGGTGGTAGGCCGCCGCATGGCTGACGCCTGCGCGCCGGGCGACTTCGCGCACGCTCACCTTGTCGGCTCCGAGCTCTTCGGCTGCGGTGGCGGCTGCGGCGACGAGCGTACGGCGGAGGTCGCCGTGGTGGTAGGCGCTGCGGGGCGGAGGGGAACTTGACATTGGCAAGATCCTGCCATATCTTTCCGATGGTCACAATCTGACCAATGGTAGAACCGAGAGGATCCGAGATGACCACCACCCCGCCCGCAGGCGCATCGCACGCATCCGACGACGTGACGGGGGACCTGCATGTCGTCGTCGGCAGCGGCCCACTCGGCCGCGCTGTCGCGTGCGCTCTCATCGGACAGGGCCGCCGGGTGCGGATGGTGAGCCGCAGTGGCCGCGGTGTCGCGGGGGCGGAGTCGAGGGCGGTCGACATCGGCGTCGCCGATGACTACGCCGCCGGCGCGACGGTCGTCTACCAGTGCGCACAGCCGGCGTACCACCGATGGGTCGAGGAGTTCCCCGCTCTCCAGCGTCGTGTACTCGACGAGGCCGCCCGGGCGGGAGCGCGGTTGGTCGTCGCCGACAACCTCTACGCGTTCGGTGACGGCGGCGGCGACGTGATCTCGGATGCGTCGGTGCGTGCGCCGCGCAGCCGCAAGGGCGAGCTGCGCGCGGCTATGGCGGAAGAGGCGCTGGCCGCCCATGCCGCCGGCCGACTCGAGGTGGCACTGACCCAACCGTCGAACTATCTGGGAGGGGGCTACCACCAGTTCGACTCCTCGGTGGTGGCGCCTGCGCTGCGGGGGCGCACGATGCGCTTCCTCGGTCCGCTCGACCAGCCGCACGCGTTCAGCTTCGTCCCCGATGCGGGCCGCGCGATGGCGGCGATCGGCGTGGGCGACCGCGGCTGGGGGCGCTCCTGGGTGACGCCGGTGCTGCCGGCCGTCACGCAGGGCGAACTCGCGGAGCTCGTGTGGCGTGCCGCCGGGCGCGCGGGGGAGGCCAAGGTATCGGGGATGTCCAAGCGCACCGCGCGGGTGCTCGGTGCCTTCATCCCCGACCTCGGGGCGCTAGTGGAGATGTGGTACGAGTTCGACGCCCCGTACCTCGTGGATGCGAGCGGATTCGAGGCGGAGTTCGGTGTGGCGGCGAGTTCCTGGGATGCCGTGCTCGACGATCTGGTCGGAACGCGCTGAGTCCGACACGCCGAGAAGGTATCGAACATCGGTTCGATTCTCGCTAGTCTCCTGCACAGGATCCGTCGAAGAGCATTCGTCGACAGTTCCGCCCGTCGGTCCGCAGCGATGTCGGACGGCGGGCGTAACGTCGGCGTTGTCCCTCACCGGAGACACCAGCCCTGTCACGAGAGCGTGAACCCTGCATCACCGGTTCACGAAGGGGTGACAGCCGATGGGCGCATCGAACACATCACAGAAGGAGACCGGGCACATGCCTACACCTGCAGACCGCGAGAAGGCCCTCGAGACCGCACTCGCTCAGATCGACCGTCAGTTCGGCAAGGGAACCGTCATGCGGCTCGGCAGCGACGAGCGTGCGCCCGTCGCCATCATCCCCACGGGTTCGATCGCGCTTGACGTCGCTCTCGGCATCGGAGGTCTTCCCCGCGGCCGCATCGTCGAGATCTACGGCCCGGAATCGTCGGGTAAGACCACCCTCACCCTGCACGCCATCGCCAACGCGCAGCGCGCGGGCGGCATCGCCGCGTTCATCGACGCCGAGCACGCGCTCGACCCCGAGTACGCCAAGAAGCTCGGAGTCGACATCGACTCGCTGCTCGTCTCCCAGCCCGACACGGGTGAGCAGGCGCTCGAGATCGCCGACATGCTCGTGCGTTCCGGCTCGATCGACCTCATCGTGGTCGACTCCGTCGCCGCGCTCGTGCCCCGTGCCGAGATCGAGGGCGAGATGGGCGACAGCCACGTCGGTCTGCAGGCCCGCCTCATGTCCCAGGCGCTCCGCAAGATCACCGGTGCGCTCAACGCGTCCGGCACCACCGCGATCTTCATCAACCAGCTGCGCGAGAAGATCGGCGTGTTCTTCGGCTCGCCCGAGACGACCACCGGTGGCAAGGCGCTGAAGTTCTACGCCTCCGTGCGCATGGACATCCGCCGCATCGAGACCCTCAAGGAGGGCTCGGACGCGGTCGGCAACCGCACCCGCGTGAAGATCGTCAAGAACAAGATGGCCCCGCCGTTCAAGCAGGCCGAGTTCGACATCCTGTACGGCGTCGGCATCTCCCGCGAGGGCGGCCTCATCGACATGGGCGTCGAGCACGGGTTCATCCGCAAGTCCGGCTCCTGGTTCACCTACGAGGGCGACCAGCTCGGGCAGGGCAAGGAGAACGCGCGCGGGTTCCTGCGCGACAACCCGGACCTCGCCGCCGAGATCGAGAAGAAGATCCTCGAGAAGCTCGGCATCGGTGCGAAGGCCGACGCGCCCGCGGGCGCGGAGGTGAAGGTCGACTTCTGATGCCGGCCGAGCACGACCGGGCCGGTGCCGGCGCGCCGGAGGCGGAGTCGGCGTGGCTCGACCCTGACGACGCGTCCGGGTCGGCGTGGGAGTACGTCTCCCACGCCGGCTCGGGGGCCTGGGACGACGCGGCGCACGGCTCCGACCCGGCGTGGAGCGACGCAGCAGGTGGCGCCGGCCCCTCGTGGAGCGACGCCGAGGACGGCACCGGTTCCGACCGCGCCGCCGGCGGGCCGTCCGGGGACGCGGACGCCCGGCGGGGTCAGGACGGCTCACGGTCGAGCGTCTGGGACG
>JAEWJX010000014.1 GCA_023386365.1 Actinomycetes bacterium | reverse complement strand
GACGGTGTAACGCACTGGCCCAACGCTGAAGCCGAGTTGCGAGGATGTGCCTTTTGGCCAACTCATATAGTTCTTCGTGAAAACTTCGGATGCTGGGCGGACCCTTCGCGGAAACTCGAGCTCGATGTGCCCCGGGCGACCAAAACGGTAAACCAGTGCGGGTGCTGCAGCGCTTTCCAGCTGGCAGACGGCCGCCGTTCTTCCCTGGTTAGCAACACATTGAAAGAGGTCGGTTTCGCCCGCTTTGCATAGCGACGCCGCGCTGACCGGGAAAGCGACAACTGCCAAAACCGAGCAGCCAAAAGAAAACGTCATGTTCATCGAAACCTCCTTGTGCGCCCTAACACTTGAGTTAAGCCGCGCCGCGAAGCGGCGTCGGCTTGGACGAATTGTTAGGCCCCGGCCCACTGGATGCCAGAGAGCCAAGCAGCATGAGCCCACCGGCCGATGACATGACGACGAGGATGGTGGACCAGTAGAAACCGCCCGGTGCCCAGAAGAGTACGGCGACTGACGCACTGGTGCCTGCAGCCAGACACAGCACCACCAAGCTGCGAGCCAAGATGTGCCAGTGCTGCCAACGGGACCCCGACCAGACTCGCAGCCACCACCCGGCTAGGCCGGTGAGCCCGCCAAGGCCAAGCAGGAATGGCGGGCCGTGCTGCGGTCCGTTGCCTACAAGAATCACTGCTAGCGGACCAAAAAAGACAGACGCCAGGGTAGCCAGCGCGCCTAGCGTGCTGCGACCCACGTCGCTTTCAACTAGCCGAGCGACAGTGCTGAACAAGGGGCCTAACACCAGAGCTAAGCCGCGCCGCAGCGCGACGGTTGGGAACCGACGATACACCGCCCGCCTCGACCTTTGAACGCAGCGACGATGCGGCGTCGGCTTGAGCGACTTGTTAGCTGCAACGGCAGCGGGCGCAAACCGCGGCACACGGCGAAACGCTTCTGAGCCCGCTGCGCCCAACGGAGCGACACACTCACCAGAGCAACCCCGCGCAAGTCCTGTTCCCGAAGCCGATGCAACCGCACCGCCCTGCTCCCAAGCGCCGGCACTGATAGGCGGGCGGTATGAAATACCGCTGACCAGGATGCCAACACGGCGCGGGCCGCGATTGTTTGGTGAGCGAAGAGCGGCAGAAGCCCAATGCGGAGCCACGGGCGCCACCCGCAACCTCAGAACCGAAAACAGCAGCTAACACCTGAGTTAAGCCGCGCCGCGAAGCGGCGTCGGCTTGGACGAATTGTTAGGCGGCGCGCCGGCTTCTGCGAGGCCTGCCATAACGCCTGCCGGGAATCCCAACATACTGGTCAACGGATTGGCGGCCGTCTGTGGTTTCGACCGTGACGACGAAGTGTGGACCTTCGACTGGGTCGGTGCCAAACCGCGCAGTCATAGCGGTAATCTCCGCCGGATCTAGGCCGTGCCGCCGAGCGAGCTCCGGGAGCTGTTGCGCATAGCGCTCAATGGCGGCCTTTAGCTCAGGTGACACCGGGCTGCCCGATGCCGTGCCCGCTAAGAAATCCACGGTGATATGCCCGACGGGTGACGCTGCCGCCTCGCCGTGGATATTAACGCCAAGCACACCCACCATGAAGCAGATGCCGCTGGCGAGGGAGTCCGCCACGTTATGGGCGAAAGACGAGAGCTTGCCGATGTTCAATGCAGCGCGCTCCTTGAACTTCCCATAGCCGCCTAACACCGGAGTTAAGCCGCGCCACGAAGTGGCGTCGGCTTGGACGACTAGTTAGCGATCACACGCCGAGGAACCTACCGGACATGAACCGCGCGAGCCTGGATTCTGCCACGGCCCACGCCCCTGTCCGCCGCGACGCCGGAATTGCATGCGCCAGCCACGCCGCACCGCGGGCATTGACCGATCCGGAAGCTGGGCACTTTCACCGCGGCCGGCGACCTCGCCGCCAGATGTGGCCGCGAGCTGCGGTGCTACGAGCCACCTAGGGAGCCGCTAGAACAGTTGCAACCAGTGTGAGCGCTAACACCTGAGTTAAGCCGCGCCGCGAAGCGGCGTCGGCTTGGACGAATTGTTAGGTGCCGCTTCGCTCACCAACATGCACGTGGAAGGGGCTGGCAAAGGGCTCGGAAATGGTGGCTCGTGAAACTTCATTTGCACCGCAGAATACTGCGAGTTCCTCGCCAACGTGCGCGCTTGTGTGAGCGAGCATGCGCTCCTGACCGGCTGGCAATAGCTCAACGGAGATGGCCAGTTCGCCGTCGTACGCCGCCGCAGGGCGGATGGCAGCTACCTGCGACGGGCCAATGAGCTGTACCCCCAAGGCGCGGCTATCTCGCTCAACAGCTCTGACCTGTAGCTCACAGTTGGCCTTCAACGCCGCCGATGCGACCGCGTTGGACGGGGTCCCCGGCTGGGTGCTCACCGTACAGGCCGCACCTGCGAGGGCGGAAGAAAGAATTATCAAGCGCCGAATTGCTGCCATAGGCACCTAACACCTGAGTTAAGCCGCGCCGCGAAGCGGCGTCGGCTTGGACGAATTGTTAGGGCTCAGCCTGCCGAACATGCGGCTCGCCCCAGCTCAACACACTTACGCAAGCGTCTCCCCCGACGACAAGAAACTCATTGGGCCGAGGATCACCTGCTTCGTGGTGTTCGCCAAGGAGAAACCCTGGCCGCGCTGACTCCTGCTCGAACCACCCGCCGGAAAGCACGCGCCAAATGCAGCCCTTCGGGCGATCTGGCTCTTCCCAGTAGTGTACGAGCTGACCCTCATCCAGGACGCGGAAGCCGACACTGTTGAAGGTGACGTAAAACGGGCGCGTAGGGTGCCGCTCAAAAAGCAGCGTGACGTGCAGGGCCCAGCAGTCGTAGGTGACATTTACGACTTGGGGCACGCCCTCGGGCAGGCCGGGTATCTGAACTTCGGACGCGGCGAACATTGTTCTGAGCCCTAACACCTGAGTTAAGCCGCGCCACGAAGTGGCGTCGGCTTGGACGACTAGTTAGCGATCACACGTCGAGAAACCTGCCGGACATGAACCGCACGAGCCCGGATTCTGCCACGGCCCGCGACCTATCCGCTCCGGCGCCGATAGCTCATGCGCCAGCCCGGCTGCACCGCGGGCGCTGACCGATCTGCAGCCCCTGAGCTTTCACCGCGGGCGAAAGACTAGCCGCCAGATGCAGCCGCGAGCTGTGACACGACAAGCCACCTAGTGAGCCGCTAGAACAGCCGCAACCAGTGTGAGCGCTAACACCTGAGTTAAGCCGCGCCGCGAAGCGGCGTCGGCTTGGACGAATTGTTAGGCGGGCGGCCCGACGGCCACGCACCCAAGAGAAAGATACCGCTGGGTGATTGGGTCTTGACCCGCATCGATCCACACGTGCGGGAAGAGTTCAGCGAAACGTCCATTATCACGTACCCTAGCCTCCATGCGATCGATGAAAGCCGCTCCATGCCACGCGATCAGCTCCTCAAGGGGGCCGGTGCCCAGCATTCCGAAGGCGGCTGCCGATTCGCAAATGGGCTCGGCGAGAAGGATGAAGCTCCAGAGATCCTCCGGCTCCGACGTTAGATCGTGCACCGCGAAGATTGGCTCCCACTGTGCTTCAGAGCGTTCGCCGTCAACTTCTTGGGAGGCCGACCAAGCCTTGGCTAGATCTCGTAAATAGCTATCGGTCTTCATCCGCCGCCTAACACCTGAGTTAAGCCGCGCCGCGAAGCGGCGTCGGCTTGGACGAATTGTTAGGCCCCGCACCTAGGCAGAACCCGACTCCAGAGAGCAGCCCCAGCAGGGCGCCCGTGCCGACCACTGACAGGCCCGGCGGCTGGTTATTCCAGGACCCTAGCCAGCCAAGCAAAAACAGAAACACGGCCCCACCAAGAACGGCTCCAGCGCACACGTTACGCCAGCTGAGTTGGGACCGCCGCCTTAGCCAAGCCACGTATGGCAGGCCAAACGCTATGAACCCAGCGAAAGACGTGGCGGTGGCTACCGCGAGAAATATGACCACGCCAAGTAGGTCATCTGCCGACCGCGGCCAGAAGTCTGTTGTCGCGGCAGAGTAGGCGACGAGGCCAAGCGCCGGTGCCATGGATGCGCCTACTGCCCCAAGCGCTAGTTTTCCGAGTTGCCGCGACTCGTTCATGCGGGGCCTAACACCTGAGTTAAGCCGCGCCGCGAAGCGGCGTCGGCTTGGACGAATTGTTA
>JAEWJX010000103.1 GCA_023386365.1 Actinomycetes bacterium | reverse complement strand
CGGGCCACCCTCACCGGTGCCAGTGGGGGACGGGGGCGGTTCATCGCCCGGCCACGTTCTTCGCGTGCGGGGCGGTGCACCCGTCACTCGGGAGGGTACGCGGCGACCCGGCGGCTCACCGCGGAGGCGGCCGAGCGGACCGCCGACGCCACCCGGTCGGGCAGCAGTTGCGATGCAGGGCCCGCCACGGCGATCGCAGCGGTCGGCGTCCCGCCCGGCGCGAGGATCGCGCTGGCCACGCAGACGCGGTCGTCGGCGCATTCGCCGTCCTCCACGGCCACCCCAACCCGCCGGATCTCCGCCAGGTGGCGTCGCAGGTCGACCGGATCGCAGAGCGTCCGGGTGGTGCGGGCGGGAAGCCCGGCACCGATGACGCGGTCAAGGTCGGCCTCCGGGGAGAACGCCAGCAGCACCTTCCCGGTTGCGGTCGCGTGCGCCGGCAGGCGCCCGCCGATCCGCACGAGCGGCGGGCCCGCACTCTCGCCACGGAGCATGGCGATGCCGATGACGTCGGCGCCGTCGAGCACACCGAGGCTGACGGAGTAGCCCGTCGCATCCCGCAGCTCCGTCATCACCGGGAGCGCGAGGCGCCTCAGCATCCGCGGTCGCTCGACGGTCTGCGCCAGCTCGAACAGGCGGAGGCCGAGGAAGAGCCGATCGCCGTCGCGTTCGAGCAGACGTTGCGCGACGAGGTCCGCGGTAAGCCGCGAGACGGTCGACTTCGGGAGGTTCGCCCTCCGCGCCAACTCGGACACCCCGAGGCCCTCGTCGTCGTCGCCGAACGCGTCGAACACCGCCGTCACCCGGTCGAGCACGCTGACGGTGGCCGTCCAGTCGGCAGTGCGCATCCGTCAGGCCGCCGCGATCCGGCGGCTGACGTTCACTCCCGCCGCACGGACCAGCGGAGCGAACCGCTCGGGGTCCATGGCGCCGCTCGGACCGGCGAGAGAGATGGCGCCGACGACAGCTCGCCCGGAGGAGAACACGGGGCTCGCCACCGCGAGGATCCCGGGGTACGACCCCTCGAGGTCGGTCGCGACGACCGACGACCGCACGCGGGTGAGCTCCTCACGGAAGTGCTGTGCCGCGTCGTCGACCAGCGGCGCGGTGACCCGGTCGACGACGTTCTGATCGGCGCAGAACGCGAGATACGCCTTCCCGCTCGCCGTCGTCAGAGCCGGCGAGTGCATCCCCGCGGTCGTCGGCAGCATCGGCAGCCGACCGGGAAGCGCCGCGATGGCGACCATGTCGGTGCCCTGCTGCACCCACAGCCCGACCCGCTCCCCGGTGGCGTCGCGCAACTGCCGGATGACGGGAGCCGCGGCCGCGAGGAGCAACCGGGGTCGACTGGCGCGCGCCCCCAGCTCGAAGAGGCGCAGCCCCAGCCGCACTCCGCCTCCGGTGCGTTCGAGGTAGCGCTGCTCGGTGAGTTCGGCGACCAGTCGGGAGGTCGTGGACTTCGGCAGGCCGATCCGGGCGGCGATGTCGGTGATCGAGGCCGGGCACTCGGAGGCGCGCACGGAATCGAGGATCGCGATGATGCGCTCGAGCACCGACGTGGGGGCGCTCACCGGCGAAGACCGGGTGTTCCATTCGGTGGGACTCATCGTCGAGTGACCCTCTCCAGCGGCTTGAATCGTCGTCGATCGCGCTTTCGATCACGAACGTACTAGTTAGTACGTTTTCATGCAATGCTTCTCAGAGCACCACACGACCGCCGACGGCGACGGCCGGGAAGGGCCCCATGCGCAACACCCCGGCATCCGGGTCCCGCTACCTGGTCGGGCTCGTCGGAGAAGGGATCACGGCATCCCTCACCCCCGCCCTGCATGAGGTCGAAGCCGCCGAACTCGGACTCGACTACGAGTACCGCATCCACGACCTCCTCGAACTCGGCCGCCGGCCGGAGGAGATCGGCGCCATCCTCTGGGATGCGCGATCCGCCGGCTATGTGGCGATGAACGTCACCCACCCGTGCAAGCAGCTCGTCCTCGGTGTCGTCGATGTGCTCGAACCCGACGCCGCGCGCCTCGGCGCCGTGAACCTCGTGGTCTTCGAACCCGACCGCACCGTCGGACACAACACCGACTGGATGGGGTACCGCGACGGGCTCGCGGCGGGCCTGCCGGATGCGTCGCTCGCCCAGGTGCTGCAGGTCGGGTGCGGGGGCGCGGGCGCGGCGACCGCATACGCCCTGCTCTCCTCCGGCGCCGCGCAGCTGGTGCTGACCGACACCGACGGTCGACGCGCGTCGCACCTCGCGGCGAGGATGACCGAGCTCTTCCCCGAGCAACGCATCACCACCGTCCACGTCGACGACCTCGCCACGGCCATCCGGCACGCGAGCGGGATCGTCCACGCCACCCCGATGGGCATGTCGCATCACCCCGGTGTGGCGTTCGACCTCGACCTCCTCACCCCCGGGGCGTGGATCTCCGACGTCGTCTACCGCCCGCTCGACACCGAACTGCTCAAAGGCGCAGCCGAGCGCGGCCACCCGGTACTCGACGGGGGGCGGATGGCCGTCGGGCAGGCATGCGCTAGTCTCCGGATCATCACGGGGGTCGACCCCGACCGGGACCGGATGGATCGGCATTTCCGCGCGCTCGTCAGAGCCGAAGAGCGCGCCGCCAGCGGAGGGAGTTCGCCGTGACGCAGCGCAGAGGCGAGGTGCCTTTCGGCTCCCAGGAGCGCGCCGTCCGAACGCAGAACGACATCCTCGAGGTCGCCATCGCCGAGTTCGCCGCGAACGGCTTCGCGGGCGCCCGCGTCGACGAGATCGCCGCCCGAACTCGAACCACCAAACGGATGATCTACTACTACTTCGGGTCGAAGGACGGCCTCTACCTGGCGGTGCTGGAGCGCGCCTACGCGCAGATCCGGCAGGTGGAGCAGGGCATCGATGTCGCCACACTCAGCGCCACGGAGGCGCTCCGCCGGATCGCCGAAACCACCTACGACCACCACACGACGCATGAGGAGTTCATCCAACTCGTCAGCATCGAGAACATCCACCGCGCGGAGCACCTGCGCCGCTCCGACACCGTCATGCGCGAGAACGTGACCGCGATCACCCTGCTCGAGGAGGTGATCGAGCGGGGCGTCGGAGAGGGCGCCTTCCGCGATGACATCGACGCCCTCGACGTGCACATGATGATCAGCGCCTACGCCTGCTTCCACGTGGCCAACCGGCACACCTTCAAGGCGATCTTCGACCGTGACATGCTCGACCCCGCGCTGCAGGACTCGCACCGGCGGTTGATCGGCGACATGGTCGTCGCCACGGTGACGGCGACCTCGTGACGTGACCGGCGTGCCCACCGCCGCTCCGTCCGGCGACCTGCTGGTCGTCAACAAGGGCGACGACACCCTCTCGCGCGTCGACTTCGCGCAGGGCGCGGTAGTTGGGACCGTGCCGCTGACCGGCGTGTCCGGCCACGAGGTGGCCGTCGCCCCCTCCGGCCGGTTCGCGGTCGTGCCGATCTACAGCGACGCACCCGTCGGGGCGCCCGGCGCGCAGGGGCGCACGATCGACGTCGTCGATCTCGAGACGATGACCCTCGCGCGGACGGTCGATCTCGGGATGGCCGCGCGACCCCATTGCCCGGTGTTCGCGGGCGGGTGGCTCTACGTCACCGCGGAGTCCCGCAACTGCATCCTCATGCTCGACTCCGTCTCACTCACGGTCGCCGCGACGATCGACACCGGCGCGGACCAGTCGCACATGCTCGCCGTGTCGGCGGATGCGACGGTCGCCTGCACCGCGAACGTCGGACCGGGCAGCGTGAGCATCCTCGACCTCGCGACCGGGACGCTCCGCGCCGTGATCCCCGTCGCGGCGCGGGTCAACCGGATCGTCCTCTCCCCCGACGGGCGCACCGCCTATACCGCCGACCAGACCGACGCGCGCATGGCGGTCATCGACGTGCACCGCGCGCGGGTCGAACGCTGGATCGAGCTGCCGGCCCCCGGCTTCGGGGCCGCGCTGACGGCGGCGGGTGAGCTAGTGGTGGCCCTGCGATCGGTGAACGCGGTCGCCGTCGTCGACACCTCGCGGGTCGACCCCGCGCCGACGCGCACGATCCCCACCCCGCGCTGGCCACAGATGATCGTGCTCGATCCCACCGGCACCCGCGCCTACACGGCGTGCCGCGACGACGAGGTCGGTGTGGAGATCGACCTCCGGGCCGGTGAGGTCACGCGCACCGTGGCGGTCGGGCGCGATCCTGACGGGATCGCGTTGACTACCCCTTCACCGACCCCGCAGCGAGCCCACTGGTCCAGTACTTCTGCAGGAAGTGGAACGCGAGCACCAGCGGCAGCACCGCGAGGAACGCGCCCGTGATGACAGTGGAGAACATCGCCTGCGACCCGCTACCTCCGGCCGAGGTCGCCTGCCACTGCGCGAGACCGACCGTGAGCGGGTAGAGCTGCGGGCTGTTGAGCATGATGAGCGGCAGGAAGTAGTTGTTCCAGGTCGCCACCAGGGAGAAGAGGAACACCGTCACGATGCCCGGCTGCAGCAGCCGCGCGGTCACCTGGAAGAAGATGCGGAACTCCCCCGCGCCGTCGATGCGCGCGGCTTCGAGCAGGTTGTCGTCCACCGCATCCGCGGCGTACACGCGGATGAGGAACACACCGAACGGGGTCACGATCGAGGGCAGGATGACCGCCCACGGGGTGTTGGTGAGGCCGGCGCTGCTGAAGAGCAGGTAGGTCGGGATCGACAGCGCCGTGAGCGGGATCATCACCGCCCCGAGGATGACGCTGAAGACCGCGATGTCGCCGCGGAACCGGTACTTGGCGAGCGCGTAGCCGGCCATCGTGGCGAGCGCCGTCGCGCCGGCCGCGCCGGCGACCGAGTACAGCACGGTGTTGCCCACCCAGCGCAGGTAGACGCCGTCTTGGTAGGTCACCACGTCGACGATGTTGTCGAACAGCGCGAAGTGGTCGCCGAACCACAGCCCGAATGTGGAGAAGAGGTCGGAGTTGTCTTTCGTCGCCGAGACGAACAGCCAGTACAGCGGGATCAGGAAGTAGACGACGGCCGCCCACATCACGAGCGTGAGGAGCTTGCTGCGGCGTTGCTCCGTGGGCACCACCCGCTTGCGAGCGGTGGCGCGGGCGCGGGGGGCGAGCGTGGTCATGCGCGCTCCTTCCGGTTGGTGGAGAGCTGCACGATGTACGAGATCACCATCGTGACGAGGCCGAGCACGAAGGCGATGGTCGCCGCGTAGTTCACGTCCTGGTTCACGAAGGCGAGGTTGTAGGCGTACAGGTTCGGCGTGTAGGAGTTGGTGATCGCGATCGGCGAGATGCGGTCCAGCAGCTGGGGTTCGTTGAACAGCTGGAAGGTGCCGATGATCGAGAAAATCACGGTGAGCATGATCGCCGGGCGGATGGCGGGGATCTTAATGCTCCACGCGGTGCGCCAGGGGCCGGCACCGTCGACGGATGCGGCGTCGTACAGTTCCTCCGGGATCGCCCGCAGGGCGGCGTACATGATGATCATGTTGTAGCCGATGTACTCCCAGCTGACGATGTTCATCATCGAGCTGAGGATGTTCCATCCGGGTGCGAGCATGTCGGGAGCCGGAAGGCCGAGAGCGCGCAGGCCCTGCGCGATGGGTCCGAAGTCGTTGCCGAGGAAGTAACCCCACATCAGGGTGGCGATGACGCCGGGCACCGCGTACGGCACGAAGATCGCGAGTCGCGTGAAGCTGCTGCCGCGCACGCGCCGGCTGTCGAGCGCGAGCGCGAAGAAGAGGGCGAGGCCGAGCATGATCGGCACCTGCACCAGCAGGAAGATCGTCATCCGGCCGATGGCCTCCCAGAAGGCGGGGTCGGTGAACGCCTCGACGTAGTTGTCGAGACCGACGAACACCTCCCCGCCGATGATGCGGTTCTGGAAGAGGCTCAGGTAGCCGGAGTAGAAGAGCGGGACGACGAGCATCGCCACGAAGGCCACGATGAACGGCGCCAGGAAGAGCCAGGCGGCCCGCGTCTGCTTCGCGGTGAAGCTCGGCTTCGACGCGAATCGCGTCGGTCGAACTGTCGACATGTGTGGTCCTTGGGTTGATGAGACGGGGTGGGCGGGCCCCCGCCCCCCGCCCCCCCCCCGTGTGCG
>JAEWJX010000015.1 GCA_023386365.1 Actinomycetes bacterium | reverse complement strand
GCCGTGCGCTCGGCCGCCCCCGCCCTCGCCGGCCCGTGGGCACGCGAGGCCGAACTGCTGCTCGAGGAGCGGGAGCGGCGACGCAACCGCGACGGCACCGTGCCGTTGCCGGTGCGCATCCCCGCATCCGCCTTCAAGGACTACGTGAGCGACCCGGATGCGGTGGCAGAAGAATTGCGCCGCCCCATGCCCGAGCGCCCCTACCGTGCCACCCGCCTCGGCACCCTGTTCCACTCCTGGGTCGAGGAGCGCTACGGCAGTGCGGGCGGGGCCGCCGACGAACTGGACGCGGCCCCGTTCGAACTCGATGATTCCGGTGACCTGGTCGACGCCGAGCGGCTCGCCGACCTGCAAGCCACCTTCGAGCGGTCACCGTGGGCCGCTCTGCGGCCGGTGGAGGTGGAGCGCGAGATCCATCTGCCGTTCGATGGGCGCGTCGTGATCTGCAAGATCGACGCCGTCTACCGGCACGGGGATCGCTTCGAGGTGGTCGACTGGAAGACCGGCAAGGCGCCGAAGGATGACGCCGACCTGGAGCGCAAGCAGCTGCAGCTGGCGCTCTACCGGCTGGCGTACGCGCAGTGGGCGGGCGTCGACCCGGAACTCATCGACGCGGCGTTCTACTTCGTCGCAGACGACGAGGTGATCCGACCGCCGCACGTCGACTCCGAGGAGCAGCTGCTGGCGAAGTGGCGGGCCGCGTTCGGCTAACGCGCGGTGGCGTGGATGGCGTTCGCCAGCGCCTCCACCGGTTCGTGCGCGGAGCGCGGGTTCGACAGCAACGCAAAGTCGACCTCGCCGAGGCGCGGCAGGTCGAAAGTGCCGGTCACTTCGGTCAACTCGTCGGGGATCAGCACCCGGGGGAACACGGCCACCCCGATGCCGGCGCGCAGGGCGGCGAGCACCCCGTTGACCTCCCGCACGTTGCAGGTGATGCGCCAGGTGCGACCAGCCGACTCGAGAGCCTGGATGGCGGCGTCGCGCGAGAAGCTGGGTGCCTGATAGACGATGAGCGGCACGGTGGCATCCGGGTCGAGTCGCAGTGAGCGGTGGGCGACCCACACGAGCCGTTCGCGGCGCACGGTGCGGCCTTCCGTGCTGCCGGGTTCCTGTTTGACGTACACCAGATCGAGCTGCCCGCCGGCGAGACGTCGGCTCAGCTGCCCGCTCTGCCCGACGGTCAGTTCGAGGTTGATCTGCGGGTACAGCTGCCGGAAGTCGCGGAGCACCTGCGGCACATGGGTGAGGGCGAGGTCGTCGGCGGCACCGAAGCGGAGGCGACCGCGCATCGCAGAGCCGAGGAAGTAGGCGGCCGCCTCGTCGTGGGCGGCGAGGATGGTGCGCGCGAAGCCGACCATCGCGTCGCCGTTGTCGGTGAGTCGCACGGCACGGGTGTCGCGGGCGACGAGGATGCGACCGGCCGCGGTTTCGAGTTTGCGCACCTGCTGGCTGACGGTCGGCTGGCTGATGCCGAGCAGTTCGGCGGCACGGGTGAAGCTGGCGGTGTCGGCGACGGCGACGAAGGTGCGCAGCAGCACGGGGTCGAACATCGGGCCTCCTCGGCAGCCATTCGGAAATCGAATGGGAGTTATAGCCAGAATAAGTCGACGCAATGCAGGTGTCGACCTAGCCTGGAGGGGTGTCATCCGCCCCGCCGCCCGAATACCCGGTGGTGACGGAACCCATCCCCACCTTCGATCGCCGCCCCACCTGGCGCGAGAGCTTCGCCGCCCTGTCGGCCTACAACTACCGCCTCTACGTGGGTGCCCTCATCTTCGGCAGCACCGGTGGATGGATGGCGCGGGTCGCCATCGACTGGCTCGTCCTCGAGCTGACCGGCAACGTGACCCTCGTCGGGCTCACCGTCGCCCTGCAGTTCGCGCCCACCCTGCTGCTGGGGGCGTGGGCGGGAGTGCTGTCCGACCGGCTGCCGCGGCGGTGGGTGCTGCTGACCACCCAGGTCGTGGCGACGATCGCCAACGCCGTGCTCGCCGTGCTCGTGCTGACCGGGGCGGTCGAGGTGTGGCAGGTGCTGGTGATCGCCGGTATCACCGGCGTCGCGATGGCGATCGAGGGGCCCAGCCGGTCGGCGTTCGTGTCGGAGATGGTCGGCATCCGGCGGCTCCGTGGCGCGATCAGCCTCAACGCCACCACCTTCCACCTGGGCGGCCTGCTCGGGCCCGCCCTGAGCGGTGTGCTCATCGCGGCGATCGGGTCGGGGTGGTCGATCGCGATCAACGCGGCCACCACGGCGATCGCCGTCGTCGCGATCACGCTCATGCGCGGACGCGAACTGGTGCCCACCCCCAAGCAACCGCGCTCGCGCGGACAGATCCGCGAAGCCGTGGCGTACGCGTGGCGCAAGCCCGCCATCCGCTGGTCACTCGTGCTGCTGGGCTCGGTGTCAGTGTTCGGGATGAACCTGCCCGTACTGCTCGCCGCAGCCGCCGATGGCACCTACGGCACCGGGGCCACCGGCTACGGCCTGTACAACTCGCTGTGCGCGGCCGGTGCGTTCCTGGGGGCGATCCTGTCGTCGAGGCGCCGCAGCCTGCGCCTGCGCGACGTGGTCGGATTCGCCGGGCTCTACGGCGTCGTCACGATGCTCGCCGGCTGGGAGGGCTGGTACCCGGTGTTCCTGTCGGCTCTCGTCGGCATCGGCGTCACCCGGCTGCTGTTCGCGATGAGCGCCGAAGCCCTCACCCAGCTGTCCACCAACCCCGCCATCAGAGGTCGTGTGGTGTCGTTCTACATCATGGTGCTGATGGGTGGGCAGGCGGCCGGCGGTGTCCTCATGGGATGGGTCGCCGAACACTTTGGCGGCCAGGTGGCATTCCTCATCGCGGGCGCAGGCCCCCTGCTCACCGCGATCGTCGTCGGGGTCGTGCTCGCGATCCGCCACGAGTTGCGCATCCGTGTCGACCTGCGCAGGCCGCGCCGACTGGTCACCGTGGTGCGGCGCACCGAGGCGGCGTAGCGGACTCAGCTCGCGGAGCGCTCCGCACGGTCGAGCAGCGCCTCGACCTCGTCGACCGCGAGGATCGGCAGGGTCATCGGTCCGATCGACTCGGTCGCGTCCCCCAGCACGTCGTCAACGAGCTTCGACATCATCCGCACCGCGTCGTCGACGATCTCGGTGGAGCGCGTCTCGGTGCCGTGCAGCAGCCAGCGCGCCACCTCGAGCTCGGAGGCGAGGGTCGCGCGCTGACGCAGGCGGCGGTCGACGCTGCCGCGCACGCGCGTGTACGCGTCGAACACGGCGTCCGCGATGCCGTCGGTGCGCGTGCCGAGCACCCACGACAGGTCACGTGCCGGGTCGCCGACCCGCAGCCCCTGCCACCCGAGCACGCCGGTCACCTCGCCCGCCGCGGCGAGGAACGAGTCGGCCCCGAGCGCACCGTTGATGACGGTGGGGTGGAACTGCCAGAGACCGGCGTCTTCGCCCGCCTGCTGCCACCGGCGCGCGAGGGCGGCGGGAACGAGACCCGTGCCGATGGCGCGTTCGATGATGGCGAGGCACGCGCGGTGCGAGTCGATGGCGCTGTGGGCCGGCAGACCCGCATCCGTGACGAGGCTCGTGGGGAGACCGTGGATCGCGGCGATCGCCTCACCGATCGACGTTGCCAGTTCGATGTCGATGCCCGAGAGCTTCACCGCGGTGCCGCCGACGAACTGGGAGACGATGGCGCGGGTGCCGTCGATCGGGGCCTGCCCGGCGAAGGTGGTCACCTCGAACGGCAGACGTGCCCGCACGCCCTGGCTGAGGGCGCGAAGGGCGACGAGGTCGGCGGACTGCTGCTGCTCGGCGCGTTCGGACCGCGGCACGCGCACGATCCAGTGGCGGCCGTCGCGGCCGGTGACGATGGCGGAGTCGAAGTCGCCGCGGCCGACGGTGCCGAACGGGGCCGCGCCCACGACGTCGAGCTCGGCGACGGCCGAGGTGGCGAGCGCCGCTAGAGTGAAGTGGGATCTGGCCATGGCGACAGGGTAGGTCTGCCCCGACCCGGCCGCCCGGCACGCCACGCCTGATCCGGTGTTCTCGGCTCGTCGTTTCGGATGTCGCGGATGGAGTGCAGATGAGCGGATCGACCGGACGGCCGCCCGCACACCCTCGCCGGCTGCCGCTGTCGCCCGCCCTCTCCCGTGCCGACCTCGACCGCGACTACCTGACGCGGCTCGGCGGCGTCGCCGAGTTGATCGACGACCCGCGCACCCGCGTCGTCGTGCTGCACGACGGGCGCGCGCTCGGCACCGCAGAGGGCGCGCTCGCGCTGCTGCTGCCCTCCGCCCTCCCCGGCCTCGACCCCGACGCGCTCGTGTTCCTGGGGCGCATCCGCACGGCCACCGCGGAGGTCGAGGTCGGCGGTGCTGTGCTGGCGGTCGTCGTCGACGAGGCGGCCGCGGCGGGACTCGACGGCACCTGGCTCGACCTGCGCAGCATCGGCGCCCAGCTCGATGCGCGTGACGCGGGGCTCTTCACCCAGGCGCTGGCACTCGCCAACTGGCACGCCGTCTCGGCATACTCCCCGGTCACCGGCGAGGCCACCACAGTCGGTCAGGCGGGGTGGGTGCGGGTCGATCCGCAGACCGGCCGCGAACTGTACCCGCGCACCGACCCTGCCGTGATCGTGGCGGTGCTCGACGACGACGACCGCATCCTGCTCGGCTCGAACGTCGAATGGGGTGCGTCGCGGTTCTCGCTGCTCGCCGGCTTCGTCGAGCCGGGGGAGTCGCTCGAGGCGGCCGTCGTGCGCGAGATCTTCGAGGAGGCGGGGGTCGTGGTGACGGACCCGGAGTATCGGGGCAGTCAGCCGTGGCCGTTCCCCGCATCCCTGATGCTCGGGTTCGAGGCGCGCATCGCGCCCGGTACCTCCACCGAGCCGCGACCCGACGGCACCGAGCTGCGTGAGTTGCGCTGGTTCACCCGCGAGGAGCTCGCGGCGGATGCGGCGGCCGGGCGCATCATGTTGCCGCGTTCGTCGTCGATCGCCCGGGCGATCATCGAGGACTGGTACGGCGGCGCGCTCTCCGACGGAGCCGAGTGGTGACAGCCGACCTGCTGGACGGTCTCGACGAGCAGCAGCGGCACGCGGCCGAGACCCTGCTCGGTCCGGTCTGCGTGCTGGCGGGCGCGGGCACCGGCAAGACCCGCGCACTCACCCACCGCATCGCCCACGGTGTGGCGAGCGGGGTGTACGCGGCCGACCGGGTGATGGCGCTCACGTTCACGACCCGCGCTGCGGGGGAGTTGAAGGGGCGCCTGCGCCGTCTGGGTGCGGGCGGTGTCTCGGCGCGCACCTTCCACTCGGCGGCGCTCGCCCAGTTGAGCTACTTCTGGCCGCAGCTGATCGGCGGTTCCCTGCCCGAGATCCTCCCCGGCAAGGCGCGGGTGCTCGGTCACGCGGCCGAATCGCTGAAGCTGCGGGTCGACACCGCGGCCCTGCGCGACCTGGCGGCCGAGATCGAGTGGCGCAAGGTGCGTCGTATCCCGCTCGAGGAATACGCGCGCATCGCCTACACCCGCACCATGCCGCCGGGGCTCAGCGTCGACGCCGTCGTCGAACTGCAGCAGCGGTACGAGGACCTGAAAGACGAGCGGCGGCGCCTCGACTTCGAAGACGTGCTGCTGGTCACCGCGGGCATGATCGACGCCGAGCAGCGGGTGGCCGATCAGGTTCGCGAGCAATACCGCTTCTTCGTCGTCGACGAGTACCAAGACGTCTCTCCGCTGCAGCAGGAGCTCCTCCAGCTGTGGCTCGGGCCGCGAACCGACCTGTGCGTCGTCGGCGACGCCTCGCAGACCATCTACTCGTTCGCCGGCGCCTCCAGCGAGTACCTGCTGGGCTTCGGTGCACGCTACCCGGATGCCGCGGTCGTGCGTCTCGAGACCAACTACCGTTCCGTGCCGGGCGTGCTGCAGGCGGCGAACCGTCTCATGCGCGGACGCCCGGGTGCGCTGGAACTGACGCCCGCGCGCGAAGGGGGAACCGTATCCGAGCCGCCCGTCACGCGGTGGGCGTCGGATGCCGACGAAGCCGCCGGCGTCGCCGCGGCCGTCGCCGAGCAGATCCGCTCCGGTGTGCGCCCCGAGCACATCGCCGTGCTCTACCGCGTGAACGCGCAGGCGGCGGCGTTCGAGGCGGCGCTCACCGCCGCCGGCGTGAGTGCACGGCAGCTGGGCGGCACCCGGTTCTTCGACCTCGAGGCGGTCAAGCGGGCTGTGCTCGAACTCACGAGCCTCGGGCGCACCGGCTCGCCGAAGCCGATGTACGAAACGGTCGCGGATGTGGCGCGCGGCATCGGCTGGACCGTCGACCCGCCCGAGAGCCAGGGCGCGGTGCGCGAACGCTGGGATGCGCTGAACGCGCTCGTCGAACTCGCCGACCAGGCGGCCGAGGGCACCACGCTCGCCGACTTCGTGGCTGAGCTGCGCGAGCGGCAGAGCGCCCAGCACGAGCCGACGATGCAGTCGGTGGTGCTATCGACCTTCCACGGTGCGAAGGGTCTCGAGTGGGATCACGTGCACCTCGTCGGACTCAACGAGGGTCTGCTGCCGATCTCACACGCCCGCGGGTTCGACGCGATCGACGAGGAGCGTCGACTGCTCTACGTGGGCATCACGCGCGCCCGCCGGACGCTGTCTTTGTCGTGGTCGGCCCAGGGGCTGCGGTCGCGTCCCCGTGAGCCCAGTCGCTTTCTGGCGGAGTTGCGCAGCGGCACTCCGGGTGCGGGCGCACGACCCACTCGGTGAGCTGATCGCCGTCGCCGCTGAGCCGACGCGCGGTGGCGGATGCGAGCGGCCCGGAGGTGAGCCGACGCGCGACGGACCGCGCGGCCTCCACCGCGGCCGAGGCGACGAGCATCGGCTGTGTTGACGGCGCGGGCAGACTCGCCAGTTGGGCGGCGATCGCGGGCCACGCCGGGTCGTCGTCGCGGCGGTGCAGGTCGAGGCAGTGCAGGCACGCCGTGATCCCCGGCTCCACCACATGCCCCACCGTCACCGAACTCTCGGATGCGACGACCGCCAGGTGCGGGATGTCGCGCTGCAGCCACCCGCGGTGGTCGGCGGGGGAGATGACCCGGTCGCCCGCCAGGACGACGAGATCGGGGCGTTCGGCATCCTGTGCCCGCAGGCCCAGCTCGTCGAGCAGGCGGGCGATGCCGCGGGCCAGCTCCGAGTTGCCGAGCACGGTCGCTCGCGCCGCGGCGGGCGCCACCATCGGGCCTGTCAGGCAGCCGCCCACCGCATCCAGCAGCTCACCGGCCTGCGCATCAGTGACGCCGAACGTGCGGGCGAGCATCCGGTAGCCCGAATCCGACACCCCCGCTGCGAGCGTCGCGATCAGCCGTTCAACCTCCGGGGTGACATCCGGGATCACCGCGACGACCGGGTCGGAGCCGAACTGCACCGTCGTCGGGTCGCGCCAGAGGAGGGGGATCGTGGGGTCGAGGCGATGGAGCATCCGTCCACCCTGGCGGCTTCCGCGCGCCCGCATCCGCGTCTCTCCACAGGGTCCCGTGCGGGTCAGGGCACGTTGGCGCCGCCGTTGACGTTGATGACCTCGCCGACGACGAAGCTCGACTCCGGCGACGCGAGGAACACGTACGCGGGCGCCTGCTCGACCGGCTGGCTGGTGCGCCCGAGCCAGGACGACTCGCCGAACCCGTTCAGCTTCTCGCTGGGCTGACCGTCCGACACCTGCAGCGGTGTCCACACGGGCCCCGGCGCAACGGCGTTCACCCGGACGCCGCGGGGCGCGAGGTCGGCGGCGAGGGCCTTGGTGAACCCGATGATCGCGAACTTGGTAGACGCATAGTTGATGATCATGGGGGAGGGGTTGTACCCCTGCACCGAGGTGCTGTTGATAATCGTCGAACCGGGCGCGAGGTGGGGCAGCGCGTCGCTCGTGATCCAGAACATCGCCGATAGGTTGGTCTGGATGGTGCGGTCGAGGTCGGCCTCGTCGAGTTCGTCGAAACTGCGGTGGTACACCTGGTGGGCCGCGTTGTTCACCAGGATGTCGAGGCCGCCGAGCTCCTCCACGGCCCGCGCGACGAGGGTGCGGCAGAACTCTCGGTCGCGGATGTCGCCGGGCAGCAGCACCGCCTTCCGCCCCTCGGCGCGCACGACCGCGGCGAACGCCTACGCGTCGACCAGCTCCT
>JAEWJX010000123.1 GCA_023386365.1 Actinomycetes bacterium | reverse complement strand
CCGCCGTCGACCGCCCACCCCGCGTTCTGCGGTCAGGTCAGGGGTTGACGGTGAACCCCTGGTCCTCTCCGTATGCGATGAGCGCGTCCTGCCAGGCCTGGAGGCCGGCGACCAGGTCGCCCTTCTCCGCCATCGCCTTGCCGAGCGTCTCGTTGAACTGCGAGAACGCGTAGTCGTTGTACGGCAGCCACTGGAACTCGGTGTCGACGGTCTTCGACACCTCGGCGAACAGGGCGTTCACCTTCTGGCCGCCGTAGAACTCCGACTCACCCGAGAGGAACTCGTCCGACTCGAGCACGTTGTTCGCGGCGGGGAACAGGAACTGCTGGGTGGCGAACTGAGTCGTCGAGGAGACGTCGTTGTTGATCCACTTGGCGAGCTCGTACGCGGCGATCGGGTTCTTGCTCGACTTCAGCACCACATCCGACGATCCGCCCCAGTTGCCGGAGGCGGCGTCGCCTTCGTTCCACTGCGGCAGCTCCGCCGCGCGCCAGAGACCCGCGGTGTCGGCTGCGGTGCCCTGCAGGAAGATCGGGCCCCACGCGGCGGTCAGCCATCCGGCGTACTTGCCGCCGGCGATCGCCTGGTACCACTCGTCCGTCCAGCCCGGGTCGACCGAGACGAGGTCGTCCTGGATGAGTCCCTGCAGGTACTCGACGACCTTCTTCGAGTCGTCGTTCACCAGGTCGACGGTGACGGTCTCCTTGCCGTCGTAGCCGAACGGCTTCACACCCGCCTGCCACAGCAGGCCCACCACGAAGGCGGGCTCGCTCGGCGAGAGGTTGCTGATGTAGGCACCGGTGGCGCGCACCTTCTCGGCCGCTGCGCGGTAGTCGTCCCAGGTGACGGGAGCCTCGGTGACGCCCGCGGTCTTCAGGATGTCGTCGCGGTAGAGGTTGCCGAGGGGGCCGGTGTCCTGCGGGATCGCCCACACGCCGTCGTCGGTGGAGACCTGGCCCCACACCCACGGCACGTAGTCGGAGGCGATGTCGGCTCCGCCGTAGGGGGTGAGGTCGAGCAGGCTGTCGTTCACCCGGAACGACGGGATCATCTGGTACTCCACCTGCGCCACATCCGGTGCGCCCTCGCCTGCCTCGATGGCGGTGCGCAGCTTCTGGTAGTGGTCGGGCCCCTGACCCACGTTGACGACCTCGACGTTGATGGCCGGGTACGCCTCCTCGAACTTCGCCACCTCGTCTTCGATGTCGGGAACCCACGTCCAGAACGTGAGGTCGGTGGGCGTGGTGAGCGCCTTCTCGCGCTCCTCGTCGGTGATGGGGCCGCCGCCGCTGCTGCTGTCGGATGTGGTGCAGCCGGACAGGACCAGCGCGGACAGGACCGCCGCGGAGGTCAGCGCCAGTGCCGCCCGCTTTGCTCGGTGCTTCATTGCTCTCTGCTTTCTCTGGTGTTTCAGGGGGTCCCGCCACCATCTTCGGCGGCGGGTCGTTCGACCAGGACGCGGACCGCCCATGGTTCGAGAACGATTCGGGTGCCGGCGGCGATCGACGCACCTGCGTCGTCGAGTTCCGCCGGGGTGGTCGTGGCGGCGGCGTCGGGCCCCCAGTTGGAGACGAACCAGACGCGGCCGAATGCGGAGGTGCCGCTCGTGACCGTGACGGTCGGGTCGGATATCCAGCCGTCGGCGGATGCCGCGGGCACCGCCCAGCGCAGCAGGGCTGTCGCCGTGTCGAGGCCGGGCAGGGTGCCCACGTAGGTGATGCGGCCCGCGCCGACGCGTCGCGTGGTGACGGCCGCGCGGCCGGCGTAGATGCCGCCCGAGTAGCGGGCGAGCACGTCGGCGCCGTCGATCTCGAGGGCGTCAGCCCATCCGGTCGCCTCGCCGCCGTCGGGGAGCGCGAGGATCTCGCCCTCGAGCCCGACCGGCGCATCGAGCGTCGAGTACTCGTCGTAGCGGATGCCGGCGGCCGGTCCGATCCGCGACGGCGCCACCTCGGCGCGCGCCCGCGCGAGCTCGTCGCCGTAGCCGGTGCGCGGGCCCGCCACCAGGTGGCCGCCCGCCTCCGCGAAGGCGACGAGCGCCTCGAGCACCGCATCGGATGCGACGTACAGCGACGGGACGACGAGCGTCGGATGCTGCGCCGCGAACGCGGCGGCACCCTCGGCGAGCAGCTGCTCCACGTGCACGATCCGCGCCTGCGCTCCGCGCTCGAACGCGGCCCGGAAGAAGCGGTCGAAGATCCGCAGGTACGAGTGGCGGTCGGGCGCACCCGTCTCAGTGGCGAGCGGCGGGTAGAACTCGAAGGTGCGCTTCGTGTCGGTCGAGTAGAGCAGCGCGACATCGGCATCCGGTTCGAACCCTGCGAGTTCGGGGCCGAGCGCTTTCAGGCGCGCACCGAGCTCGGCGACCTCGCGGTAGATGCGCCCGGGTACTCCGCTGTGCGGCAGCACGCCGCCCCAGTAGGTCTCGACACCGAAGTGCAGGGTCTGCCACTGCCAGTACTCGATCATCTGCGCACCGCGCGAGACGAGTGCCAGAGCGGCGAGCGCGATCTGGCCCGGGTATGGAGGGTGGTTCTGCCAGTGCGACTGCCCGATCGACTGCGCGTTGGTCTCGGTGACGAGGAACCGCGACTGGCTCGACGAGAACATCCGGTCGCCCTGCTCGTACAGTCCCCAGACGCCCGATGACCACCAGATCTCGGGGCGAGGCACCTCGACCCCGATCCGGAGGGCGTCCTGCATCTTGTAGTACGGGTTGCCGGCGGTCACGTCGAGGTCGCGCACGAGCGCCACGTCGTCGGCGGCCGGCCGTTCGTACGAGATGCAGGTGGTGACGAACTGGTCGTCCCGCGCGTACTCGCGCACGATGTCGGCCTGCCAGCCGATGAAGTCGTCGACGACGGTGGCCTGGTAGCGGCGCCACTCGAGGTCGTACTGGGGCGAGTGGTTGCCGTCGGGCCGCCACAGCTGGTCCCACGATGTGATGCGGTGCGACCAGTAGACGAGGCCCCACTGGCGGTTGAGCTCGTCGACGGTGCCGTACCGCGCGCGCAGGTAGTCGAGGAAGCCGGCGAACACCCCGTCGTTGTGCAGCAGGTGCAGGCCGGGCTCGTTGTCGACCTGGAATCCGATCACCGCAGGATGCTCGGCGTAGCGGGCGATGACGGCGCGGATGACCCGCTCGGCGTGCGCACGGAACACGGGGTGCGCGTAGTCGATCTCCTGGCGGTAGCCCCACGGCACGCGTTCGCCGGTGGCGGTCTCGGCCGCGATCTCCGGATGCGCGGTGCGCAGCCACGGCGGAGCGGCGTACGTGGGGGTGCCGAGGATCACGGCGATGCCGCGTTCGTGCGCGCCGTCGAGCACCGGCTGCAGCCAGTCGAGTTCGAAGCGTCCGGGCTCGGGCTCCCACGTGGACCACACCGACTCCCCGACCCGGATCACGGTGAACCCCGCGTCGGCCATCAGGTCGAGGTCGCGCTCGAGGGTGCCGCTGACGCGGTACTCGTCGTAGAACGCGGCGCCGAACAGGATGCGGTCGGCGGGCAGCGCGGGCTTCTCGGGCAAGGTCACTCCGTTGTGGTGCTCAGTCTGTTATCGATAACAAACAATCGACGTGGGAGCGATGTTATCGATGACATTGCGCGAGCGCAAGCCCCGTGTCGAGCCGGGTCTCAGCTCAGCCGCGCGGGGCGGTCGACTCGCGGATCACGAGCTCACCGCCCGGATGCTGCAGTCGGGCGCGCGGGCGATCCTCGATCTCGGCGAGCAGCGCGTCGATCGCAGCCCGCCCCTCCTGCTCGAACGCAGGCCGCACCGTGGTGAGCGGCGGCGTCAGATAGGCCGACTCGGGGATGTCGTCGAAGCCGACGACGCTCACGTCTTCCGGCACCCGGATCCCGCGCAGCGCCAGGCGGTGCATGAATCCGATCGCCATCGCGTCGTTCGCCGCGAAGACGGCCGTGATGCCCGAAGCGGCGTCGAACTCCGCGGCGGCGCGGTCGCCGAACGACGGCGACCAGTCGCCCGCCCACTCGGCCGCGCACTCGCCTCCGCCCGCGACGATGTCGGCGAGGAACTGCTCGCGTCGCTGTCTGGCGGGCTTCCACGCTTCGGGTCCACCGAGGAACGCCACCCGACGGTGGCCCAGCTCGAGCAGGTGGGCGGCGACCACGGACGCGCCCGACTGGCTCGTCGTCGGGGCCTCGGTCTGCGCATCCGCCGGGTCGACGATGATCGGGATGTCGAACGGTCGCCCCTCGACCACGCTGCGCACGCCGTCGGTGAGGGTGACCGCGAGGATGCCCGCCACCTGCTCCTCCTCGAACGCGTCGAACGCCTCGGCGATCGCAGCCTCGTCGTTGCCGTCGACCCCGACGATGTTGAGCGAATAGCCTGCGGCGCGCGCCTCCATGGCGGCGCCGCGCAGCAGCTGCGCCGGGCCCGACTCGAACATCTCGTGCACGAGGGCGCCGATGCGTCGCGACTTGCGGGTGCGCAGTAGTCGCGCCGCCTGGTTCGGCCGGTAGCCGAGCTCGGCGATCGCCGCCTCGACCCGTTCGCGGGTCTCGGGCCGGATGCCTTCGAAGCCCTTCACGAGGCGCGACACGGTCTGCGCGGAGACGCCGGCCACCCGGGCGACGTCATAGACGGTCGCGGGTTTCTCGCGGGCGATCCCCGCCTCGACCTCGGTCACCGAGCCTCCTCGCACTGCTGGCGTCATGAAACTGTAGCCCGCATCCGACAGGGCCGCCCGGCTATTCGCCGCGGACGCGGCGACCGGGCGACCCGCCCCTCCCAGCCATCACACCGGGAAGCCCGGATGATTCTGGCATCGATAACACCTATCCCGTCAAGAGGGTGGACGCCAGGCAATGTTATCGATAGCATCCACGGCAGGCGAGGTCTTGATCCATCCATCACGACGCGAACGACCGAGAGGCCGGCCGACGCCAGGCCGCTCACTCGCGCCGGCGCAAGGGGTCGCCGTGGCCGGTCACAGAGCAGTGGCCGGCGTGGATGAAGACCAAGGAGGGTCTGTCTTGTCTACGAGATCTCGGTTCGTTCGCGCGCTCGTCGCGATCGGCGCAGCGCTGGCCATCGTGTCGGCGTCGTCGGTTTCGGCGTCCGCCGACACCTCGCCATCGGTGCTGTACCAGTTGCCGACCGGCACCGCCTGCCTGAAAGGCTTCGGCAACTGCGTCATCTATCCGAAGTCGGCACAGCTCACCAGCGGACGCATCGTCGCCGGCTTCGAGAAGGCGACCCGCGTGGCCTATCCCGCCCCCGACACCATCGGCGGCGCGAAGGGCGAGGTGCTGCCTGTCTACAAGAGCGACGACAACGGAACCACTTGGCAGAAGCTGTCAGATGTGCTGCCGCCGTCGAGCTACGGCGACCCGGCGATGGCCAAGTACTCCAGCAACTGGACCAACCCGTTCTTCTACGTGATGCCGCAGACGGTGGGCAACCTGACCGCGGGCACCCTGCTGCTCGCCACCATCGTCTCGGGTGAAGACGAGTGGTACCGCGAGCACAAGGCCGCCAACTCCGGCTGGGTGCCCGACAACGACGGCGACCGCCGCGACCTGGCGATCGCGCTCTACTCGAGCACGAACCAGGGCGCCAGCTGGAACTTCCTGAACATCGTCGCGACCGGCGGATGGCAGGGAGGCTCCGCCGGAGCACCCGGTCGGTTCTCGAACGCGAACACCACCCACCAGCAGGACCCGCTCTGGGAGCCGTACCTGATGGTCTACAACAACCAGCTCGTCGCCTACTACTCGGACGAGAACGACTACGTCGGGTACAACACCACCACCGGCGTACCGACCCTCGCATCCGACAACAGCACCGGGCCCGATGACGGCGGTCAGATCCTCGTGCACAAGACCTGGAACGGGAACACCGGCACTGCCTGGAGCCAGCCGGTCGTCGACGTCACCGGATCGACGTGGACGTTCAACGGCAGCTCCCGGATCGGCGGCGGACGCCCCGGCATGACCACCGTCGTGCCCACCACCGACAGCAAGTGGCTCATCACCTACGAGTACTGGGGCGGTGGGGAGAACACCCGCTACAAGGTGGCCACCAACCCGCTGCAGTTCGCCTCGGTGGGCGGCGCGGCGGGTACCGGCGTCGGATCGCTTCCCGTGGCATCCGGGTCGTCGACGCTCGCCGGCGGCGGCAGCCCCGTCACCATCCGCCTCCCCGACGGGCGGCTCGTGTACAACGCGAGCGGCAGCGGCAGCGTGTGGATCAACAACGGCAGCAGCACCGGCGCCTGGACGCAGCGCACCACCACGATGGCGGGCGGCTACAGCCGTCAACTGCAGTACGTGAGCGGGCTCAACCAGGTGCTGATCATCGGCAACGACGGGCCGTCGACGATCAAGTACGCCCTGTGGGATCAGAACGCGACGCCCGCACCGCTCGAACGCATCACCAACCGCAACAGCGGGCGCGTGCTCGACATCTACCAGCACTCCATCGCCGACGGCGGCGACGCCGTGCAGTGGGGCTGGAACGGCGGCAACAACCAGAAATGGCAGGTGCAGGATGCCGGCGGCGGCTACGTGCGCCTCGTCAACGGCAACAGCGGCAAATGCCTCGACGTCTACCAGAGCTCGACCGCGAACGGCGGCAACGTCGTGCAGTGGACCTGCAACGGAGGCAACAACCAGCAGTGGACCGTGCAGGACGCGGGCGGCGGCTACGTGCGCTTCATCAACCGCAACAGCGGCAAGTGCCTCGACGTGAACGGCTCCTCGACGGCGGATGGCGGCGACGTGATCCAGTGGACCTGCGGAACCGGCAACAACCAGCAGTGGACACGGGCAGCCGCATAGGCGCGTGAATGGAGAAGCCCCGGTTCGCCATACGGCGGCCGGGGCTTCTTCTACTGTCTCAACCAGTGTGCGCCCGGAGGGATTCGAACCCCCAACCTTCTGATCCGTAGTCAGATGCTCTATCCGTTGAGCTACGGGCGCGTGCTGACGCGAAGTCAACCTGACGACTATATCAGGGGTTCGCGGCGGCTCAGGACGAACCCCGGGCATGGAGGCGGCCCGGGGTCCGAGTGATTCGACGCCCGCCCGGTCGCAGCGAGCGGGCGTCGAAGTCTGGTGTCAGTCGCCGTCGATCGCCGCCAGCGGGTCGTAGGGCGTCTCGTACTCGTCGAAAGTCATCATGTTCAACCCGAAGTCGCCGAAGATCGACCCGCTCGAGTGCCTCCCCGCCGGCGCGTCTTCCGCATCCAACACCGTGGTGTCCTCTGTTTCGTTCATGCTGCTGAACCCCCTCCCTCAGAGATTGCGGGAACACGGAGCGGATGCACAGGGGATTGACAGAGGGGCGAACGGATGCATGCGCCCTAGACTCGCCGCGTGCCCGCCCCGCGCTGTCCCCGCTGCGACCGTTTCGTGTTCCTCGACGAGCTCGAATGCCGGCACTGCGGCGCGCAGCTCGGCTTCCACCACCCCAGCCTCACGTTCCGTCTCGCCGACCCTCACGGCACCGACGTCGACGGCGACGCCTGGTACCCGTGCGGCAACCGACCGTGGGGCTGCAACTGGCTGGTCGCCGAGACCGCCGGCACCGGACGGTGCCTGTCTTGCAGCACCAGCAGGCGCCTGCCGCCGCGCACCGATACGGTCGCGTGGGAGAAGCTCGCGGATGCGGGCGTCGCCAAACGCCGCCTCATGGTGCAGCTGCTCGAGCTGGGGCTGCCGATCACCCCCTACTACGAGCAGGACGGCGGACTCGGATTCGACCTGCTGTCGAGCCTCTCCGAGAACGCGCCCGTCATGATCGGGCACGCGAACGGCATCATCACCATCGACCTCGCCGAAACCCTCGACGACCGACGCGAAGCGCTGCGGGTGTCGCTCGGTGAGCCGTACCGCACCATGCTCGGCCACTTCCGCCACGAGATCGGCCACTACTACCAGCGGGTGCTGATCACCACCGATGAACAGTGGGACGAGTGCCGCGCCCTGTTCGGCGACGAACGGGCCAGCTACCGCGACGCCCTCGACCGCCACTACCGCGACGGCGCCCCCGGCGGCTGGCGCACCTCATACATCTCCGAGTACGCCACCATGCACCCGTGGGAAGACTTCGCCGAATGCTTCGCCCACTACCTGCACATCCGCGGGACCCTCGCCACCGCATCCGCCGCCGGCATGGTGCTGCACACCGACCGCGCCCCCGGCATCGTCGACCACGACATCGAACCGGCAGCCGACTACACCGGGGCGCCCACCGAGCGGATGCTGTCCGACTGGGAGTGGGTGGCGCTGTTCTTCAACCGGGTGAACCGGGCCATGGGCCAACGCGACCTGTACCCGTTCGAACTGCCGCCACCCGTGCACGCCAAGCTCGACTACATCCACCGGCTGGTGGCGCCCGCCCCGCTGGTTGAGTAGCGCGCCGCCGCCCCCTCCCGCTGGTTGAGTAGCGCGCCGCCGCGCAGCGACGGCACGCGTATCGAAACCCTCAGGCTCGCCCCCCGCAGCGCCGCGAAGCAGCTTCGCGCTCGGACTGCCGACGCCCCCCGACGTAACCGAACGTCGTGTTTCGTCGCAGACCGTCGCACAGTGTCACGTCGGTAGGTCGCAGGCGGCGGGTCGGGGAAACTCGACCCATGCCCGCCGAGTATGTCGCGATCCCGTGGGAAGGCAGCACACGTTCCCGTGTGGCCGCCCCCACCGGGTTGGAGTTGCGCGGCTTCGGCATCTACGTCGGTGTCGATGAGGCGCGGGCGGATGCGGCCGGCGTCGACCTGGCAGCCCTCGTCGATGAGGTGCATCAGGCGCTCACCGACATCCCCGGCGCGGAGACGTTCGCATCCGTGGTGCTGTCGCCGGAGGGTGAGGATGCGGCGCCGCTCGAGGTGGTGCGCACCGCCCTCGGCGAGCCGACCGTGCGCCAGGCACCGGCACCCGCATCCGCTCCCGCCCACGGGGTGGTGGTCGATCTGGCCCGGCACCGGGTGAGCGTCGACGGCACCCCCGTGCACCTCACCTACCGGGAGCAGGCGCTGCTCACCTACCTGGTGCAGCATCAGGGCGTCATCCACGACCGTCGCGCCCTGCTGGCCGCTCTCGCCGACGCGGACGGGCCGGACGACCTCGGGGAGCGCACCATCGACGTCTACCTGCAGCGTCTGCGCCGCCGCCTGGCGCCGTACTCCGACATCATCCGCACCGTGCGGGGTCGCGGGTACCGCCTCGACCCGCACCCGGATGTGGCGGTCGTCGGCGTCTGAGCCTCACGGGCTGATCATGTAGCCATATGGCTCATACTGGGTGGATGAGCAAAACGGCACAACGGATCGTGTGGGCCCTTTTCGTGGTCGGCGTCACCATCTTCCTGGTGCTCGTCGCGACGATGGTGCTGGTGCTGCCGGCGATCGACTGAACGCGGGGTTTCGATACGCGGGCGGCTCCGCCGCTCGCTACTCAACCAGCGGTGAGGGGCGGAGCGGCGGGAGCACAGCGCGACGCCCGAAGGCGGCGCACCTTTTCACCCGAACCGCAGACGCTCCAGCGACTCGGCTCCGTCGAGGTTCGCGCCGCCGCGGTAGCGGCGGGCGACGTGCGTGTCGGGGAGGTGCGCGCCGCCGCCGAAGAGGCGCTCGCGCAGGGTCACCGGTTCTGTCGGGTGCTCCGCGATGCGACCGCGCCGGCGCAGCTCGGGCACCACCAGTTCGGCGAAGTCGCGGGCGGTGTCGAACGAGTGGTACTGCCGCAGGTTGATGCCGTCGACGCCGTCCTCGTCGAGCCAGCGTTCGATCTCATCCGCCACCACCGTCGGGGTGCCGGCCACGAAGAAGCGGCCCTCGCGCTGTTCGCGCAGGCCGTCGAGCGCCGCCCCGACCGTCGAATCCGGTTTGAGGAACGGGATCGCCGACGCCGGCAGCCCCGCCTCGTCGAGGGCCGCGCCGATGGTCTTCTCGCGCGGCAGGTTCGGCAGGTCGATGTGGAAGCTGGCGTGGGCGAGGATGCCGTCGAGGCTGGTGTCGGCCCGGTACTGCCTCCACTTGTCGGCCGCCTCCTCGTCGGTGCGCCCGACGACGACACCCGCCTGGATGACGAACCTCAGGTCGTCGCCGGAGCGTCCGTGCCGTTCGGCGGCGGAACGCATGGAGGCGCGGTGCGCCCGGAACTCGTCCGCCGTGCGCCCGCCGGTGAACACCAGCTCCGCGTGCCGGCCGGCGAACTCGATCCCGGCGGGCGAACCGGTCGCCTGGTACAGCACCGGGGTGCGCTGCGGCGACGGTTCGCTGAGGTGCGGCCCCGCCACCCGGAACGTCTCCCCCACGTGGTCGATGTAGCGCACCTTCGCCGGGTCGGTGTAGACCCGGTTCTCACGGTCGACGATGACGGCCCCGTCATCCCACGACCCCTCCCACAGTTTGTAGACCACCTCGAGGAACTCGTCGGCGATCTCGTAGCGGCGGTCGTGGGGGATCTCGTCGACGAGCCCGAAGTTGCGTGCCGCGTTCGGCAGGTACGAGGTGACGATGTTCCACCCGACCCGCCCTTTCGTGAGGTGGTCGAGGGTCGACATGCGCCGCGCGAACGAGAACGGCGGCTCGTAGCTCGTGGAGAACGTCACCCCGAAGCCGAGGTGCTTCGTGACGGCCGCCATCACGGGGATGACGAGCAGCGGGTCGTTGGAGGGGATCTGCAGCCCTTCGCGCACCGCCGTCTCGGGTCCGCCGCGGAACGTGTCGTACGCGCCCACCACATCCGCGAGGAATACCCCGTCGAATCCGCCGTGCTCGAGGATGCCGGCCAGTTCGGTCCAGTAGTCGAGGTCGTTGAAGCGGTGCCGGTTGTTGCCGGGCAGCGGCCACAGGCCGTGGGTGATGTGGCTCACCGTGTTCATCTCGAACAGGTTGAGGATCAGCTTCTTCTTGTCGGTCATGTGGTGCTCCTGCTCAGGCTTCGCCGCTGGTCCACCATGACACCAGTTCGGTGTCGTTCAGCAGGTGGTCGCCGACGATGCGCGCCTTGTAGCGCGCGGGGTTGTGGGATGCGATGGTGCGGGCGTTGCGCCAGTGCCGGTCGAGGGCGAGGCCGGTGCTGACGGCGGATGCGCCGCCCACCTCGAACAGGTCGGTGGCGGCCCGCAGCACGTTCGGGATCACGACGAGCTGTGCGCGCGTAGTGGCGAGTTCGGCGGCGTCGACGCGGGCGCGCTGCTGTTCGAGGGGCGCGCCGGAGAGCACGGTGTCGCTGGAGCGTTGCAGCGCGGCGACCGCCTGCGCGAGCGCCGCGTCGGCGGCGAACGATGCGGCCGACAGTTCGCCGACCGTCTCCTGCACGATCGGGTCTTCGCGGGCGCTGGCGGCGGACCCGTGCGAGTAGGCGCGGGTGCGGGCGCGTACGAACCGCACCGCGTCGTCGACGACGGCGCGCCCCACCCCGGTGAGCGCGGCGAGCAGCACCAACTGCACGAACGATCCGGCGTGCGAGGGGGTGTCGTCGCGCTCGAAGACATCGGCTTCGGTGACGCGCACCCCGTCGAACACGGTGGAGCCGCTGCCGGTCATCTTCTGCCCGAAGCCGTCCCAGTCGTCGAGCCGTTCCACGCCGTCGGCGTCGGTGCGCACGAGCACGCTGACGGGGGTGCCGTCGCGGTCGGCGAGCACCGACACCAGGTCGGCGAACAGGGTGCCGGTGCTGTAGAACTTGCGGCCGTCGAGGCGCAGACCGTCGGCATCCATGGTGAGCTGCGTCGCGTACGAGCCGACCTTCGCGGCGGAGCGCTCGAAGGTGGCGTTGCCATGGATGGCGCCGTCGGCCACCAGCCGCAGCCGCGCGGTGCGCACGGCCGAGTCGGGGGCGTGCACGGTGCGGTCGATGAACGAGAAGTGCGAGCGGAACAGTTGCGCGAGGTTCGGATCGCGGCGGGCGAGCTCGGCCAGCAGTTCGAAGAATTCGACCTCGTCGGCCGCCGCTCCCCCGAACTCGGTCGGCAGGGTCACGCGAGTGAACCCTGCCCGCCGCAGCGTCTCCACTTCGGCGTACGGGAGCCGGCGTTCCCGCTCACGCTCCGCCGCATCCGCGCCCACCTCGTCGAAGACGTCGGCGAAGCGCGCCACGAGGTCGCTCATCGGGTGGCCTCCGCGCGTTCGCGGCCCTGCGAGATGTCGGTCACCTGCCGCGCCCGATCGCCGGCCACCTGCGCGCCCAACGGTTCGAGGGCGGCGAGGGCCGCCGCGCTCAGACGGATGCCGGCGGCGGCCAGGTTCTCGTCGATGCGTTCCGCTCGGCGGGTGCTGGGGATCGGCACCACATCCACGCCGAGCTCCCGCCCCTTCTCACCCAGCCAGGCGAGGGCGAGCTGCGCGGGCGTGAGTCCTTCGGTCGCCGCAATCTGCCGGACGGTCTCGCCGATGGGCGCGTTGGCGGCGAGCCGCTCGGCGTCGAAGCGCGGGAAGTTGCGACGCAGGTCGCCGTCGGCGAGCGCCGACACGGGCGCCGCGAGGAACCCGCGGCCGAGCGGCGAGTACGCCACAAACCCCACCCCCAGGCGCACGGCGGTCGGGATCACCGAGTCCTCCACGTCGCGGCTCCACACCGACCACTCGCTCTGCACGGCGGTGATCGGGTGCACGGCATCCGCCCGCTCCAGCTCGACGGCCGTCACCTCCGACAGGCCGACGCGATCCACGACACCCTCCGCCACCAGTTCGGCGAGCGCCCCCACGGTCTCCTCGATCGGCACCTGCGGGTCGACGCGGTGGTAGTAGTACAGGTCGATCCGGTCGACACCGAGACGCCCGAGGCTGGCGTGCACCGCCTCGCGCACGTAGGCCGGGTCGCCGCGGAACCGCGGCCCGCCCGGCGCCGGGTCGTGCACGAACCCGAACTTGGTGGCGAGCAGCACCTCGTCGCGCCGGTCGCGCACTAGCCGCGCCACGAGGCGTTCGTTCGAGCCGCCGCCGTACACATCCGCCGTGTCGATCAGCCGGATGCCGGCGTCGACCGCGTGGTGCAACGTCGCGAGCGACACCTCGGTGTCGGCGGGGCCGTACGTCTCGGCGAGCGCCATGCCGCCGAAGCCCTGCGCGCCCACCTCCAGGCCACGGAGTGCGGTCATGCGCCGGGCGCCTTCCACTCGGGCAGCTCACCGTTCAGCTCGAACATGCCGAGCGCGCGGGTGCGCTGGATCACGGGGTTGTGGGACGCGATGGTGCGCACGTTCCTCCAGTGCCGGTCGAGGGCCGGGCCGGTGCCGACGGCGGATGCGCCCCCCACCTCGAAAAGCCGCGTGGTCGCGTCCAGCACGAGGCGCGGCACCAGCTCCTGCAGCCGGAACACCTCGAGTTGGATCGCGTGCAGGCGCTCCGCATCCGGCTCACCGGGTCCGTCGGTCGCCTCGCCGAGCTCGGCGGCCACCGACAGCACGAGCCGCCGCGCGGTCGCCGCAGCCACCGACAGCTCGCCGATCACGAGCTGCACGAGCGGGTCCTCGCGCGGAAGCGTCTCCCCCGCGAAACCGAAGGTGCGGCGTCGCGGGCGTACGTACTCGACCGTGTCGTCGAGGGCGCGTTGCGCGATGCCCGCGATCACCGCCAGCAGACTCAGCTGGAAGACGGAGCCGAGGTGGTGCCAGCGCGCCACATCCGTGTTCGGCGGCACGACGTCGTCCGGGTCGACGACGGCACGGTCGAACGTGGTGGTGCCGCTGCCGGTGAGCGGCTGGCCGAAGCCGTCCCAGTCGTCGACGGAGGTGACGCCCGGCTGGTGCGCCGAGACGGTGAGGCCGACGCGTTCGTCGCCGTCGAGGGCGGCGAGGTGGATCCAGTCGGCGTAGATGGAGCCGGTCGTGTAGTACTTGGTGCCGCTCAGCAGCAGCGCACCGTCTTCCCGGTCGATGCGGGTCTCGAGGCGGGCGGTGTCCTGCCGCTCTGACTGCGCATTGCCGACGAAGTCGCCGGCGATCACCCGGTCCCACCAGCGTTGCGGCGCATCCGCCCCCTGCACGCGCAGCGACTCCACGAACGCCACATGCCCGCGCTGGATGTGCCCGAGGCTGGGGTCGGCGGCTGACAACCGGATGAGCAACGCGAACAGCTGCTCCAGCCGGATCGAGTGGCCGCCGCGGACGGCGGGCACCCGCAGTGCACCGAACCTGAGCTCGCGCAGTTCGGCGAGCTGCGCATGCAGCAGCACCCGGTCGCGTTCACGCTCCGCGGTGGTGGAGCGGATGCGGGCGAGGAACTCCGCGAAACGGGTCTCGAAGTCGGCCGAGGTCAATGCATCACCTTCCGTGCGATGGCGTTGCCGATCGCCTGAATCCCCTGCACCAGGATCACCAGCGTGATCACCACGATCCAGATCACCGTGTAGTCGAAACGCGCCCAGCCGTACTTGAGCGCCAGATCGCCGAGTCCACCGGCGCCGAGCACGCCGGCCACTGCCGTCGCATCCACGAGGGCCACCACGATGTAGGTGAGCCCCAGCACCATCGGACCGAGCGACTCGGGGATCACGATGGTGAACAGCACCCGCACCGGGCTCGCACCCATCGCGGTGCCCGCCTCGACGGCGCCCGGGTCGACCGCCACCAGGTTCGTCTCGATGACCCGCGCGATGGCGACGCTCGCAACGATCGTCAGCGGCAGCGTCGCGGCGAGCGGGCCGAGTCCGGTGCCGAAGATGATGCGCGTGAGACCCACGACCGCGATCGCGACGATGAGGAACGGCACCGGCCGGATCAGGTTGATGACGAAGTTGATCACCGAGAACACCACCCGGTTCTCGAGGATGTTGCCGGGGCGGGAGGCGTACAGCCACAACGCCAGCAGGATCCCGATGATCGCCGCGGCGGTGAACGAGACCCCCACCATCAGCAGGGTCTCCCCGATCGCTTTCAGGAATCGCGGCAGGAAGGCTTCGAGGTCGAACTCACGCATGCGACACCTCCTGCACGGGGGTGACGGCGCGCAGGTCGGCGATGGCGGCGTCGACCGCCGCATCCGTGCCGAGCAGTTCGACGGTGAGGCTGCCGAAGAGGCGCGACTGCAGTTCGTCGATGCCGCCGTAGACGACGTTGATGTCGACGCCGCGGTCGCGGGCCACCCGCGACAGGAACGGCTCGTTCGACTCGCGGTCCTCCACGTGGATCTGCACCAGGCGTCCGTGGTGCACCCGCCGGATCTTGTCCAGCGTCTCCGGCGACGGGATGTGGTGCAGCACCGACGACACGAAGCGGCGCGAGGTGCGGTTCTGCGGGTTCGAGAACACCTCGTACACGGAGCCGTGTTCGACCACGCGGCCCGCATCCATCACGGCGACCTTGTCGGCGATCTCGCGGATCGCGTCGATCTCGTGCGTGACGAGCAGCACCGTCAGCCCGTACTCCTCGTTGACGCGCTTCAGCAGTTCGAGCACCTCGCCGGTGGTCTGCGGGTCGAGGGCGCTGGTGGCTTCGTCGGAGATGAGGATGTCGGGGCGGGTGGCGAGGGCGCGCGCGATCCCCACCCGCTGCTTCTGGCCGCCGCTCAACTGCGACGGGTACGACAGCGCCTTGTCGGTGAGGCCGACGAACTCCAGCAGCTCCTCCACCCGGTCGAGGATCTTGTCCTTCGGGAGTCCGGACAGCGCCAGCGGGTAGGTGATGTTCTTGTAGACGCTGCGCGACCTCAGCAGGTTGAACTGCTGGAAGATCATGCCGATGCGCTGCCGCGCCGCGAACAGCTGCACCCCGTTCAGCGACGAGATCTCCAGCCCGTCGACGACGACGCGACCCTTCGTGGGCCGCTCGAGCGCGTTGACGGTACGCAGAAGGGTCGACTTGCCGGCGCCCGAGTAGCCGACGATGCCGTAGATCTCACCACGCTCGATCGTCAGGTCGACGTCGCGGAGCGCCTCGAAGCGGCGCCCGTTCGACTCGAAGACCTTCGACACGCCTTCGAAGGCGATCGCTGTGCTCACGGTGTCCTCTCTCATGGCGAGGCGGGGCCGCCCCGGCGGGGGGCGGGGGGGGCCCCGCGCGCGGGGGTCGCGGCCGTCGCCGCGAGGTGCTACTTGTTGGCCTCAGCCGATTCCTGAAGCTCGGCGAGCTTCTCGCGGAGGGTTTCGACGGGCACGTCCACGAGGATCGTGTTGCCGAAGTACTCCTCCTCCAGCGCGTCGGCGACACGCGGGTCGGCGTACGCCTCCTGCAGGATCGCCCAGGCCGGGTTGTCGAGGTCGTCGGAGTTCGCGGCCACCACGTTCACGTAGGGCAGGTTCTTCTCGTCGAGCGAGTCGTCGAGGAAGAGGGCGTCGTCCTTCGTGACACCCTGAGCCGGGTCGAAGTAGGAGGTTCCGACGACGACGGCCGACAGGCTCGGGTCGTCGAACTGGGTGGGGATGTTGCGGGCCGGCAGCGCCACGAACTCGAGGTTCTTCGGGTTCGAGGTGACGTCATCCGTGGTGGGGAAGTCGCCCGCGTCGTCGGCCAGCTCGATGAGGCCGGCCGCGGCGAGGATATTGAGGGCGCGGCCGCCGTTCGACGGGTCGTCCGGGATGGCGACCTTGCCGCCGTCGGGGATCTCGTCGGTGCCGCCGAGCGTGGCGGAGAAGATGCCCCACTGGGTGATGACCGTCGAGAAGACGGGGGTGATGTCGGCGCCCGACTCGGCGTTGAAGGCCGACAGGTACAGGATGTGCTGGAACGCGTTGCCGTCGACGTTGCCCGCCTGCAGCTCCGTGTTGGGCAGCACCCAGTCGTCGACGTTCACCCACTCCACCTCGAGGCCCTTCTCGGCGGCGACCTCCTTGATGGCGTCCTGGAAGGCGCTGTCTTCGGCGGTCGCGAGGCGCAGCGTGAGCGGCTCGCCCGATCCGGCGCCGTCTTCGCCTGCTTCCGCCTTCTGGCCGTTGAGGTTGGTGAAGAGGAACACACCACCGACGACGAGCGCCGCGACCACGGCGACCGCGACGGTGATGAGGATGTTGCGCTTCTTCTTATCTGTCGCCTCGACCGCGGAGCGGAGCTCGCTCTGGTCGCCGGGCGTCGACTTCTGGTCGGACACGGTGATTCCCTTCGTGATGGTGTCCCTGGTGCGGGAGAGGCCATTACACGCGGGGTTTCGGGGGTGCGGCAAACGGGTTCCGTAACCTTCGGCGAGGGTGCGTAACCGGTTGACTTGCGGCGTAATCCCGGGCCGCGCTGTGTCATCCTGCGGGCCTCGAATCGAGCGGCGCGGTTGCGCGGCGCCGCACTGCTGGTCGGTTTCGATACGCGGGCGGCTCCGCCGCTCGCTACTCAACCAGCGGGAGAGGGCGGTGCGACTGGTCGCGCGCCCGCTCGGTCAACTAAGTTGACACCATGCACATCGAGCAGGTCGACGACGACCTCCGCCCGGCCCTCGCCCGCACCCCCGTCCTGGATGTCACCAAGCCGCCGATCCGCTGGCTCATCGCCAAGCTGTCGGGCCTCGTGAAGCCGGTGCCCGCCGACGGCGTCGCCGTCTCGGAGGTCCGCGACGGTCCGGCGCGCGTGCGCGTCTACCGCCCCGCCGCACCCCGCACGGATGCGGCCATGCTGTGGGTGCACGGCGGCGGTCTCATCATCGGATCGCCCACACAGGACGACCCGCTCGTCGGGGGCACCGCATCCGAACTCGGCATGACGATCGTGTCGGCCCACTACCGACTCGCTCCGGGGCACCGCGCCCCGGCCGCGCTCGACGACGTGATCGCCGCGTGGGACTGGCTGCAGGATCATGCGGCAGACTTCGGCGTCGACCCGGCCCGCGTGGTGATCGCCGGAGAGAGTGCCGGCGGTGGGTTGGCTGCGGCCGCCGCCCAGCTGCTGCACGACCGGGCCACCGCATCCGGTGCCCGCGAACCGCTCGCGCAGTGGCTGTTCGCGCCGATGCTCGACGACCGCACCGCCGCCGACCGCAGCCTCGACGCCGTCGACCATGTCGTGTGGAGCAACCGCGCCAACCACGTCGGATGGCGGTCGTACCTGGGCGTCGAACCCGGCGCATCCGAGGTGCCCGCCTACGCGGTGCCCGCCCGCCGCGACGACCTGACCGGCCTGCCGCCCGCCTGGATCACGTGGGGCGACATCGAACTGTTCGCCGCCGAGGACGCCGCCTACGCGGCACGACTGCAGGATGCGGGGGTCGCGGTGACGACCGACATCGTGCCCGGCGGTGCCCACGGTTTCGAGAACTGGGCCCGCGACACCCCGCCCGCCCGCGCCCTCATCGCGCGCGCCCGAGCCTGGCTCGCCACCACCCTCTCCGCCGGGTAGTCGTATCCGGCCTCGAAAACCCCCTGTTTCAGCCTCGAATACGACTACTCGGCGCGGGTAACGTCATCCCATGGCCGAACCCAGCCTCGAGACCCGCGAGATCCGCGCCGCCCGCCTCAAGGAACGCATCTACGTCACGTTCGTCGCGCTGGCGGTGGTGCTGACGCTGCGGTCGCATCACGTGGAGGCGCCGGAGGCGATCCTCACCCTGCTGGTGACGGTGCTCGGCACCCTGCTGGCGGTGTTCGTCGCCGACCTGACCGCACATGTGGTGGTGCACGAGCGCGGCATGACCCGGCACGAGCTGAACGTGGCGCTGCTGTCGAGCTTCGGCGCGCTCAGCGCGGTGGCGTTGCCGTTCCTGTTCCTGCTGCTCGCCCTCATCGGCGTCTGGGAGTCGGATGGCGCGCTCGCCGCATCCTTCATCGCGCTGCTCGCGTCGCTCATCCTCAGCGGATGGGTGGCCATCCGCCACCTGAAGCTCACCTGGTGGCAGCGGTTGCTCGCCCTCCTCGGCGAAGCCGTTCTGGGCCTCGCCGTCGTGGGCCTGCAACTTCTCGCCCACGGCTGAGCTCAAGCAGCGGGCGGGCGCCGGTTCAGCTTCACGAAGCGGTCGATCGCCCAGATGATGAGGGCGAAGTAGGGGAACACGATCAGCAGGATCGCCCAGATCACCTTCACCGCGACAGACAACTGCGGGTCCCGCAGAGTCACCACGAGCGCCCAGATCGCGAGCGCCCAGACGGCGAGCACCGCCAGGATGATGAGCAGGTGCGGGAAGCCGAACTCGGTACCGAACATGCCTCACACCCTAGGGGTTCGGCGTCGACTAGGCCTCGGAGACGAGGGCGCGCAGTGGGTGGCCCGGACCGAGGGCGGCGAGCGCCGCCGCCCCGTCGAGGCCGGTTCCGTGCGGGGCTTCGAAACGCACGCCGGGGTGCACGGCACGCAGCAGCTCCTCGAAGGGCTCCCGGATGCGCGGCGCCCGGAACACGCCGCCGATCGCGCTGACGACGGGGTCGGCATCCACCCCTGCGCGGCGGAGCGCCGTCGTCACCGATAGGGCGAGCTCTTCGGCGGCTGCCGCGCAGATCGCGTCGGCCACCTCATCCGTCGCGGCGTGGGCGGCCACCGTCTCGGCGAACCAGGCCACGACGCTCACCCGCGCCGGGTCGCTCTGCAGCTGCACGTAGGCGTCTTCGAGGTCGGGCCAGCGGCTCTGCACGACGGCGGTGAGCGCCGTCGCAGGGCCGCGGCCGTCGTGGGCGCGCATCACCGCGTCGAGCGCCTGCCGACCCACCCAGAATCCGCTGCCCGCGTCGCCCATCAGGTAGCCCCATCCGTCGACCCGCGCCGAACCGGCGGGCCCCACGGCCAACGTCACGACCCCGGTTCCGGATGCGACGACCGCGCCGTGCTGGTCGCCGAGGGTGCCGAGGAACGACGTCACCGAGTCGTGCGCGAGCAGCACCCGCGTCGGCGCCAGGTCGTGCGCGAGCGCCCGCAGTTCGGCGGGGTCGTCTTCGGCACTGGTCAGCCCCGAGACGCCAGCGGTGAGCACCGCGACCGGCGCGCCGTCCGCGGCGACCCGCGCCACCTCGGCCAGCTGCGGCAGCAGAGGGATGTCGGTACGGACTCCGGGGAACAGCCGGTCGACGGGGGCGGCACCCGCTCGCGCGATCCGCACTTTGATGCCCGTCTGGCCCGCGTCGAGCGCGAGCGAGACCGCGTCGGTCATTCGTCCTCCGTCGTCCACTCCCGGTACTGGGCGGCCATGAACGCGCCCGCCGGTTTCCCGTAGGGGCAGTAGTCGTCGTTGGTGGCCGCTGCCTGCTCAGGGTACAGGCGGGCCGGCCAGTCCCAGAGCATGAGCCCGCGCACCCACGGTCTCGAGCGCACGGCGGCGAACATCTCCTCGTAGTAGCGCAGCTGCTCCTCCCCGGATGGCGCCCCGGGGAGGCTCCAGTCGTTGGGTCGCGCGGCGGAGCCGACCCGCGACGGGCATCCGGCCTCCATGAAGAAGAACGGCTTGCCTGCCGCGGCGACGACGGCCTCGATGCGGTCAAGCTGCTGCTCCCAGGCGCCGGTCGGGTAGTAGCCGCTCGACGAGATCACGTCGACGGCGTCCCACCAGGTGACGCGGTCCTCCTGGTACTTGTCGCAGTTGTAGGTGACGAGCCCCGAGTACACCTCGCGCACCTCGGCGATCAGTGCACGCCAGTGGGCGTCTTGCCCGTCGGCGCGCACCATCTCGCATCCGACGCACAGCATCCCGCAGCCTTCCGCCTCGGCGATGCGGGCCGCGTGGAGGATGAAGCGCCGGTACGACGCGAACCAGTCGGTCCAGCTGGGTTCGCCCGGCACATCCCAGTCGAAGAAACCGATGTGGGCGCGCCAGGTGCCGTCGGCCACGTTCACCACCGGTTTCAGGCACACGCGGAGGCCGCGCGAGTGGGCTTCGCGGATGGCCCACACGATCTCGTCGTCGGTGACCGTCGGCTCGGCGTCGAACGGGATGTCGGTGGAGAACGCGGTGGTCTGCTCGGCCGCGTAGGCGATCGCGGTCCAGCTGACGTCGTGTCCGGCCATCAGCTCGATCGACCGCGCGGCCTCAGGCGTCGCCCAGGTGCCGCGCGTGCCGACCCAGCCCCACGTCATCCCGCAGATCGGGTCGCCCGCGATCCGCAGAGCGGGTGCGCTCATCGTTCCCCCACGAGCTGGTTGCCGGATCGCAGCCCCCCTGCGGCTGCGATCCGGCCCGCGTCTACGTCGTCGGCGCCACGCACGCGGAACACGGTCGACTCCCCCGGCAGCAGGGTGACGAGGCCGCGGTCGACGGTGGCCGACGCGGCGAGCTTGTCGACGAGCAGCGTCACGTCGCGCACCACGGATGCGGCGGTGACGGTCACGTCGACCCCGTCGCCTCCGGGCGCAGGCGCCACGGCCACATCGAGCTGCGGTGGGACGAGTCCGCCGTCGCGCGGCTCGGCGAAGAACCACACGCCGCGCACGCCACCGAGCGCGGCGGTCACGAACTCGGTCGCCGCATCCGGCGCATCCGCCGCCTCCGATCCCGCCACCTGCGACGGCAGCGGCACGGTGGCCGACGAGCGCGGCGGCACCACCACCGGCACCGCGACCCGCGTGACCGCGTCGCCGGATGCGGTGTGCCGGGTGAGCAGCAGGTCGCCTTCCCAGACCTCGCCGGTGTCGTTACCGATGACCGCCGCGAGACCGTCCGGCCGCGGCTGCACCGTCACCACCCGCGGTGCGAACGCGTTCTGCAGGGCGAAGAACAGCGGCTTCTCGCGTCCGTCTCCGTCGATCGCCGCCCACGAGGTGACGGGCCAGCAGTCGTTCAACTGCCAGACCACGGCACCCGAGGTGTGCGGCGCGTGGGAACGGAAGTGGTCGAGCGCGAAGCCGACGGCGTTGGCCTGGTTGAGCTGCATCGCCCAGTGCCAGTCCTCCATCGACCGCGGCACCCGGTAGTGCGGCAGCAGCCCGTCGACGAGTTTCTGGTTGCCTTCCATCGCCTTCTGGTGCACGAGCATGCCGGGCGACTCGGGCGTGAGCGGGTCGTCGCTGAGCGCGCGGCGCAGCGTCGTCCACGCGGGCGGACCCTGCCATCCGAACTCCGCCACGAAGCGGGGGGTGTGGTCGCGGTAGGTCTCCCACCCCTGGCGGTTCCACTGGTCCCACAGGTGCACGGTGCCGTCGGTCTCGTCGTTCGGGTGCAGCCCTTCGGTGGGGCTGAACGGGCTGCCGGGTGTGTACGGCACGTGCGGCGCCACCTCGGCCACCACCTGCGGCAGCAGCTCGTAGTAGTAGCCGGCACCCCAGGTCTGCCCGTCGAGGCGCGCCTTCCAGCCCCAGTCTTCGAACCCCCAGATGTTCTCGTTGTTGCCGTTGAGCAGGGCGAGCGATGCGTGGTGCGCGAGGCGCGCCACGTTGTCGCGCGCCTCCGCCTGCACCTCGGAGCGGATGGGTTCCTCCTCCGGGTAGGCGGCGCACGCGAACAGGAAGTCCTGCCAGGTGAGCAGCCCCAACTCGTCGGCGAGGTCGAAGAAGGCGTCATCCTCGTACATGCCGCCACCCCACACACGGATGAGGTTGATGTTGGCGGCGACCGCCTGCCGCAGGCGGTGCTCGTAGCGGGCACGGTCGACGCGCGGGAACAGCGCGTCGTCGGGGATCCAGTTGACGCCCTTCACCCACACCGGCTGGTCGTTGACGATCAGCTGGAACGGGCGGCCCGCCGCATCCGGGTCGGTGTCCCACCGCAGCGTGCGGAAGCCGACCCGACGACCGGTCTGGTCGCGGATGCCGTGGTCGCCCCGCAACCGCACCGTCACGTCGTAGAGGGGCTGCGCGCCGTACCCGACCGGCCACCAGCGTTCCACCGCAGCGAGTTCGAGCACCGCTTCGGCGTGGGTCGCGCCGGCAGGCACAGCCACGGAGACGCTCTCGCCCGCACCCTCGACCTCCAGCACCAGCTCCTCGTCGGCGACCCGCGCCAGCTCGGCGACCACCGTCACCGTGCCGCCGTCGCCCGACGGCGCAGCGTGCACCCGCACCTCACCGAACCGCGCACCCGACCACGACACCAGCCGCACCGGACGCCAGATCCCACTCGTGGTGGTGGAGATGCCCCAGTCCCAGCCGAAGCTGCACGCAGACTTGCGGATCGCCTCGAACGGCACCGGGTACGGCCGCGGCCGGGCACCGAGCTCCAGGCTCTGCGCGTTGGCGTACCGCACGGGGCTGCGGAAGGCGACCACCAGCCGGTGCTCCCCCGCGCCCAGCCGGTCGGTCACGTCGATGCGGTACCGGCGGTGCTGGTTCGCGACGCCGGCGATCACCTGCCCGTCGAGCAGCACCGTGGCCACCGTGTCGAGCCCGTCGAACTCCAGCTCGCGCCGCTGCTCGGCGGCCTCCGCATCCGTCACGGTGATCGTCGTCTCGTACACCCAGTCGACGAGCCCGATCCACGCCAGCAGCGACTCGTTGTCGTCGAGGTACGGGTCGGGGATCAGGTCGGCGTCGAGCAGCGCCTGGTGCACGACACCCGGCACCACCGCCGGCACCACCGCGTCCGCGATGGCCGCCGGGGCGGGCCCGCCACTCGCACGGACCGTCCACCCGTCGTGCAGTTCTCTCGTGATCACTTGACCGCCCCCGAGGTGAAGCCGCGGTAGATGAACCGCTGCAGGAAGAGGAAGACGATGAGCGTCGGGATGATCACCAGGATCGTGCCGGCCGCGATGATCTCCCAGTGGGCGCCGAAGGGCCCCTTGAACCGGAACAGCGACGTCGAGATCATGCCCTCCGATGGCAGGTAGAGGAAGGGCAGATAGAACTCGTTGTAGATGGCGATGCCTTTCACGATGACGACGGTCGCGATCGCCGGCTTCAGCAGCGGCAGGATCACCCGCCAGTAGATGGTCCAGCGGTTGGCGCCGTCGAGCATCGCCGCCTCGTCGAGCGACACCGGGATCGACTGCATGAACTGGATGAAGATGTAGATCGAGATGATGTCGGTGCCCATGAAGAGCAGGATCAGCGCGGCCTTCGAGTTGTAGAGCCCGAGTCCGTTGATGATCTGGAACGTCGCCACCTGGCTGGTGACGCCGGGGATCAGCGTCGCCACCAGGAACAGCCCCACCACCAGCTTCTTGCCGCGGAACCCGAACCGGTCGATCGCGTACGCCGCCATCGTGCCGATCAGGATGGTGCCGATGAGCGAGATCGTCAGCACGATCGTCGTGTTGATGAACCCTTCGACCATGCCGCCCTTCTGGAAGGCGGTCACATAGTTGTCGAAGTTGAACCAGTTGCCGGGCGCATCGAACGGCCCGGTCTGACCGAACTCGTTCGACGTCTTGAAGCTGGCGATGAACACCACGGTCAACGGGATCAGCGTCACCAGCACGCCCACGATGAGCGACACGTATTTGACGGTCGCGGATGCGGCGACGCCGGCGCGCACGCGGGCCTCCGGACGGTACGGGGCGGAGGTCATGTCAGCTCGACCTTCTCGTCGGGGAACACCCGACGCTGGATGAACGTCACGACCAGCACGATCGCGAGCAGCACGACGGCCATCGCCGAGGCGAGCCCCACCTGCCGGAACACGAACGCCGTCTGCAGCGTCTGGATGACGAACGTGGAGGTGCCGTTGGCGCCGCCGGTCATGATGAACGGGATCTCGAACACCGACAGGCTGCCGGCGATCGCGAGGATGAAGCTCAGCCCGATGATGCGCCGGATGCCGGGGAACGTGAGCGCCCAGAACTGCTGCCAGCGGTTGGCGCCGTCGATCTCGGCCGCCTCGTACAGTTCGCCCGGGATCGACTGGATGGCGCCCAGGAACAGCACGAAGTTGAGACCCGTGTAGCGCCAGACGGAGGTGGCGGCGAGCGAGTAGTTCGCCACGGCGGGGTCACCCAGCCATTGCGGGGTGTCGGAGAACCCGATCGCCCCGAGCACCGAGTCGAGCGTGCCGCCCGGCTGGAAGAGGTACAGGAACACGAACCCGATCGCCACACCGTTGATCAGGTACGGGAAGAAGAGGATGCCGCGGAACAGGTTCGAGAAGCGGGTGCGGTAGCTGAGCAGCGCCGCGAAGTAGAGGGCGATCGCCATCTGCGCGAACGAGCCGACGAAGTAGTACAGGCTCACGCCGAAGACGCCGAAGATCTGCGGGTTGGTGAACACCTCGAGGTAGTTCTCGAGACCGACGAACTCCTTGTCGAGGTCGAGGCCGTCCCAGTCGGTCAGCGAATACCAGAGCATGTTCGCGGCCGGCAGGTAGGTGAGGAGGAGCAGCAGCCCGACGGCTGCTGCGATGAACAGGTACGGCGTGAGCTTCGCCATGAAGCCCCGCCCGGGGGGGGGCCCCCCGGGGCCCCCCCCCGGGGCG
>JAEWJX010000077.1 GCA_023386365.1 Actinomycetes bacterium | reverse complement strand
CATCGCCGCGGCGCAACGCCTGAGCGGCGCGCGCGAGGTGAGCGGCCGTCGCCGGGCGATCCTCGGGGCGCTTCGCGATGCACGAGTACACGAGGTTGCGGACCGGCTCGGAGATCGTCACCGGCAGGTCCGGCGGGGCCTCGTTGATCTGCGCCATGGCGATCGCCACCTGCGACTCACCCGTGAACGGGCGGCGACCGGCGAGGGCCTCGTAGGCCACGATGCCGAGCGAGTAGATGTCGGTCGACGGCGAAGCCGGGTGCCCGCTCGCCTGCTCGGGAGAGAGGTACTGCACGGTTCCCATCACCTGACCGGTGGCGGTCAGCGGCACCTGGTCGGCGATCCGGGCGATACCGAAGTCGGTGATCTTGACCCGGCCGTCCGGGGTGATGAGCAGGTTGCCGGGCTTGATGTCGCGGTGCACGAGGCCGGCCGAGTGGGCGGCCTGCAGAGCGGATGCGGTCTGCGCGACGATGTCGAGCACGCGGTCGGTCGAGAGCACCTTCTCGCGCTCGAGCACGGTGGAGAGTGCCTCGCCGGGCACCAGCTCCATCACCAGGTACGCGGAGCCGTCCTCTTCGCCGTAGTCGAAGACGTTCGCGATGCCTTCGTGGTTGACGAGGGCGGCGTGACGGGCCTCGGCGCGGAAACGCTCGAGGAAGCCCGGGTCGCCCAGGTACTCGTCCTTGAGGATCTTGATGGCGACGGTGCGCCCGATGACCAGGTCGGTGGCCTGCCACACCTCGCCCATGCCGCCGATCGCGATCCGACTCGACAGCTGGTAACGCCCCCCGAAGGTGAGCCCGCTCGTGGGTCTCATCTGTTCAGCACCGCCTCTATGACCTTCTTCGCGATCGGAGCCGCGATCCCGTTACCGGAGCCGTTCTGACCTCGTCCGGCACCGTCTTCGAGCAGCACCGTGATCGCGACTTGACTGTCGACCGCGGGGGCGAATCCGGTGAACCAGAGGGTGTAGGGCTCATCCTTGCCGTTCTGTGCTGTGCCCGTCTTGCCGCCGACATCGACACCACTGATTCTGGCACCACTCGCCGCCCCGGAGGCGACGTTGGAGACCATCATCTGAATCATGCTCGCGGAATTCTCGGGCGTGATGGGCTGCCCGTACTCCTGCGGTTCGAACGCCTGCAGCACAGAGAGATCGGGGGCCGTCACCTGTTCGACGAGGTTGGGCACCATCGCCTTGCCGCCGTTGACCACTGCGGCCGAAACCATGGCCATCTGCAGCGGCGTGACGCGGTCGTTGCCCTGGCCGAACGACTGCAGCATCAGCTGCGCTTCGCTCTCCGGCTCGGGGAACACGCTCGGCTCGACCCGCATCGGGATGCGGAGGCTGGGGTCCTCGAAACCGAACGCCCGCGCCTGCTCGTCGATGACGTCGTAGCCGAGCTGCTGACCGAGTTCGGCGAACGGGATGTTGCACGAGAGGCGGAACGCGGTGGCGATCGTGACGGTATCGCCGCCGCCGCAGTTCGCACCGTTCTGGTTGGTGATCGTCGTCGACGTGCCCGGCAGCACCAGACTCGTCGGGTTGGGAAGCGTGCTCTCCCCCGTCCACTCGCCCGTCGACAGCGCCGCCGCCGTCATCACGACCTTGAACGTCGACCCCGGCGGGTTGAGGTCGCCGCGGATCGTGCGGTTGATGAGCGGCTCGTTCGGGTCGGCGAGCAGCGCCTCGTAGCTGTCCCTCACGGCCGAGCCACTGTGCGAGGCCAGAAGGTTCGGGTCGAACGTGGGCTTCGACACCATCGCCAGGATGCGACCCGTCGACGGCTCGATGGCGACGATCGCACCCTTGTAGTCGCCCAGCGCATCCCACGCCGCCTGCTGGACGACCGGATCGACCGTCACCTGCACGGCGGCGCCCTTCGGCTCCTGCCCCGTGAGGATCGCGTTCAACCGGTCGAGGAACTGCTGGTTCGCGCGGCCGCTCAGATACTCGTTGAGACTGCCCTCGATGCCGGTGTTCTCACCGTTGAGGGTGAAGTAGCCGGTGACGGCCGAGTACAGCTCGCCCTGCGGGTAGACGCGCTGGAACTTGTACACGTCATCCGACGGCACCGACTGCGCGATCGTCGTGTCGCCGGCGATGATCGGACCCCGCTCGGCGGAGAAGCTCGCATACAGGGTGCGCACGTTGCGCCCGTCGGCCTGGAGGTTCTGCTGCTCGACGACCTGGATCATGGTGGTCGAGGCGAACAGCGCGAGGAACATGCCGAGGATCAGCACGCTCACGCGACGCAGTTCCTTGTTCACGCGGCACCCCCCTCCACGACGGCGTGCGGCTGCTGCCGCACCGAATCAGACAGCCGCAGCAGCAGCACGACGATGATCCAGTTCGCCACCAGCGACGAACCACCGGCCGCGAGGAACGGTGTCGTGAGCCCGGTGAGGGGGATCACGCGTGTGACGCCGCCGATCACGATGAAGACCTGCAGCCCGACCACGAACGACAGACCCACCGCGAGCAGGCGACCGAAGTCGTCCTGGCCGGCCACGCCAATCCGGAAACCGCGGGCCACGAAGATCAGGTAGAGGCAGAGGATCGCGAACAGGCCGATGAGGCCCAGCTCCTCGCCGAGGCTCGCGATGATGTAGTCGCTCTCGGCGAGCGGCACGATGTCGGGTCGGCCGCGGCCGAGGCCGGTGCCGACCAGGCCGCCATCCGCGAGCCCGAACAGACCCTGCACGAGCTGGAAGCTGCCGCCGTCACGCTCGTAGACGTCGGGGTTGAAGGCGTCGAGCCAGTTGTGGAAGCGGCCGGCTACGTACGGCATCAGCTGGCTGGCGAACCAGGCGCCGGCCGCGAACAACGTGAGACCGATGAGGATCCAGCTGGCGCGGCCGGTGGCGACGTACAGCATCACCAGGAACAGACCGAAGTACAGCAGGGCGGTTCCGAGGTCGCGCTGGAGCACGATGACGCCCATCGACAGCACCCAGATGATGAGAATCGGGCCCAGGTCGCGCGCACGCGGGAACCGGATGCCGAGGAACGTGCGCCCCACCATCGACAGCGAATCGCGGGCGGTCACCAGGTAGCCGGCGAAGAAGATCGCGAGGGCGATCTTCGCCAACTCACCGGGCTGGAACGAGAAGATGCCGACCCGGATCCACACATCCGCGTTGGCGCCGGTCTCGCCGATGCCGGGGAGCAGCGGCAGCAGCAGCAACACGACCGCCACGAACATGGCGATGTAGCGGTAGCGCTGCAGGACGCGGTGGTTACGCACCAGGATGAGCCCGCCGATCGCGAGGGCCAACGCGATGGTCGTCCACACGATCTGACGCACCGCGAACGCGGCCCAGCCTTCGTAACCTTCGGCGATGTCGAGCCGGTGGATCATCGCGATGCCGAGGCCGTTCAGGAACGCGGCGATCGGCACGACGAACGGGTCCGCCTCGCGCGCGACGACGCGCTCCACCAGGTGGAGCAGCAGAACGAGCGCGGCGGGGATCGCGGCGAGCAGGAAGATCTGCGGCTCGAGGCGGCCGATCGCCCCCAGCTGCACGAGGGCGGTGGCGCTCGCGGCGAGCCCCAACGCCACCACGATCAGTACCAGCTCGAGGTTGCGGAGGCGCGCCGGGATGCGCAGCCGGATGCGGATCGACCCGGTGAAGGTGCTCACGCGCGGCCCCGCCTCGTATCCGGGGCTCACCGCGCTCGTCTCCGGCGCCGACACGTCAGTCCCCTGCCGACGCGGCGAGGCGGTCGACGATGTCGTGGGCCTGACGCAGGCTATCGGCGCTGATCGTGTTCTCGACGGTGGAGCGCTGGTACTCGGGCAGGTCCTCCACCGCGATCGAGGTGGTCTGGTAGACGCTCGACAGCGAGATCGGGCCGATCGACTGCTGCACGCCCTGGAAGATCGCGACGTTCCCGTCGCTCACGCCCACGTAGTAGTGCATCTGGGTCCAGCGGTAGCCGAGGTAGCCGGCCAGGATGATGGCGATCGCCGCGAGGCCGACCCCCACACCCCACAGCACGCGGCGGCGGATCGCGCGGCGGCGGTCCTCCTCGATCAGCTCGTCGAGGTAGCTCTCGCTCTCCGGCTCGAAGTGCGCATCCTCGGGCGGCGACGCCTTCAGCGGATGCAGCAGCAGGGTGGGGAGGCGGATCGGCTTGCGCGCGACCTCCTCCTCCTGGCCGAACGACAGCGGATGCGCGGCCGAACCCACGAAGACGGGGTTCGCACCTGAGGTGCCGCCGGAGTCGTCGATGTCGATCAGCAGCACGGTCACGTTGTCGGGAGCCCCGTGGTCGAGGCTCTCCTTGACGAGACGATCGGCGGCGCCCTGCGCGGTGCGGATGGTGCCGAGGATCTGCGCGACCTTCTCGTCGGAGACGTACCCGGAGAGACCGTCGGAGCACAGCATCCACCGGTCGCCGGCCTGCACGTCGAGCACGGCGGTGTCGATCTCGGGGGACGCGTCGACGTCGCCCAGCACGCGCATCAGCACGGCGCGGCGCGGGTGGACGGCGGCTTCCTCCGGGGTGATGCGGCCCGACTCGACGAGACGCTGCACGAAGGTGTGGTCGACGGTGATCTGCTCCAGTTCGCCCGCACGGAACCGGTAGACGCGGGAGTCGCCGATGTGCGCGAGGGCGAGCTGGTCGCCGACCCGGATGAAGGCGGACACGGTCGTGCCCATGCCGGTGAGCTCGTTGTGTTCGAAGACCGTCTCGGCCAGCAGGCCGTTCGCGGCGATGAGCGCCGACTGCAGGGCGACGAGGGCGTCATCGGTGGAGGCGTAGGGCGCGTCGGCTTCGGCGATGCGCTGCGTCGCGATGTGGCTGGCGACGTCGCCGCCCGCGTGGCCTCCCATCCCGTCGGCGACCAGGAACAGGTGACGTCCGAGGTACCCGGAGTCCTGGTTGCTGGCGCGCACCTTCCCGACGTGGGAGACGGCGGCGCTCGTGGGGATCGTGGGCACCCGCTACCGCCGCAACTCGAAGCTGGTCGTGCCGATGGTGACGGTGGATCCGGCCGGGACGGGGGTGGGGAGGCTGACACGGCTGCCGTCGAGGAACGTGCCGTTGGTGGAGTCGAGGTCTTGGATGACCCACTCGTCGTTCCACAGCATCAGCCGGGCGTGGTGGGTGGAGGTGTAGTCGTCGCGGATCACGAGGCCCGACTCACCGGAGCGGCCGATGGTGAGCTGCTCGGACGGCAGATCGATCTCCATGCCCTCCTTCGGGCCGGAGGTGATGACGAGGCGACGCGGGGTGGTCGCGTCGGCGTGCGGCTGCGACCGGGGCACCGGAGCGGGTGCGGGGGCCGGCACCGTGGCGGCGGCCGGCACCGACACGGCGACGGCCGCGGCCGGGAAGGTCTCGGCGACCGGGGCCTGCGGCAGCTTCCTCGCGCGGGTGCCGAACAGGTCGGAGCGGAGCGCGTAGATCACCATGAAGACGAACGCCCACATCAGGATCAGGAACCCGAGACGCAGAACCAGCAGAGTCAGTTCGCTCATTGCGGACGCTCCTGCCGCAGGTCGGCGAACTGATCGACATCGGACGACTGCGCCAGCACCCGGAACACGATACGGGTGCGACCGATCTCGATCACCGATTCCGGCTGCAGCACCGCCTTCTTCAGCGGCTGGCCGTTCAGCTTCGACCCGTTCGTGGATCCGAGGTCGTTCACCTGGCCGCGCTTGCCGTCCCAGAGGATCTCGATGTGCTGGCGCGAGGTGCCGGTGTCGTTGAGGGTGATGTCGGCATCCGACCCACGGCCGATGATGGTGCGGCTCTTGGTGAGCGGGTAGCGCTTGCCGCCGATGTCGAGCACCGGCGACCAGACGACCGCACCCTTCACGTTCTCGGAGTCGATGCGCACGATGCCGGCCGAGAGCGTGGTGTCTTGCACGAGCTTGATGTCGATGCCGCCCGCGAACGCGTAGTGCTGGGCGGTGGCGTGCTGCTGCACGAGCTGCGTGAACTCGTCGATGAGCGCGGGCCCCAGCCCCGTCATCCGCTCGAAGTCGGATGCCGACAGCCGCACCCGGAACCGGTTGGGCACGAGGATGCGGTCGCGCGAGACGACGGCCGCTTTCGTGTCGAGTTCGCGGCGGAGCGCCGCAGTCACCTCGAGGGGCTGCAGACCACTCTTGAAGGTCTTGGCGAACGCGCCGTTGACGACACGCTCCAAGCCCTTCTCGAATTCGTCGAGAATCCCCAAGGGTCCCCTCTCGGCAGGCACAGCTCCGCGCTCCGGCTCGCGCGGACAGTCCGATGGTAGTCGGCGAAGCGGGAAGAAACCTCCGCCGGACGTCGGCGGCGGGTCGTTCTGAGGACGGATTCGGCCCGGATCTCGCACCCGGCCGCTGCATGGTAGTCTCGCTAGGCTGATCCGCTCAGGCGGGTCTTCGCGCGAGTGGCGGAATTGGCAGACGCGCTGGCTTCAGGTGCCAGTACTCGTAAGGGTGTGGGGGTTCAAGTCCCCCCTCGCGCACCAGGTGGGGCGATCACGTGAGTGGTCGCCCTTTCTCGTTCCTACGCGAGCACTCCCGCCGGCTGCAGGCGGTCGCGCGCGTTCTTCCACGGCTTCACCCAGGTCATCTGATCGGGGGTGAGTGTCTCGCCGCAGGAGCTGCAGGTCTCGCCGTGCACGGTCTCGTGGCCGCAAGTCTCGTGGATCATCGCCATGTGGCCCCCGCCATCCGGCATCGGTGTGTGGCGTTCGCCCCACAGGGCCAGCTGCTGCAGCACCGGCAGCAACTCGGCGGCGGCCTCGGTGGCGGCGTAACCCTGACGGATGCGGTTGCCATCCGGGTAGTCGACACGCTCGAGCAGGCCCGCCTCGACCATGGAGGCGAGACGGCGGCTGAGCACCGCCTCCGAGATGCGCAGGTTGTCGCGCAGAGAGTCGAAGCGGCCGCAGCCGTGGAGGGCGTCGCGGATGATGAGCAGCACCCACGGGTCGCCCAGCACGTCGAGGGAGCGCCGGATGGGGCAGAACTCGGTCGACCAATCGGAACGCAGCGGCATCCGACTAGTGTAGCTTCCTTCAAGGAAGTCAGATGAGGGGAACCGCCATGCCCGCAGCCGAGGATCGTGAGATCACCCGCCGCCGACGCGTGCATCCGGCGTGGTGGGTGGCCGCCGTCTCGTTCCTGGCGCTGCTCGCCGCCGCCGGATTCCGTGCGGCACCAGGCGCCCTCATGGTTCCGCTCAACGAGGAGTTCGGCTGGTCGACCACCGTCATGTCGGCGGCCGTGAGCGTCAACCTCCTTCTCTACGGCCTCACCGCGCCCTTCGCCGCAGCCCTCATGGACCGTTTCGGCATCCGCCAGGTGGTGGCCACCGCGCTCACCCTCGTGGCGTTCGGCGCAGGCGGCAGCGTGCTGATGACGGCATCGTGGCAGCTGCTGATCTTCTGGGGCGTGCTCATCGGCCTCGGCACCGGCTCCATGGCGCTCGTGTTCGCCGCCACCATCGCCAACCGCTGGTTCGTGCGTCGCCGCGGTCTCGTGATGGGCATCCTCACCGCCGGCTCCGCGACCGGGCAGCTCATCTTCCTGCCGCCCGTCGCCCAGCTCGCCGAAACCTCCGGCTGGCGCGTCGCCTCCCTGCTCGTCGCCGCGGTGGCGCTCGCCGCCGTGCCGATCGTGTGGCTCGTCCTGCGCGACCACCCCGAAGACCGCGGCGTGCTGCCCTTCGGCGCTGACCCCGCCACCCACGTCGCGCCGATTCGCCACACCGGGAACGCCGCCCGCCGCGCCATCGACGGACTCGCATCCGCCTCAAAGCACCGCGCGTTCTGGGCGCTTGCCATCGCCTTCGCCATCTGCGGGGCCACCACCAACGGGCTCATCGGCATCCACTTCATCCCCTCCGCGCACGACCACGGCATGGCGACGACCACGGCGGCAGGGTTGCTGGCCGTGGTCGGCATCTTCGACATCGCCGGCACCATCGCCTCCGGGTGGCTGACCGACAAGTTCGACCCGCGCATCCTGCTGGTCGCCTACTACGGGTTCCGTGGCGTGGGCCTCGTGATGCTGCCGTGGCTGCTGTCGGATGTGGTGCACCCGAGCATGGTGCTGTTCATCGTCATCTACGGTCTCGACTGGGTGGCGACCGTGCCGCCGACCGCCGCCCTCTGCCGCGAGATCTTTGGCGACCGCGGCACGATCGTGTTCGGATGGGTCTTCGCGGCCCACCAGCTGGGCGCCGCGGCCGCCGCCCTCGGCGCGGGCGTCATCCGCGACAGCTTCGGCACCTACACCTACGCGTGGTGGGGCGGCGCCGCCCTCTGCGCCATCGCGGCCGTGCTGTCGATCGCCGTACGGCGTCGGCCCGCCGTCGAAGCCGGCGCGCCGCATCCCGACCCCACCCCCGTCGCCGAGGCGGCGAACTGACCGCGCCCGACGCACGGCGGCGACCGGAACGCGGCCTCGAGTTCGCGGCAATCGCGCCGGCCCTCGCGGCCCTCGTCGACAGTGCGTTCGTCGGCCTGCTGCCTCCCGTGCTGTGGACGGCGATCCTTCTCGCCGCCGCGATCGCCCTCGCCGCCATCCGCCGCGCCACGGCACAGCGACACTCGACGAGCACCCATACGGTGGCGGGCCACGCCGTGATCGGGCTCCTGCTCATGGCCGGGTTGCAGCTGGCGACCATCGTCGGAACAGCGACGCCCTCGCCCGCACCCGACGTCCACGGGCACGACGGCGCATCCGGGCCCCCACCCATCGCCATGATCGCGTCGCTCGCGGCCGTCGGTTACGGCGTGCTGTCGGTGTTCGTCGTCGCCCGCGTGCGCGACTGGGGCGGGCGCATCCCGGTGATCGCGATGACCGCGGTGGTGCTGATGATGGCCGGGAGCATCATCGAGTGAGTGCGGACCCGTGGCCAGGTGCGGTCGCCGGGAGTAGCGTGGGCGCACCCCGTTCCTGAGCGATCATCCGGGAGGCGTCATGACGACCGCCGTGCAGAGCCGCGCCCGATGGATCTCACTGGCAGGCATCTGCGGTGCCGCTGGGCTGGTGTGGCTGGCGTTCGCGAACCTGGGGGTCGCGATCCCCACGATCGCCGACGACCTGCACGCCGACCTCGACGCGCTGCAGTGGGCCAACAACGCGTTCAGCCTGGTGACCGGTGCGCTCGTCATCGCATCCGGACGCTTCGGCGACCTCTTCGGTCGGCGGCGGATGCTGCTGCTCGGCGTGCTCTGCTTCGGCCTGTTCTCGATCGTCGCGGCGCTCGCCCAGGGGATGCCGGCGCTCATCGCCGGCCGCGCCCTCATGGGTGTCGGTGCCGCGCTCATCCTTCCGGCGACGCTGGCCCTCATCCCGGCGCAGTTCACCGGACGTGAACAGCTCGCCGCGTTCGGCATCTGGCAGGCGGTGGCCTGGGGTGGACAGGCGGTCGGACCGGCGATCGGCGGGATCATCACGCAGACCCTCGGATGGCAGTGGCTGTTCTGGCTGAACGTGCCGCTCGCCGCGGTCGCCTGGCTCGTCATCCGTCGCCTCACCCCCGAGTCGAAAGACGCCGACGCGTCTCGCAGCATCGACTGGGCCGGCCTCGTGACCATCGGCCTCGCCGTGTTCGCGTTGCTCTACGCGCTCACCGACGGCCCCGCGGCCGGCTGGGGCAGCCCCGTCGTCGTGGGGATGCTGATCGCGGCGATCGTGCTCGCCGCCGCCTGGGTGGTGATCGAGTTGCGGGTGCGGAACCCGCTCGTCGACTTCCGCCTGTTCCGGCTGCGCCCCTACGACGGCGCGCTCACCGCCAACCTCACCATGAACCTCGCCTTTGCCGGCCTCAGCTACCTGCTTGTGCTGTGGCTGCAGAACGCACGCGGCTTCGACCCGGTGGCGGCCGGCCTGCTCATGCTGCCGTCGACCCTCGGCATCTTCGCGTTCATCCCCCTCGGATCCCGCATGAGCCAGCGCTTCGGCGGCCGGCGTCCCGTGGTGATCGGGCTCATCATCATGAGCGCCGGACTGCTGCTACTCGGGTTCCTCTCGGCCGACTCGCCGCTCTGGCAGATGTGCGCCGCACTCGTCGTCGTGGGCCTCGGGCTCGGGATGCTGTCGACACCCATCTCGGACACCGCCGTCGGCCAGGTGCCGGCCGAACTCTCCGGCACCGCCGCCGGAGTCTTCAAGATGTCGAGCATGGTGGGTGGCGCCATCGGCGTGGCCGTGCTCTCGGCACTCGGACGCGGCCTCACCCAAGGGGAATGGCAGACGGCAGCCGCCGACGAGGGCCTCACCGCCGACGAGATCGACGCCGTGCACCGCGCGCTCGTGAACTCGTCATCATTCCAGGACGCGGTCTCCGGGCTCCCCGCCGACTCGCAGCAGAGGGTGGTCGATGCGGTCGTCGCCGCGTTCTCGGCAGGTGTCGCGGATGCGATGGTCGTCGTCGGCATCCTGTCGGTCGCCGCGGCCGGCATCGTGCTGCTGCTGTGGCGCCGGGCGAGCCGACCGACGTGACGGTCGCGCCGCCGCCTCCCCGTCCCGCGATCGCGTGGACCCCACGGCACCTTCTCCTCGGCGCGACCTTCGCGGTTCCCGCGGTCGTGGTCGCCACCATCGACCCGGTGCGCGGGGTCGCGTGCGCGCTCGGGGTGCTGCCTGCCGCCGCCCTCGGCCTGCTGCCCACGCGGCGCTCGCGGATCAGCTACCTCCTGGCGAGCACGATGGCGGGGCTCGGCATCCTGCTCGGCGCGGTTCTCGGGCAGACGCTCGCCCTCGCCCTGGTCGCCATCGTGACGGCGTGCGTGATCGGGGCTGTCGCTGCGGGTCGCAGCGCGGTGGGCGCGGCGATCCTCACGCTCGGCGTCCCGATGATCGGCATCGGCTTCAGCTTCGACACGGCGAGCTCCGGGTTTGTTCTGGCCGCGATCATGGCGGCGGGCGGCCTCTGGTGCACGCTCGTGTCGCTGCCGTGGCCCGCGCGCCCACCCCGCCCACCCGCCCCACCCCAGCCGACCACCCGCCTCATCGGCTACGGCATCCGGCTCGGTCTCGCCGCCGGGATCGCAACCGCGCTCGGCTTCGCATTGCAGCTCGACCATGTGGGATGGGCTGTGGGCGCGGTGCTGCTCGTAATGCGTCCGAACGGGGGCGTCGTGGTGGCGCGCGCCTTCGGACGTGCCGGCGCGGTGATCGCGGGGGCCGCGCTGGGCGGCGCATTCATGGTGCTCACCCCGCCCGGCTGGCTCATGGGTGTAGTCGCGTTGGGGCTGATCTCCGTGCTGACCGCCCTCGCCGGGAGCCGCTGGTACATCACCGGCTTCTTCGGCACGTTCCTCGTGTTCATGCTGCTGCTGCAGGGCGACCCCCAGGATGTCGCGCACCGGTTCTGGGAGCGTGCCGTCGAAACCCTGGTCGGGGTGTCGCTCGCCCTGATCTTCGGGGTGCTCGTGCCGTGGGCGATGGGTCGGATGCGTTCACGCAGCTGACCGCTGACCGGCGTCACCTGCTCATCGGCTCGCCGTTCGGCCCGTGCCGACGCAGGAAACGCGCATGCGCGACCTCGCACGCGCGGCGCAGCGTCTTCCAGTAGCCGATGAGCCGACGATCTTCGGGACGCTCCGCCCAGGTGGTGGCACGGTACCCGCGCTCGCCGCCGAGTTCGAGGGCACGCACGATGGCATACGGGGTGCCGTCCCACGCGCGCAGAAACCAGACGCCCGGCTCCACCTCATCGGCGGCGAGGATCGGATGCCACTGCTGGCGGGTCGTGTCGGCGGCCCGTCGGCGGGCGGAGTCGTACGCGTCCTGCAGCTGGTGCCGCATGGCGGCGCTCGCGGGTCAGTCGTAGGCGGCGAGCAGTTGCCAGCCGGCCCCGGCCGCGCGCACGTCGAGCACCTGTGTGGATGCGCCGTCGCTCGCGGTGAAACGCCAGCCCGACCATCCGACCGGGGGATGCGTCAACGCCGGATGCCAGACGGCATCCGCCGACCCGATCCGGGTGGGGGTGTCGACGATGCGCCAGCGTCTACCGCGCCAGAACAGCCGGATCGGGACCCCGTCGAGGAGCCAGATGGTGAGAGAGGATGCGTCGAGCCCGGCCTGCTCGACAGTCGGATGAATCGTGTCGAACATGTGTTCGATTGTCCGCATCCAGCGAGTCGCCCGCAACAGTGAGCGGCGTGTCGTCAGGTGTAACAGCGGATGCCGGTGGTGGCCGACATGTAGACGCCACTGCCGCCCGCCGAGAGGGCGTACACGGTCGTCGATCCGTTGAGGACCATGATCGCGCCGGTGCTGCGCGCGTTCGCGAACGACCTCGCGCCCCCGGAGCTGGCGAGCGGCGCGAGACTGACCAGCCATCCGGCAGACGTGCACCCGCCGAAGCTCAACTGCGAACCGTTGAACGCCGAACCCGACCACGCGCAGTAACGACCGGTCGGGCAGGTCCCGATCGCGCGGGACGCGAACAGGGGAGACGCCAACTCGAGCAGGATCGCGCCGTCATCCCACGAGATCGTCCGCGGACCGACCTGCTCCCCTCCGGGGAACTCCTCCAACACCTCGGCGACCTGCGTCTGCAGGTCGATCCGCGCCTGACGGTCGGAGTCGACCGGCGCCGCGGCGTGCGCAGCCGTGGGGACGAGAGTGAGGGCGAGCAGGAGCGGGGCGGCGAGGGGGAGCGCCTTCTTCATCAGGGTTCTTTCCAGGCGAGGTACTGCATGACGGACCCGACCGGGATGTCGAGACCGCTGCTGCCACCGAGGTAGGTGATCTCGTTCGACAGCAGGTTGCCCGTCGTCGGGTCGAAGACGAGAACGTTGCGAACAGTATCGTCGAGCGTCATCTCTGTGGACACGGCGATGCCGGTGCGGCCGAGACGGTCGGTGACCTCGCCGAGCAGTTCGACATCCGGCAGCGTGCCCACCAGCTCGAGCACCGCGGCGGCCTGCGGACCCGTCGTCGCCCAGTCGAGCCGCACGTCGCGCAGCGCCGTGAAGTAGAGACCCGTCGGGGTGCTGTCGTCGTACCCGACCGTTGCCTGGATGTAGTCGTAGAGGGCGGCGCCCGTGTCGGGGGCGGGCTGCGGGTACAGGATCGGGAACTCGCCGGCCGCATAGTCGCTGCGGATGATCAGCTCGCCCGGCGGCACGATCTGCGGTGCGGTTGTGTCACCCCAGCGGACTTCACCCGCCGTCACCTCGATGAAACCGGAGAGGTCGGCGGCCCGCACCCGCAGCACGTTCTCCGGCTGCACGAAGTAGTTGGTGAGCGAGTTGTCGTTGCCGAACTCGAGCGCCGCCGACCAGCCTTCGGTCTCGATGGTCTGTGCCGGGTCGGTGTCGCCCGGGAGCGCACGCGCCTTCGCCGTGAGCTCCTCGATCACCTCGGACAGCGTGGCGTCGATGGGTGTCGCCTCGAGCGCCGGAGGAGCGGCGACACTCACCTCGGGACTCACCGTGAGAGAGGTGGCGGCGATGACGATGCCGGTCGTGACGGCGGCGACGGCGGCCAGCGCCCACGCGGCGCGGGTCGCGCG
>JAEWJX010000056.1 GCA_023386365.1 Actinomycetes bacterium | reverse complement strand
TCATCCTCCTCGCCGCGCTGAAGACGGTGCCGCGCCATCTCCTCGAGGCCGCCGAGCTCGACGGAGCGAACGCCTGGCAGCGGTTCCGGCACGTGACGTTCCCGGCGATCAGCCCGACGTTGTTCTTCGTCTCGGTGACGGGGACGATCGCGATCCTCCAGAGCTTCGATCAGGTCTGGGTCATGACGCGGGGCGGACCGGCGTACGCATCGGCGACGTTCATGCTCTACGTCTACGTCACCGGCTTCCAGTACTTCCGCATGGGCTACGCGTGCGCGATGGCGTGGCTCCTCGGCGTGCTCGTCCTCCTCGTCACATGGGCGCAGTTCCGGCTGGCGAAGCGCTGGGTGGTGGAGCCATGACGTCACAGGAAGTCTTCGCCGCGGTCCGCTACGTCCTCCTGTCGCTCGTTGCGGTGCTGGTCATCCTCCCATTCCTGTTCATGGTGAGCACCAGCCTCAAGCCGCCGAGCGAGATCTACGAGGTCCCGTTCCGGTGGATCCCTCGCAGCCCGACGCTCGAGAGCTACGAGAAGGCGCTCACGCAGGCGAACCTCCTCCGCGGGACGCTCAACACGCTCACGGTCGCGATCCCGGCGACGCTCGGCGGGCTGCTCTCCGCTTCCTTCGCCGGGTTCGCGTTCGCCAAGCTGCGCTTCCCGTACAAGGACACGCTCTTCGCGCTCCTCATGGCGACGATGATGCTGCCGGGGATCGTCACGCTCATCCCGCAGTTCACGGTGTTCGCGAAGATCGGCTGGGTCGACACGTACTGGCCGCTCATCGTGCCCGGTGCCATGGGCACGGCGCTCGCGACCTTCATGATGCGTCAGTACTTCAAGACGATCCCGGACGAGGTCATCGAGGCCGCAGCCCTCGACGGCGCGACGCCGCTGCGGACGTTCGTGAGCATCGTGTTCCCCCTCGCGAAGCCCGCGCTCGTGACGCTCGGTGTGTTCGGCCTCAAGGGCGCGTGGAACGACTACTTCGGCCCGCTCGTGTACATCGCGTCACCGCACAAGATGACGCTCCAGCAGATGGTGGCGAGCACGCAGAACGCCTACGGCGGCGAGCCAGGCGTCCTCATGGCCGGTGCGACGCTCGCGATGCTCCCGCTCGTCGTGCTCTTCCTCTTCGCCCAGCGAGCGTTCGTCGAGGGGATCTCGACGACCGGCCGCAAGGGGTGATGAGCGGCGTCCCCTGCGAGAAGCCGAGCCGCGCGAGCCGGAGAGAGCGCCGCCCTCCCTCCGCGTACGACGTCTTCGGCGGCGCCCACGCGTGATAGGCGATCCACGCACGACCGAGGATGTCCGTGAACACCTCCTGCCCGCCGGGACCGAGCGCGGTCGCGTTGCTCTTCATGAGCGGCCCGTCCTTCGTCATCTTCTTGCACGGGCCTGCCGGGCCGTCGCAGCGGGCGTAGCCGACCGCATAGTCCGGGCCCTCGTACCAGTTGGCCGAGTAGAAGAGCAGCGTCGAGCCTCCTTCCTGGATCATCGACGGGCCCTCGATCAGCGGACCTTCCCAGGGACGGTCGGTGCCGAGGAGCATCGATGCGGCGCCCACCACGCTGAGGCCGTCGTCGGAGAGCGCCTGCGACCAGATTCGCGACTTGCCGCGACACGACGGGGCGTTCTCGTCGCTCTTGTACAGGAGCCACGGGCGCCCCGCCGCGTCGACGAACGGGCTGGGGTCGATCGATCCGCAGAACGGCGTCGGGTCGCTCGTCTGGCAGACGAAGGGGCGAGGGGAGTCGTCGACATACGGCCCCTCTGCGCGCGGCGAGACTGCGCGGGAGATGCACTGGAAGCCCGAGCCGGTGTCCGCGGCGGTGTAATAGAGCACGTAGTGGCGCTCTCGCCGGAGGACGGACGGAGCCCACGTGAGCTTGCTGTCGCGCACTGCCCACGATGGCAACGTCGGGAGCGCATCGGGCAGCCAGGCCCACCCCGCGAGATCGCGCGATCGAGCGACCTGCACGTTCCGGCCATGCGTGCCGGTGGCGAAGGCGTAGTAGCTGTCGCCGTCGCGGAGCACGAACGGATCAGGGAAGTCGGCCTCGAACGGCGACGGCTCCGCCGAGTCTGCTTGCGCAGTCGTGGTCGGGAGCGTCGCGAGAGCGCCGAGCGCGATGACCGTGAACAGTCGAGCACCGTTCCGCACGTGGACGAGCATCTTCGACTCGACCGGTAGCGGCGTTGTGCAGACCTGTCACGCTCTCGGTTGAAGAAAGCGCATCGAACACAGCTGTCGTGGCGTGCGAACGCAGCCGTAGCGCGTCGTTTGCGTCCGCGCCTTGCAGGGGACCGGCGGGATGACCGAAGTCGCGCCGGACTCAGCTGCTCGCTCGAGCGACGCCGTTTCTGTCGAGGTGCCGCTCCGTGCAATCTCCCCCGCACCGCTCTTCGAGAGCGTGTTCCTCGGCGGATTCGAATGCTCGTGTCAGAAGCTCGCCGACGGGCGGCGCCTCGACATGCTCGCGAGCACGCGCCACGACGAGCTCGTCGCCGAGGACTACATCCGCCTGCGGAACGTCGGCATGACCGCCTGCCGCGATGGTGGCCCGTGGGCGCTCGTGGAGCGCAGCGGTCGGTTCGACTTCTCACGCTTCACGCCGATGGTGCGCGCGGCCCGGCGGCATTGTGTCGACGTGATCTGGGACCTGATGCACTTCGGGTGTCCGGATGACGTCGATCCGTTCGCCCCCTCCTTTCCGCTGCGCTTCGGACGGTATGCGGCAGTGTTCGCGCGCTGGCTCTCGCTCGAGACCGATCGCCCGACGTTCGTGGCGCCGATCAACGAGATGTCCTACCTCGCCTGGGCTGGGGGAGACGTTCGATGCCTCAACCC
>JAEWJX010000062.1 GCA_023386365.1 Actinomycetes bacterium | reverse complement strand
CGCGCCCCCGCGGGGCCGGGCGGATCATCAGTACCGATCGACGGTCGGCGTCTCGTCGGGCACCGGGAGCACGGCACCCACGGTGTCCTCCCAGGCCTGAGCCCACGCACCGGACTCGAACGCGGCCTCGAGCACGTCGTTGATCCAATTGCGGAACTCGGTGTCCTCGAGTTGCAGACCGATGCCGTACGGCTCTTCGGTGAAGGGAGCGTTCAGCAGTTCGAACTCCCCCTCGTTCTGGAACGCGAGCCCCGAGAGGATCACGTTGTCGGTGGTCAGGGCCACCGCGTCACCGTTGCGGATCGGCTCGAGGCAGTCCGCATAGCTACCGGAGGCGAGGATGTTCGAGGTGTACTCGCCGATGTTCTCGATCGACGTCGACCCCGTCTGCGTGCAGACCGTCGCATCCGGATTGTCGGTGAACCATTCCGGCCCATCGATCCCCTCCGGGTTGCCCGCGGCGACGAGGATGTCCTGGCCCGCGATGTAATACGGCCCCGCGAACGACACGACCTCCTTGCGCTTGTCGTTGATCGTGTAGGTCGCGATCACGATGTCCACCTGCCCGCTCTGGATGAACGGTTCGCGGTTCGCGGACACCGTCGGCACCCACTCGATGCCGTCCTCTTCGATTCCCAGCTGCGCGGCGATGAGCTTGCCCATCTCCACGTCGAAACCCTCGGGCACGCCCCCGGGTCCTTCGAGACCGAAGAGCGGCTGGTCGAACTTCGTACCGATGGTGATGCTCCCCGCCTCGGCGAGTTCCGCCATCGTGGTGCCGTCCTCGTAGGGCACCTCCGGCATCTCGACGCCCGATCCGGCACCTCCGGTGCCTTCCGGATCCGGCGCCTCCGAATCGGTGCATCCTGCCAACACGAGCATCCCCGCGGCGGCGACTGCGGCGATGCTGAGCGACTTCGTGAGTCTCATCTCCTTGCCTCCTTCTCTTGGTGCACCCTCGGGTCGCGGGCACGGTTGGGTGGGTAAGCGGTCAGTGGCTGAGGACCTTCGACAGGAAGTCCTTCGCGCGGTCGGTCTGCGGTGCGCCGAAGAAGTTCTCGGGGGTGTTCTCCTCGACGACGGCGCCGTCGGCCATGAAGAGCACCCGGTCGGCGACCTTGCGGGCGAAGCCCATCTCGTGGGTGACGACGATCATCGTCATGCCGTCTTTGGCGAGACCGGTCATTACATCCAGCACCTCGGTGATCATCTCCGGGTCGAGGGCGGATGTGGGCTCGTCGAAGAGCATCAGCTTCGGCTCCATCGCGAGGGCCCGCGCGATCGCGACGCGCTGCTGCTGGCCGCCGGAGAGCTGCGCCGGCAGCTTCGCGGCCTGGTTGGCGACCCCGACCCGGTCGAGCAACTCCATCGCCCGTTCGTCGGCAGCCGCCCGCGAGAGCCCGCGGACCTTCATCGGGCCGAGGGTGACGTTCTGCAGCACCGTCTTGTGGGCGAACAGGTTGAACGACTGGAAGACCATCCCGACATCGGCACGCAGTTGCGCCAGCTCGCGCCCCTCCGCGGGCAGCGCCTTGCCGTCGATGCGGATCTCGCCGGAGTCGATCGTCTCCAGCCGGTTGATCGCCCGGCAGAGGGTCGACTTGCCCGAACCCGACGGACCGATCACAATCACGACCTCGCCCCGGCCGACCGTCGTGGTGATGTCCTTCAGGACGTGAAGCTCACCGAAGTGCTTGTCGACGTGGTCGAGTTCCACGAGGGTGTCCATGTTGTCACCCTCGCATGTCCCCCATTCAGGGGTCAACCGGTGGCGCTGGACCGCCGAATGCGCTAGGTGCGCTGCGCGAAGGCGCTCTGGTAGAGGCAGACGGATGCGGCCGTCGCCAGGTTCATCGACTCGGCGTGGCCGTAGATCGGCACCTTCACCGCGCGGTCTGCGAGCGTCAACTGCTCATCGGTCAGGCCGTGCGCCTCGTTGCCGAACAGCCATGCGGTCGGCTGCGCGAGCTCGTCGGCGAGCGTCGGCAACTCCTCCCCCGAGATGTCGGCGGCCAGCACCCGCATGCCCGCCGCACGCACCTGCTGCAGCGCGTGCTCGAGTGTTCCGCCCTGCGCGAGAGGGAGGTGGAAGATCGACCCCGTCGTGGAGCGCACCACCTTCGGGTTGTACGCGTCGACGCTCTTCCCGGTGAAGATGACGCCATCGGCTCCCGCCGCATCCGCCGCCCGCAGGATGGTGCCCGCATTGCCCGGGTCGCGCACCTCCTCCAGGATCGCGACCAGACGCGAACCGCCGGCCAGCAGGTCCTTGATGGTGACCGGGAACTGTCGGCACACCGCCACGACGCCCTGCGGCGTGACCGTGTCGGCCATCGCATCCAGCACCGCCTCCGAGACGGCCTCCGCCTCGATGCCCGCCGCCACCAGACCGCGACCCAGCTCCGGATGGCGTTCGAAGACCCCGCGCACGACGAACACGTCGACGATGAGCTCCGGGTGGAAGGCGAGCGCCTCACGCAGCGCCTGCGGCCCCTCGACGAGGAAGAAGCCCGTCTCCTCCCGCGCCGCACGCTTGGCGAGTTTCGCCACGGCACGCACGCGCGGAGAGCGGGGGTTGTCGATCACATGTGGATACTACCCACGCAGATGAACGCAAAAAGCGCGCCTCCCCGAGGGGAGACGCGCTTTTCGTGCAGCTGGATTACGCGGCGCTCTTGGGAGCGTTCACGTCGGTCGGCAGGGCAGCCTTCGCCGCCGCCACCAGACCCGCGAAGGTCGCCGGCTCGTTGACCGCGAGGTCGGCGAGGATGCGACGGTCGACCTCGATGCCCGCGAGACCCAGGCCCTGGATCAGGCGGTTGTAGGTGATGCCGTTCGCGCGGGCAGCGGCGTTGATGCGCTGGATCCACAGGCGACGGAACTCGCCCTTCTTCGCGTGACGGTCGCGGTAGGCGTAGACGAGCGAGTGGGTGACCTGCTCCTTCGCCTTGCGGTAGAGGCGCGACCGCTGACCGCGGTAGCCCTCAGCGCGCTCGAGGGTAGTGCGACGCTTCTTGGCGGCGTTGACCGCTCTCTTGACACGTGCCATTTCTTCAGTCCTTCTGTATCCGGGCCGGGCTTACTTGCCCAGGAGCTTCTTGATGACCTTGGCGTCCTGCGGGGCCAGGATGACGTCAGCGTTGAGGCGACGCGTCACCTTGGACGACTTGCTCTCGAGGTTGTGGCGCATACCCGCGCCCTGCTTCTTGACCTTGCCGGAGCCGGTGATCTTGAAGCGCTTCTTCGCACCGGAGTGCGTCTTCTGCTTGGGCATTACTCTTCCTCTGTCTTGTCGGCAGGTGCCGCTTCGGCGGCGGATTCGTTGGAATCCGTCGGGTTCTGGGAGCGCACCTTGTTGGCGGCGCGCTTTGCGTTGGCCTCGGCCTTCGCGTCGACCTTGCTCTTCAGCGGGCCGATGATCATGACCATGTTGCGGCCATCGATCGTGGGGTTCGACTCGACCGTGCCGAACTCGATGACGTCTTCTGCGAAACGCTGCAGCAGACGCACACCCTGCTCGGGGCGCGACTGCTCGCGGCCGCGGAACAGGATCATCGCCTTGACCTTGTCGCCATCCTTCAGGAAGCCGATGGCGCGCTTGGTCTTGGTCTCGTAGTCGTGCTTGTCGATCTTGAGGCGGAAACGAACCTCCTTGAGGATCGTGTTCGCCTGATTGCGCCGGGCTTCCTTGAGCTTCTGGGCCTGTTCGTACTTGAACTTGCCGTAGTCCATGATCTTCACCACGGGCGGCTTGGCGTCCGGTGCGACCTCGACCAGATCCAGGTCGGCCTCCTGCGCGAGACGCAGCGCGTCTTCGATGCGGACGACGCCGACCTGCTCTCCAGCGGGACCCACGAGGCGGACCTCGGGGACGCGGATGCGGTCGTTGGTTCTGGGATCGCTGATGCGGGTCTCCTTCATTCGGCGTATCTGTGCACGCGCGTGGAAGGATTCCGCACCCGTGCAACCGGCGTGGTGCCGGCGGAGTGCGCCACCGTGATCGTGTGATCTCGGTTGCCAACTCTGACCCGATAACCTTGAGAAGCGGTCGGCGGGTGGGATCTCTCCACTTGCGTTTCCGGGGATATGGCCCCGGAGCCCGCATAAGAATAGCAGAGGAATCCCCCGTGAGTGCAGAGCCCGCATCGTCCGACGACCTCCACGACGTCGGCGAGGAGATCCGGGACATCTCCGACGTCCCGGCGGTCGAGGTGATCAACACGGTCGCCGTGCACCTGCTGAGCGCCGCCGCGGTCAAGGTGGGGCTCGCCGACGACCCCGACCACCAGCTCGACCTCGACGAGGCGCGCAAGCTCATCGACGCGCTGGCCGGCCTCGTGACGGCCGCTGCCCCCAGCCTCGGCGATCACCACGCGCGCGCCCTCCGCGACGGACTCCGTACGGTGCAGTTGGCTTTCCGCGAGGCGTCGCCGTTCCCCGACGAGCACGGCAAGGGGCCGGGCGAGAAGTGGACGGGTCCCGTCAGCTGACGAGGCGAACGGCGATCGAGTCGACGCGCGCGGCGATCAGCTCGTCCACCGTCCAGCGCGCCTGGACGCGCTCCAGCAGCGCGTCACGCGCCGCTGCATCGATCCCCGGTGCGAGCTGAAGCACCACGATGACTTCGGCTCCCGCGAGCCGCGCCTGCGGGTCGCCCGGGGCGAGTCCGATCGCGGCCACCGCATCCTCGTCGCCGACGGACGCCCCGAACGCCTCCGCCACCTCCAGGTCGTCGAACGCCGGCGTCCAGGCCTCGCCGGTCGCGAGCGCGGGGAACGCCGGCGCCCGCACCACCGTCTGCGTCTGGGAACCGGGGTCGACGACGATCAGCGGAGTGCCCTCCCCCGCGGCGGCCAACGCGATCCGACTCGCCTGGATGGGGATCGGGCGCGCCTGAGGGTTCCAGGTTCGCATCGCCTCGACCGAGGTGAACGCCGGGAGCACGCTGCGCCCATCCGGTCCGGCGACCGTCACGATCGAGAGTTCCTGCGTCTTGTCGACCTTCTGGCCGTACGGACCCATGCCCTCATCGCCCGCTTCGGCGATCAGCGGCACCAGAAGACGCTCCGGATGGAGCGCGGCGACCACATCGGCGATGCCGAGTTCACCCGCGCGCAACCGACGGATCGCCTCGATGACCCGCTCGGGAGCGGAGCCGTCATCTCCCGATGCCGGGTTCTCGTGAAACCGTCGCCCCTCGAACGGGATGCCCGCACTGTCGGCGTGGCCGTGCGACATCAGTCGCTCGCGACGTCGATCGCCTCGGCGAGCGTGAACGCCCCCGTATAGAGCGCCTTGCCGACGATGGCGCCCTCGAGGCCCTGGGGCACAAGGGTGCGCAGCGCCGCGATGTCGTCGAGGGATGCCACACCACCGGATGCGATGACCGGCTTCGGGGTGCGGTTCATCACCTCGGCGAGCAGTTCGAGGTTCGGGCCGCGCAGGGTGCCGTCCTTGGTGACGTCGGTGACGACGTAGCGGGCGCACCCGGCGTGCTCCAGACGGTCGAGCACCGCCCAGAGATCGCCGCCCTCCTTCGTCCAGCCGCGGGCCGCGAGGGTCGTACCCCGCACGTCGAGGCCGACGGCGATCGCCTCGCCGTACTCGGCGATGACGTGCGCGGCCCACTCAGGGTTCTCGAGGGCTGCGGTGCCCAGGTTGATGCGCTTGGCGCCAGTGGCGAGCGCGGCCTCGAGGCTCGCGTCGTCGCGGATGCCGCCCGAGAGCTCGATGTTCACCCGGCGGGGCGTGTTCTTGATGACGCGCTTGATCACGCTTGTGTTGCTGCCCCGACCGAAGGCCGCGTCGAGGTCGACGAGGTGGATCCACTCGGCGCCCTGGTCGGCCCACTCCTGGGCGGCGTCGACGGGGTCGCCGAAGCTGGTCTCGGTTCCCGCCTCGCCCTGCGTCAGACGGACGGCCTTGCCGTCGGCGACGTCGACCGCGGGCAGAAGGGTGAGGGCGGGCGAGGTGTTGAACTCGGTCATCTCAAGGCTTTCCGCGGACACTCGCCCGCACACAAGGTTCAGATACTAGTGCAGGGGGATGGGCGCGCCGTCAGAGCGTTTCGAGCCAGTTGCGGAGCAGGCGAATGCCCGCCTCGCCTGACTTCTCTGGGTGGAACTGCGTCGCCGACAGCGGACCGTTCTCGACCGCGGCGACGAAGGATTCCCCGTGGGTCGCCCAGGTGACGCGCGGGGGCTCGAAGGCGCCGATCGCATCCAGGTTCCAGCTGCGGGCGGCGAAGGAGTGCAGGAAGTAGAAGCGCTCGTCGCGGAGACCGGCGAACAGCGCCGAATCCTCCGGCGCCGACACGGTGTTCCATCCCATGTGCGGGAGCACCGGGGCGTCGAGTTCGTCGATGACGCCCGGCCACTCCCCCAGTCCCTCGGTCTCGACGCCGCGTTCCACACCGCGCTCGAACATCACCTGCATGCCGACGCAGATGCCGAGCACCTTGCGTCCACCGGCGAGTCGCCGATCGATGAGTTCGGCACCGCGGACGGAGTCGAGCGCCGACATCACCGCGGCGAACGCGCCGACCCCGGGGACCAGGAGCCCGTCGGCGGCCATCACGCGATCCCGCTCGGCGGTCAGCTCGACACGGGCTCCGGCGCGCTCGATCGCCTTCGCGGCGGAGTGCACGTTGCCGGATCCGTAGTCGAGGACGACGACGGAGGGGGTAGCCATGTCAGAGCGCACCCTTCGTCGACGGAACGCCGCTCACCCGCTCATCCCGAGCGACGGCCTGACGGAACGCGCGCGCGAACGCCTTGAACTCGGCCTCCGCGATGTGGTGCGGGTCGCGGCCCGCGAGCACCGTGAGGTGCACGGTGAGGCCGGCGTTGAAGGCGATGGCCTCGAAGACGTGACGCACCATCGAGCCGGTGAAGTGACCGCCGATCAGGTGGAACTCGAACCCGGCAGGTTCGCCGGAGTGCACCAGGTAGGGGCGACCCGATACATCGACCACCGCCTGCGCGAGCGCGTCGTCGAGCGGCACCAGCGCGTCGCCGAAGCGACCGATGCGCGTCTTGTCGCCGAGTGCCTGCTTGATCGCGGTTCCGAGCACGATGGCGGTGTCTTCGACGGTGTGGTGCACGTCGATCTCGGTGTCGCCCTCGGCGCGGACCGTCAGATCGACGAGCGCGTGCTTCGCGAACGCGGTGAGCAGGTGGTCGTAGAACGGCACCGTCGTCTGGATGTCGGAGACGCCGGTGCCGTCGAGGTCGAGGGTGAGCTCGATGCTCGACTCACTCGTCTGGCGGCTCAGGCGCGCGGTGCGGTGCGTGCTGCTCATGGACTCACCTTACCGACGGCCGCTCCCGGCGAGTTCCGCCAGCGATGCGAGGAAGAAGTCGGTCTCGTCGGCCGTCCCCGCGGTGACCCGTAGCGCGTGCGGGATGCCGACGTCGCGGATGAGGATGTCCCGCTGCAGCAGCGCCTCGAAGGTCGCCCTCGGGTCGGCGACTCCGTCGAAGAGCACGAAGTTGGCCTGGCTCGGCCACGGACGGAAGCCGAGCGCGGGCAATTCGGCCACCATCCGGTCGCGCTGGGCGGAGATGTCGTCGACCATGGCGAGCATCTCGGGGGCGTGGGCGAGGGCGGCGACCGCCGCCGCCTGCGTGAGAGCCGACAGGTGGTACGGCAGGCGGACGAGACGCAGCGCGTCGGCCACCGCCGGGTCGGCGGCGAGGTAGCCGAGCCGCACGCCCGCGAAGGCGAACGCCTTGCTCATCGTGCGTGACACCACGAGACGCTCCCGACCGGGAAGCAGCGTGAGCGCACTCGGCTGATCCTTCGGCATGAACTCGGCGTACGCCTCGTCGACGAAGACGATCCCGTCGGTCGCCGCGTAGGCGGCCTCGATCGTCTCGAGTGGCAGCGCCGTTCCGGTGGGGTTGTTCGGCGCGCACAGGAACACCAGGTCGGGCCGGTGCTGCTCGATGGCGCGCACGACCGCGTCGGGGCTGATCTGGTAGTCGGCATCGCGTTCCGCCGCGATCCACCGGGTTCCGGAACCGGCGGCGATGATCGAGTGCATCGAGTACGTCGGGGGGAATCCGAGCACGCTGCGTCCGGGGCCGCCGAACGCCTGCAGCAGCTGCTGGATCACCTCGTTGGATCCGTTGGCCGCCCAGATCTGGTCGGGTGAGATCCCGTGGCCCAGGTAGCCGGCCAGCGACTCACGAAGGGCCGTGAACTCGCGATCGGGGTAGCGGTTGGCGGTAAGCACCGCGTGGGCGACGGCCTCGACGATATGACGCGCGACAGGTTCCGGGATGGGGTGCGTGTTCTCGTTGACGTTCAACGCGTAGCGCACGTGCTTCTGCGGCGCACCGTACGGGGTGAGACCCCGGAGGTCGTCGCGAATCGGGAGGTCGGAGAGGCGTGTCACCCGCCGATTCTAGTGAGCGCCCCTACGAGGCGTAGGCCAGCGGAATCGCCAGACGCTGACCGGGCTGCACGTCGGAGGTGCCGAGCTGGTTGAGCTCGATGAGCGCGCCGACGACCTCTCGCGGGTCGTCGTCGGGGGCTACCCACGCGGCGAGATCCCAGAGCGACTCGCCCGCCGCGACGGTGATGTAGTCGAACGACGTCGACGACGGCGAGGAGCCCGCCTGGGCCGCCGTAGCCCCCGAAAGGGCGGAGACGGCGAGCACCACGGCGACGGGTGCAGCCAGGAGCGCGCCGACGACGACGCGGCCACGCCGCGTGAGACGCAGACGGGGAGCCTGCGGGGATGCGAGGGCGATGGTGCTCATGGGGTGCCTCCTGCTCGTGGTGAGAAGTGGACAGCCGCCGCATCCGGCCTCGGCCGGGAGGCCGGATGCGAAGCTGTGTTCCGAATCTATCTTCGATCGAACATATGTTCAAGTCGTTTCGCGAGATTGGGCCGATTCCCTGAGAAATCGGGCGACCGATCCCGCGACACACTCGAACAGATGTTTGTCAGTACCCCCCGAAGCGGATACAGTTTCGATCAACGGATGAATCCGATCACGGACCACCGACATCGGCACCCAGACCGCATCCTCCGACCACCCGGGAGACGACATGAGCGACACCCAGCCCCTCGACGAGCGGCCCGCGACACGGCGTCGTAAGAGCCTCAGCGAGAAGCAGTTGGCGATCCTCGAGTTCATCCAGCGCGCCGTCTCCAGCCGCGGTTACCCGCCGAGCATGCGCGAGATCGGCGACGCCGTCGGGCTCGCCTCCCTGTCGAGCGTCACGCACCAGCTCAACCAGTTGGAGCTCGCGGGCTACCTGCGCCGCGATCCCAACCGTCCCCGAGCGCTCGAAGTGCTCATCGACATCCCCTCCGCCACCGACGAATCCCCCAGCGCACCGGTCGGCGACGCCGCCATGGTCCCGCTCGTGGGCCGCATCGCCGCCGGCGTGCCCGTCACCGCCGAGCAGCAGGTGGAAGAGATCTTCCCACTCCCCCGCCAGCTGGTCGGCAAAGGCGATTTGTTCATGCTCAAGGTCACCGGCGAGTCGATGATCGACGCCGCCATCTGCGATGGCGACTGGGTGGTGGTGCGCGAGCAGCGCACGGCCGACAACGGCGAGATCGTCGCCGCCATGCTCGACGGCGAAGCAACGGTGAAGGTGTTCCGTCAGCGCGACGGCCACACCTGGCTGCTCCCCCGCAACACGGCTTTCGAACCGATCCTCGGCGACAACGCCGAAGTCCTCGGCAAGGTGGTCGCCGTGCTCCGTTCGGTCTGAGCGACGGAGCTCAGCGGCTCGCGACCCCCGGTCGCCCGTGGCGTGTCAGCCACTCGTCGACGAGACGCATGAAACCCGCGTGATCGTCGCGGAACACCGAATGGCCTGACTCGGCGATCGTCTCGACCGTCATCCCGAGCCTGCGCAGCGACCCCGCGGCCGCATCCGTGATGAGCAGACTCTTCTCCGCCAGCACCACGAGACTCGGGGCGACGAGACACAGCGGCGGAACGACCGGACGGCTGTCGGCGAACCCGAAGATCGTGCGCTTGTCCCAGTCGCGAAGCGCCGCGAGTTCGTTCTCGACGTCACGTGCACTCCACCGCGGATTCCACCGGACCAGCGCCGACCGACGCGGGCGGGGCGCGAGTGCGAAGCCCACCTTGAAGAGCGCACCGCGTACGCCACCCGGGAAGGCGAACGCGGGATCGACGTAGACGGCCGCGCGCGGGGCGAGGCGATCGGCGGCGATCGAGGCGACGAGACCGCCGAGGGAATGCCCCATCACGAGCTCCGGCGGCCCGTCGAGCAGCGGCGCGACCGTCTCGACGACGTCGTCAGCCCACGCACGCGGTGAGTACCGACGCGCACGCGGACTCGCACCGTGTCCGGCGAGGTCCACGGCGAGCACCCGGAATCCGTGAGCCGCCAGCTCGGCCGTCACCCGCTCCCACGCTCGGTGGTCGGACATGATGCCGTGGATGAGGATCGCGGTGCGACCCCCGGAACCCGTCTCGTGTACAGCCAATCGCACACGGCGAGGGTAGGGCGGCCGCCTGAGCGGACGCCCCACCGAAGCTGTGCAGCCGGTGTCAGGCGCCGAGCGAGCCCCGCGCCTCCCGCGTGGCGGTGAGGATGTTCTCGAGCGACGCCACGGTCTCGTCGTAGCCGCGGGTCTTCAGCCCGCAGTCCGGGTTGATCCAGAGCTGGCGCTCCGGGATCGACGACAGCGCGGTGCCGATGAGGTCACGCACCTCCTCGACGCTCGGAACACGGGGCGAGTGGATGTCGTACACGCCCGGACCGATCCCGCGGCCGAACCCGCTGCGCTCCAACTCGGGCACGACCTCCATGCGGCTGCGTGCCGCCTCGATCGACGTGACATCGGCATCGAGCGCGTCGATCGCGTCGAGGACGACCCCGAACTCGGAGTAACAGAGGTGCGTGTGGATCTGCGTGCGGTCCTCGACCCCGCTCGTCGCCAGCCGGAACGACTTCACCGACCAGTCAAGGTAGGCGCCCTGGTCGCGCTTCTTGAGCGGCAGCAGTTCGCGCAGCGCCGGCTCGTCCACCTGGATCACGCCGATGCCCGCCTGCTCGAGGTCTGCGATCTCGTCGCGCAGCGCGAGAGCCACCTGGTAGGCGGTCTCGCCGAGCGGCTGGTCGTCGCGCACGAACGACCAGGCGAGGATCGTGACCGGGCCGGTCAGCATGCCCTTGACCGGCTTCTGGGTGAGACCCTGAGTGAAGGTCGACCAGCGGACGGTGATGGGCGCCGGGCGGGAGACGTCGCCCCACAGGATCGACGGGCGGGTCGCACGGGAGCCGTACGACTGCACCCACCCGTTCTGTGTGACCGCGAACCCGTCGAGATTCTCGGCGAAGTACTGCACCATGTCGTTGCGCTCGGGCTCGCCGTGCACGATCACGTCGAGACCGATCCGCTCCTGCAGCGCCACGACATCCGCGATCTCCTTCTTCAGGAACGCCTCGTACTCCTCCGCAGTAATCTCGCCCTTGGCCTGACGGGCCCGCTCGCGGCGGATGTCACCCGTCTGCGGGAACGACCCGATCGTCGTCGTGGGGAGCGGCGGGAGACGCAGCGCGATGTCCTGCTCGGCCCGACGGTGGGCGTAGTCGCCGCGCGCGAACGCGTCGTCGTCGAGTCCCGCGATGCGCGCACGCACGGCGCCGTCGCGGACCCCTGCCGCCGTCCGGCGTTCCTCGAGGGCAGCGGTCGCCGCGTCGAGCTCGGCGCGGATGGCCTCCTCGCCGTCACGCAGACCCGCCGCCAGGGTCGCCACCTGCGCCACCTTCTGGTCGGCGAACGCGAGCCAGCTCGTCAGCTGCACGGGGAGCTGAGGTTCGTCGGCCACATCGTGCGGGGTGTGGAAGAGGTTCGTCGAGGTGGCGACCGCCACCTGCGGGGTGAGGGACGCCAGCTTGCCGAGCTTGCCGAACGCGGCGGCCAGGTCGCCGCGCCAGATGTTGTGACCGTCGATCACACCGCCGACGAGCACCTTGTCACCCGCAGGCCCCTGAGGCACGTCGCCCTTGACCAGGTCGAGTGCGATCGCGTCGATCGGCGCCGCCTGCAGCACCGGGAGCGCATCATCGAGGGAGCCGTACGGGGCCGCGACCAGGATGCCGAGGGGACGCGCCTGCCCGAGCACCTCGTACGCGGTCTGCGCCGCAGCCAGCACCTCACCGCGCGGGGTGCCGAGCGACTCGCTCACCAGCGCCGGCTCATCCAGCTGCACCCACTCGGCACCCGCTTCCGCGAGGCGCGCGAGGAGCTCCTGGTACACAGGCAGCAGGTCCTCCAGCCGCGACAGCGGAGTGAAACCGGCCGGAGCCTCGTCGCTCGGCTTCGACAGCAGGAGGAAGGTGACCGGACCGACGATCACGGGGCGGGTGACGTAGCCAGCCGCCTTCGCCTCGGCCACCTCGCGCACGAGTCGATCGCCCGCGAGCCGGAAGGCGGTCTCCGGCCCGATCTCGGGCACCAGGTAGTGGTAGTTGGAGTCGAACCACTTCGTCATCTCGAGCGGGGCGCGGTCTCCCTCACCGCGCGCCACCGTGAAGTAACCGGCGAGGTCGACGCCACCCTCGGCATCCACGAGATCGGCGAATCGTGTCGGCACGGCACCGACCGTGACGGCCGCGTCGAGCACCTGGTCGTAGTAGGAGAACGACTCCGGGATCGACGAGTCGTCGCGCCCCAGACCCAGCTCGGCGAGACGGGAACGAGTCGTGGCACGCAGCTCGGCCGCGATGCGCTCGAGCTCGACCGCGTCGATGCGGCCCGCCCAGAAGGATTCGACGGCGCGCTTGAGTTCGCGTCGACGACCGATGCGGGGGTAGCCGAGGATCGTGCCGGTGGGGAAGGTTGCGGTCATGATGTCTTTCCGGTCGGGGTGGTGAGGGGCAGGAGTCCGGCGCCTTCTAGCACCGCGAGCGGTGCCTCGTGCCGGTTGAAGGTGTAGAGGTGGAGGCCGGGCGCACCGTCGTCGAGCAGGTCGCGGCCGAGTCGGATGGCGTGGTCGATTCCCACGGACGCCGGATCGTCGCTCGTCTCGAGCGCCCGCAGCAGAGCGGCAGGTTCACGTTCCTCGGTGAGTTCGAGGATGCGGCGCAGACGCGGCACGCTCAGCACCGGCATGATGCCGGGGAGGATGCGCATCGAGACGCCGGCGGCGCGCGCGTCGGCGACGAAACCGAGGTAGTCGTCGGCCTCGAAGAACAGCTGCGTGATCGCGAGGTTCGCCCCGGCCGCCTCCTTCGCGAGGAGGGTGTCGAGGTCCTGCGAACGCGAGCGGGAACGCGGGTGCCCGTTCGGGAACGCGGCCACCGCGATCGTGACCTTCTCACCGCTGACGAGCCGCTTCGCGTGCGGCACCCCCGGCACGTCGAGCTGGCGGAACGGCACTCGCTCCTTCTGCACCCGGTGGATGAGCTGCACCAGTTCGCCCGCGCTGCCCAGGTCGCCGAGGAACACCTCGCCCTCCGACGAACCGACGGGAGGGTCCCCCCGCAGGGCGAGGAAGCTCGTGACGCCCGCATCGAGGAACTCGCGGATGAGTCGGCTCGCCTCCGCGTACGACGAGCCCACGCACGTGAGGTGCGCCATCGGCTTCACCGGCGTCTCGAGCAGCCGCCGGAGGACGTCCAGCGAGACCCCACGCGTGGAGCCGCTCGCCCCGTAGGTGACCGAGATGAACTCCGGACCGGCCGCCACCAGAGCGGGGAGCGCGCCGCTGACGAGCGCCGCCTCGGCGGCCGCATCGCGCGGCGGGAAGAGCTCGAACGAGAACGTCGCAGCGTCACGCGCGTCGTCGGTCATCGCATCCTCCGTCGTGATCGCGCGGGCGCGCGAATACGAGGGGCAGATGCCGGGCTCGGCTGTTGCTCCCGCCGCGCGGTCGCGCGACCCGTCCAGGTTAGCCCCGCCGTGCCAACGTGACAGAGCGTTACGCCGGAGCCGCGACCGCGCTCTCGAGCTGGTGCGCGACTGCCTCGCTGGCCTGCACCCGCATCCGCGTGCCGCCCTCTTCGTAGCTGGTCTCGAGCACGCGCCCGCGATCGTGGGCGAGCGAGACGAGGTCGCCCCGCTCGTACGGGATCACGATGTCGAGCTCGACGTCGGGCTGCGGGAGCCGACGGCCGATCTCCTCGAGCAGCTCCTCCACGCCCTCGCCCGTGCGGGCCGACACGAACACCGAATCCGGTTCCAGCCCGCGCAGCAGGATGCGGCGGTCGGGGTCGATGAGGTCGGACTTCGTGAAGACGATCAGCTCGGGGACGTCACGCGCGCCCGCGTCGCCCAGGACATCGCGCACGGTCGCGATCTGCGACCCCGGGTCGACGTGCGAGCCGTCGACCACGTGCAGCACGAGGTCGGATGCGGCGACCTCCTCGAGCGTGGAGCGGAACGCCTCGACGAGCTGGTGCGGGAGGGCGCGCACGAAACCGACCGTGTCGGCGATCGTGAAAACGCGTCCGTCGGGGGTGCGGCTGCGGCGCACCGTCGGGTCGAGGGTGGCGAACAGCGTGTTCTCGACCAGCACGCCCGCGCGGGTGATGCGGTTGAGCAGGCTCGACTTGCCGGCGTTCGTGTAACCCGCGATCGCGACGGCGGGCACCTGGAAGCGGTCGCGGTTGGCGCGCTTGGCCTCACGGGCGGGCGCGAACCCCTTGATCTGCTTGCGCAGCTTCGCCATGCGGGAGTGGATGCGGCGGCGGTCGAGCTCGATCTTCGTCTCACCCGGTCCGCGCGACCCCATGCCGTTTCCGGCGCCCACCTGACCACCGGCCTGGCGGGACATCGACTCACCCCATCCACGCAGACGGGGAAGCAGGTACTCGAGCTGCGCCAGTTCGACCTGCGCCTTGCCCTCGCGGCTCTTCGCGTGCGTGCTGAAGATGTCGAGGATGACGGCCGTGCGGTCGAGCACCTTCACCTTGACGGCGTCTTCGAGCGCACGCCGCTGGCTCGGGGCGAGTTCGGTGTCGGCGACCACCGTGTCGGCGCCGAGCGCGGCCACGATGTCGGCGAGTTCGCTGACCTTGCCGCGACCGAGGTAGGTGGCGGGGTCGGGATGCGGGCGACGCTGCAACAGACCGTCGAGCACCACGGCACCCGCGGTCTCGGCGAGGGCGGCAAGCTCGCGCAGCGAGTTCTCGGCGTCTTCCGTCGACTCGGAACGGCTGTACACGCCGATCAGCACCACGTTCTCGAGGCGCACCTGCCGGTACTCGACCTCGGTGACGTCGTCGAGTTCGGTCGAGAGGCCCCCGACACGACGCAGCGCGGCGCGCTCCTCGCGGTCGAACTGCTCGCCGTCGCGGTCACCACCGTCGGCCGTGTGGGAATCCTGCAGCGCGGCCGCGCGCTTGCCGAAGACGCGCACGCCCGCGTGCGTCTCCTCGGCGGCGAGGATGCGGTCGAGAGTCGCGCGTTCGGCGTCGTCGCCCGCCGCGGATTCCAGAATCTCAGGACTGTCGCTCATGTTCGGTTAACCCTAGTCACTCGTTTCCGATAAGTTCCCTGCATGCCATCCGAGCACTATTTCTCGTCGTCCCCGTCCGGCGACGCAGTGCTCCGCACCATCTCCGTGCGCCTCGCCGGCCGCGACGTGCAGGTCACCACGGCCAACGGGATCTTCAGCCCGGAGCGGATCGACACCGGCACCCAGGTGCTGCTGGCGCACACCGCAGCCCCTCCGCCCGGGGGCGACTTCCTCGACCTCGGCTGCGGCTGGGGACCGATCGCCTTGACCCTGGCTCTCGAGTCGCCGCGCGCAACCGTGTGGGCGGTCGACGTCAACGAACGCTCGCTCGACATGGTGCGGCGCAACGCCGAATCCCTCGGACTCACCAATGTCAACGTCTGCCGCCCCGAAGATGTTCCCGCCGAGGTGCGGTTCCGCACCATCTGGTCGAACCCGCCCATCCGCGTCGGTAAGAACGAACTGCACGCGATGCTGTCGCACTGGCTCCCGCGCCTCGACAGCGGATCGGATGCCTGGCTCGTCGTGCAGCGCAACCTCGGGTCCGATTCGCTGCACCGGTGGCTGCAGGCGGAGCTCCCCGAAGACTTCACCGTGCTGCGCGCCGCGACCAGCAAGGGCTACCGGGTGCTGCGCGTGCGGCACCGCTCGGGGACCGGGCTCACCGAGCCGATCGACGTCGTCGGGTAGAAGCCGCCGTGCCACCCATCCGTATCGTCGGCCGCGCACCAATCTCGGCACCCGCATCGGCGGCATGGGCCGTGCTGTCCGACTACGCGAACGACCCCCGCTGGCGGCGAGGCGTGAGCCTCATGACGCAGACGCCCGCGGGCCGGGTTCACAACGGGGCGCGCGCGATCGAGCAGTTGCGGGTACTCGGTCGCGACATCCGCAGTGATGTGGAGGTGCACGAGGTCGTCGACGGCGAATCCTTCTCGTGGCGCGTCATCGGTGGCGCACAGGCCCACGGCACCCGACGGATCGTGGCGCGTGGCGACGACCACTGCGAACTGGTGACCGAGAAGGTCCTGGTGCTGACCGGAAGCGACCGGCTGCTGGGCCCACTGATCGCATGGACGATTCGTCGCACCGAGGCGGCAGACGCGCGCCGCGCAGCCGCCCTCGTGGAAAGCTCCTGAAGGCTCAGAGTTCGAGCACGCCGTCGAAGACGAGTTCGGCGGGTCCGCTGAGGAACACGTGGGGCCCGTCCACCGTCTCGGCGACACGCACCCCCACGACCCCGCCGGGCACCTGCACGCGCCACGCATCCGGGGCACCGGCACCCGCCCACGAGCGGGTCGCGAGAGCCGCCGCCGCCGCGCCCGTGCCGCACGACAACGTCTCGCCGCTACCGCGCTCGTGCACGCGCATCCGGATGCGACCCACACCTGCGGCGATGAGCGGCTCGGCGGGCACCACGAACTCCACGTTCGCGCCATCCGGGGGCGCCGGGGTCACCACGGGAGCCTCGCTCAGGTCGAGCGCCTCCAGTTCGTCGTCGTCGGCGAGGGCCACCACAACGTGGGGGTTGCCGACACCCACCGCGAGGCCCGGTCGGTCGACATCGAGGCGGCGCGCCGAGACCATCGCCTCACCGGCCACCACGAACGGACCGAGGTCGACCTCGAAGCCGTCGCCGGTGCGCGTCAACTGCCGCACCCCGCCGCGGGTGCCGATGGCGACCGTCTCACCGACAGCCAGCTCGAGCAGGCCCTCCGAGATCAGATACGCGCCGTAGACGCGGATGCCGTTACCGCACATCTCCGCCGGGCTGCCGTCGGCGTTGTGGTAGTCCATGAACCACTCGGCGGACGGGTCGACGGCGAGAACCGCATCGCCCTCGGGAAGCTGCGACGAGCGGACGGCGCGGATCACGCCGTCGCCGCCGACACCGAAATGACGGTCGGCCAACGTGGCCAGCTGGGTAGCGTCGAGGTCGATCGCACCGTCCGGGTCGGAGAACAGCACGAAGTCGTTGCCCGTGCCGTGGCCCTTGGTGAAGGCGATCTCGATACTCACCCGGGAAGCCTACCGGCGGTCGTCTGGACGACGCTCAGCGCCTTCTCGACCAGCGAGGGGTCGTCGGCGGCGAGCCGCACCGCCTCACGATCGCGGCCGAACCACGAGACCTGGCGTCGCGCGTAGCGACGGGTCAGCGCGGCGGTCTGTTCGATCGCCTCACGCTCGGTGAGTTGCCCGTCGAGTTGCGCGAGAGCCTGCGCATAGCCGATCGCCCGGCTCGCTGTCACACCGAAGCCCTCGGGCCGCAGGCGGGCCACCTCATCCACGAGACCATCACGCCACATCCGCTCGACGCGGGCGTCGAGACGCTCGACGAGCTGAGCGCGGTCGAGCCCCAGGACGATGGTGGTGGTCGGGCGCCACGGCACCGACTCCGCGCCGAGACCCGCACCGAACGGCTCCCCCGTCAACTCCACGACCTCGAGGGCGCGCACGATGCGGCGACCGTTGTGCGGGCCGATCGCCTGCGCCGCCTCCGGGTCGACGGCGCGCAGCCGAGTGAACAGCGCGCCCGGACCGACGGCGTCGAGCTCCGCCTCGAGGCGCGAACGGACCGCGGGATCCGTTCCGGGGAAACGGAAGTCGTAGACGACCCCCGAGACGTACAGGCCGCTGCCGCCGACCAGGATCGGCACAGCCCTCCGCGCGAGGATGTCGTCGATCACGGCGCGCGCCTCGACCTGGTAGCGCGCGACGCTTGCCTCCTCGCGCGGGTCGAGCACGTCGAGCAGGTGGTGCGGCACCCCGCGACGCTCGCCGGGGTGGAGCTTCGCGGTGCCGATGTCCATGCCCCGATACAGCTGCATGGCATCCGCGTTCACGATTTCGGCGGGGCGTCCGGATGCCGCCAGCCGCTCGGCGAGGTCGAGAGACAGGTCGGACTTGCCGGTGCCCGTGGCGCCGACGACGGCGACGAGCGAGGTCACGCGGGACGCAGGCCGGGGAGTCCGAGGCTGACCGCACGGACGCCGGACGGCGAGGCCGGGGACGGCACCGCGCACGACTCCGCCTCGGCACGATCCCAGGCATCGCCCGCGCGGGTGCGGCGGATCGGCAGCACCTCGCCCTCCGGCGACGCGATGAGGAAGTGCGGAGTCGCGCGGGTCACGACGACGCTGACGACGTCGCCTGGCCGAGGCACAGGACCGCCTGTCGGCACGTCGAAGTGGACGAGACGGTTGTCTTCGGCGCGACCGGACAGGCGGTGGGTCTCGTCGTCGCGGCGCCCTTCGCCGGCAGCGACGAGCACCTCGACCGGTGTGCCGACGAGTTTCTGCGCCTCTTCACCCGAGACGCGATCCTGGAGCGCCGTCAGACGCTCATAGCGTTCCTGGACGACAGCCTTCGGCAGCTGATCGGGCAGGGTCGCTGCGGGGGTGCCGGGGCGGATCGAGTACTGGAAGGTGAAGGCGGAGGCGAAACGCGCCTGCTCGACGACCCGCAGCGTCTCGGCGAAGTCCTCTTCGGTCTCCCCCGGGAATCCGACGATGATGTCGGTCGAGATCGCGGCGTTCGGGATGCGTTCACGCACCCGGTCGAGGATGCCGAGGAAGCGCTCCGAGCGGTAGGAACGGCGCATGGCCTTGAGGATGCGGTCGGAACCCGACTGCAGCGGCATGTGCAGCTGCGGCATCACGTTGGGCGTCTCGGCCATCGCGTCGATGACGTCGTCGGTGAAGGCGGCCGGATGCGGGCTGGTGAAGCGGATGCGTTCGAGACCGTCGATCTGACCTGCGGCGCGCAGTAGCTTGCCGAACGCGAGCCGGTCACCGAACTCGACACCGTACGAGTTGACGTTCTGACCGAGCAGGGTCACCTCGATGGCGCCGTCGGCGACGAGCGCCTCCACCTCGGCGAGGATGTCGCCGGGGCGCCGGTCCTTCTCCTTGCCACGCAGGGAGGGCACGATGCAGAAGGTGCAGGTGTTGTTGCAGCCGACGGAGATCGACACCCAGCCGGAGTGGGTGGATTCGCGTCGGGTGGGGAGGGTCGAGGGGAAGACTTCGAGGGATTCGAGGATCTCGAGCTGCGCCTCTCCGTTGTGCCGGGCGCGTTCCAGCATCGCCGGGAGCGACCCCATGTTGTGGGTGCCGAAGACGACGTCCACCCAGGGTGCTTTCTCGAGGATGACGTTCTTGTCTTTCTGCGCGAGGCACCCGCCGACGGCGATCTGCATGCCCTCGTGCTGACGCTTGGTGTTCGCGAGATGCCCGAGGGTGCCGTACAGCTTGTTGTCGGCGTTCTCTCGAACCGCGCAGGTGTTGATGACCACGATGTCGGCGTCGCCGTCTGCAGCCCGCACGTAGCCGGCCGCTTCGAGCGACCCGCTGAGACGTTCGGAGTCGTGCACGTTCATCTGGCAGCCGAAGGTGCGCACCTCGTAGGGGCGCGGGGCGGTGTTCGCCCGGTTCTCCGGGCCTGCGTCGAGCAACGTCATGGTGCGGTAATCCTACGTCCGCCCCAGCTGCCGGGGCGGACGGGTGTGGACTACTCGCGGGTGAGGGTGATGGTGAAGGTGCCACCCTCGTAGGTGCCGGTGGTCTCCATCGGCGCGTCGAGGCCCTCATACTGACCGATCATGTCGATGTCGCCGTCGTCGAAACCGATGTGGAAGGTGACCGTGTCACCGGCCTGCGCCCAGACATCGCCGGCGTCGTCGAACGCTTCGCCGTTGTAGTTGAGGCCGACGGTGCCGTCGCTCTGCAGTTCGAGGCCCCACTCGTCGCCGTCGGAGTCGACGCCGCTCCACGTGGTGCCGGCGAGCTCGGGCGTGTCGGAGCCGCCGCCGGTGGATGCATCGGGAATGCTGGGGATGAAGGCGCAGCCGGCGAGGGCTGCCGCCGCGAACAGGGCGGCGGCGAGGCCGCCGATGATGCGGGTGCGGGGGGTGGTGGTTGTCATGCCAGGGAGACTAGCGGAACCGCACCGTCGACCCGGTCTGACGTAGAGGGAGCACCTGATCCACTGCCGCGCGCACGGTGCTGCCCGAGTATCCGCGTCGGGCCAGGTAGCCGCTGAGTCGACGCACGGCGGTGTCGCGGTCGAGGTTGCTCAGTTGGGACGCCCGCTTGCGGGCCACCTCGCGTGCCCGAGCGAGCTCGTCTCCTGTGTCGATGAGCTCGAGGGCGTACTCGATCGCCGCCGGCGCCAGGAGCCTGCGGGTGAGTTCTGCCGCGATCGCCGTGCGGCCGAGGCCTTTGCGTTCTTGCAGGGTTGCGACGAGCGTCTGAGCGAGCGCGGCATCGTCGAGGAGACCCACTCGCACCAGCCGCTCACACTCGCGCGCGATGGCGTCGTCGTCGACCCCGCGATCCCGGAGCGTGCGCTCCAGTTCGCGACGTGACAGCGATCGACGCGCGAGGGCCTTCATCGAGATCTGCTCGGTCTCGGCATCGGTGACGCGCGCGTCTGCATCGTCGACGTCGGTGCCCCAGGCGTCGTTCCAGCCCGCCTCCTCGTCGTGCTCGGTGGCGTCGAGGGGTCGGGATGAGACCGACGACGGGCGCGCGTCCGCGCCTCGCTCGCCGAACAGGTAGCTGACCGGGGCGAGCCGGTCGTCGGTCTCATCCACGACGATCCCTACTCGCCCGACGCCTTGCGCGCGGCGAGCTTGTCGCCGAGCGACTCCACGTTCGAGGCTTCGGCCTGAGCCGCCTTGCCGGCGGCACCGACCCCGAGCTTCACGAGGATCTTCTGCTCGATCTCGTTGGCGATCTCGGGGTGCTCGAGCAGGAAGTTGCGTGCGTTCTCCTTGCCCTGACCCAGCTGGTCGCCGTCGTAGGTGTACCAGGCGCCCGACTTGCGCACGATCTCGTGCTCGACGCCGTAGTCGATCAGGCTGCCCTCGCGGGAGATGCCCACCCCGTAGAGGATGTCGAACTCGGCCTGCTTGAAGGGCGGCGCCATCTTGTTCTTGACCACCTTGACGCGCGTGCGGTTGCCGACCGCCTCGGTGCCGTCTTTCAGAGTCTCGATGCGACGGATGTCGAGTCGCACGGACGCGTAGAACTTGAGGGCCTTACCACCGGCGGTGGTCTCGGGGCTGCCGAAGAAGACACCGATCTTCTCGCGGAGCTGGTTGATGAAGATCATGGTGGTCTGGGTCTGGTTGAGGCCACCGGTGAGCTTGCGGAGGGCCTGCGACATGAGGCGGGCCTGCAGACCGACGTGGCTGTCGCCCATCTCGCCCTCGATCTCATTGGCGAGTTCGGGGTTGTCGACCAGGAACTGTCGGACGTTCTCCTTGCCCTGGCCGAGTTGGTCGTCCCCGGAGGTGAACCAGGACCCGGACTTGCGGATGATCCCGTTGTCCACGCCCATGTCGATGATCGAGCCCTCGCGTGAGATGCCCTTGCCGTAGACGATGTCGAACTCGGCCTGCTTGAAGGGCGGCGCCATCTTGTTCTTGACCACCTTGACGCGCGTGCGGTTGCCGACCGCCTCGGTGCCGTCTTTCAGAGTCTCGATGCGACGGATGTC